>JAYSXE010000030.1:0-28892 GCA_043717565.1 Burkholderiales bacterium | reverse complement strand
CCAGCGGGTACGGCAGGTGAATGGCGTGCAGGCGCTCGCACGGCCAGCCGTTGGATTCAAAACGCCACAGCGAGGTGACCCACAGCGCCGCGGTGTCGCCGTTGCCGTGCACAAAAACGATGGGAGGCAGGCTGTGACCTGCACCCGCGGGGGTGGCACAACCCGCTTGTGAACCCACCACCAGCCCAGCGGCGGCCATGCTGGCGCCCAGCATCAGGGTGCGGCGGCGGTTGTTTGCTGTGTGCATGTCAATCTCCGTCCTGGGGCCCGCGGCCCCTTTTGGCTCTTATCAGAATCATCACCACACCGGGCGCCACCACCAGCGCACCCAGCAGCTTGAAAGGCCAGCCACCGCCACCTTCGGCCTGCAGATAAAAGCCCAGCATCACCAGCAGCAGGCCCGCGTAGATCAACACCCAGGCCCAGGCTTCGAGCGCCTTGTTGCCCATGTTCAAAAACCGTCTTCATGCATCAGGCGGCAGACGGGTTCACGGTCGCGCACCACCGACAGCCAGGCGTCGACTTTGGGCAGTTCGTAGGCGAAGAAGTAGTGCATGGCGGCGAGTTTTCCCTGCTGTTGAGACGCCGACAGTATGGCCTGTGCGTTTGCAGCAGCTGCATGCCCCTTCACCGCCAGCGCCACGTCCAGCCACAGCCAGGCCAGCACCACATGGCCAAAGGCCTGCAGGTACGGCGTGGCATTGGCCAGCGCCTCTTCGGGCACGCCAGTGGCCCAGGCCGACTTGGTGGCCGCACCCAGCCGCTGCAGCGCGGCCGCCAGTTGGTTGGCCGGCTCCGCCAGGCCCTGCACCTGGCCGGCGCGCTGCGCGGTGTCGCTGATGCGTGTGGCCAGCAGCTTCAGGCCCGCGCCGCCGTTCATCACCACCTTGCGGCCCAGCAGGTCCAGGCCCTGGATGCCGTGGGTGCCCTCGTGGATCATGTTCAGACGGTTGTCACGCCAGTGCTGTTCAACCGGGAAGTCGCGTGTGTAGCCGTAGCCGCCCAGCACCTGGATGGCCAGTGAATTCGCTTCCAGGCACCACTCGCTGGGCCAGCTCTTGGCGATGGGCGTCAGCACTTCCAGCAGCGTGCCCGCTTCGCCCGCGGCGGCGCTGTCGCCGGTGTGCAGTTCGTCCACCAGGCGCGCACAGTACAGCTCCAGCGCCAGACCGCCTTCGCAATAAGACTTCTGCGCCAGCAGCATGCGCTTGATGTCGGCATGCTGGATCAGCGGCACCTGCGGTTGCGTGGCGTCTTTGCCGCCACCCGTGACGGGCCGGCCCTGCGGCCTCGTGCGCGCGTAGTCAAGGCTGGCTTCATAGCCCGCATAACCCAGCATCACCGCGCCCAGGCCCACGCCAATGCGCGCCTCGTTCATCATGTGGAACATGCAGCGCAGGCCTTCGCCCGGCGCGCCGACGCGGTAGCCGATGGCACCGGCGCCCTGCCCGTCCAGGCCGCCACCATGGTCACCCCGCACCGGGAACTTCCCCTCGCCGAAGTTCAGCAGCGTGTTGGTGGTGCCGCGGTAGCCCAGCTTGTGGTTCAGACCGGCCAGCGCCACGTCGTTGCGTTCGCCCGTGAGCTCGGCCATTTCATTGACCAGCCGCTTGGGCACGATGAACAGCGAAATGCCGCGTGTGCCCGCCACCAGCTTGCCGTCGGGCCCCGGTATCTTGGCCAACACCAGGTGAACGATGTTTTCGGTGAGCTCGTGCTCGCCGGCGCTGATCCACATCTTGTTGCCGCGCAGCCGATAGCGCGGGCCCAGTGCTTCGGCTTCGAAATCATCACCATCGGGCACCGCGCGGGTGGCCACGTCGCTCAACGACGAACCAGCCTGCGGCTCACTCAGGCACATGGTGCCAAACCAGCGGCCGGCGAATTCATTCTTCGCAAACACCTCGCGCTGCAGCGGCGTGCCATGTGCCATCAGCAGGTTGGCGTTGCCGCTGGTCAGCATGGCGTAGCCGCCCATGGACACGCTGGCCTTGCTGAAAAAGGCGTTGGCCGCCATTTCAATGACGCAGGGCAGCTGCATGCCGCCCAGTTCATAGTCTTGCGCTGCCGCCAGCATGCCGCTGTCCACATACGCAGCCATGGCGGCGTGGGTTTCTTTCGGCAGGTGAACCGTGTCACCGTCAGCATCGGCAACGACATGGGGTTCCTGCGTGTCGCTCAGGCGGTTGAAGGGCGCAAACTTTTCGGCAGCGATGCGTTCGCAGGTGTCCAGCACCGAAGCGAAGGTCTCCAGCGAATGGTCGCTGAAGCGCGGCCGCTGCAGCAGCGCGGCCACGCCGAGCCAGTGGTTCAAGAGGAAATCAAGTGTCTGGCGCATACGGGCTCGTCAAGGTTTGACCAGGGCCATCGTGGCCGAGGCTTTCATCACCAGCGTGCGCTGCCCGCCGGTCTGCGCAAAGACTTGCGCTTCGGTGAAGCTGAGTGTGCGCCCGGCCTTGATGACCACCGCCTCGCACACCAGCCGCTCGCCCTTTCCCGGGCGCAGCTGGCTGGTTTTCAGCTCGGCGGTCATGGCCCAGCAGCCCTCGGGCGCCAGCGTCTGCGCCGCAGAACCCATGGCGTGGTCGGCCAGCGTGGCCATCACGCCGGCGTGGGCCTGCCCGGTGTGCTGCAGGTGCCGCGGCCGCAGCGGCATTTCCGCCGCCACCGTGCCCACGCCCACCGCGGTGGGCGTGACCCCCAGGTCCTGCATGAAAGGCGACAGCGCAAAAAAGGCCTTCAGTTCTTGAAGATCCATCACGCAGCGGGCCCTGCGACTTTCACCAGGGCGCCCTGCGCCAGCATCTCCATCGCCTTGTCGGGTCAGAGCACTTCGAAGATGCCGGCTGCGCCCATGCCACCGCCCACGCACATCGTGACGCACACGCGCTTGGCACCGCGCCGCTTGCCTTCGATGAGCGCGTGGCCGGTCAGGCGCTGGCCGCTGACGCCATAGGGGTGGCCAACCGCAATGGCGCCACCGTTGACGTTCAGGCGGTCCATCGGAATGCCCAGCTTGTCGGCGCAGTACAACACCTGCACGGCAAAAGCTTCGTTCAGTTCCCACAGGTCGATGTCCGCAACCGTCAAGCCCAGGCGCTTCAGCACCTTGGGAATGGCGAACACGGGGCCAATGCCCATTTCGTCGGGCTCGCAGCCGGCCACGGCAAAGCCCAGGAAGCGGCCCAGCGGCTTCAGTCCCTTGCGCTCGGCCACCGTTTCGTGCATCAACACGCAGGCGCCGCCGCCGTCTGAAAACTGGCTGGCGTTGCCGGCCGCAATCACGCCACCGGCAACGGCGGGCTTGATGTTGCAGATGGCTTCGTAGGTGGTGCCGGCGCGGATGCCCTCGTCATTGGCCACCGTCACTTCCTTGCTGCGCAGGCCCATCACGGCATCGGCCACGCCAGCCGTCACGGTGATGGGGGCTATCTCGTCCTTGAACCGGCCCGCTTCCAGCGCTGCGCTGGCGCGCTGCTGGCTGGCAGCGCCGTACTGGTCCATGCGTTCACGCGCGATGCCGTAGCGCTTGGCCACCTGCTCTGCCGTCTGCAGCATGTTCCAGTAGATCTCGGGCTTGGTCTTCTGCAGCGCCGGGTCGATCATCATGTGCTGGTTCATCTCTTGCTGCACGCAGCTGATGCTTTCCACGCCGCCGCCGACAAAGATGTCGCCTTCGCCGGCAATGATTCGCTGCGCCGCCAGCGCAATGGTCTGCAAGCCACTGCTGCAAAAGCGGTTGACGGTGACACCGCTGGTGGTGATGGGCAGGCCGGCACGCAATGCAATCTGGCGCGCGATGTTGGCGCCGGTGGCGCCCTCGGGGTTGGCGCAGCCCATGATGACGTCGTCAACCTCGGCGCCTTCGATGCCGGCGCGTTCAACGGCGTGCTTCACGGCGTGGCCCCCCAGCGTGGCACCGTGGGTCATGTTGAAGGCGCCCTTCCAGCTCTTGCAAAGGGGTGTGCGGGCGGTGGAGACGATGACGGCTTGTGTCATGGTGGGCCTTCTGTGGTTGGGGAAATCGGTTTCGAAAATTCGGGGGTTGCAGCAACTGCGCTCACTGTGCCGACTGCTGCAACAGGCGGAAGTAGAAGCGCACCATGTCGGCCAGCTGGTTGCCGGAGATGCGTTCGTCGGTGCCGTGCACGCGCGCCAGGTCTGCCGCCTTGAAGCGGATGGGCATGAAGCGGTACACCTGTTCGGCCAGGTCCTGGAAATGGCGTGAATCGGTGGCCGCCAGCACCAGGCCAGGTGCCACCAGCGCGTCGGGGAACACCTCGCGGATGGTGCGCTCGATGACGCGGTAGCCGTCGGCTTTCGGCGAAGACACCTTTGACGGTTCAAAAGGCGTGCCCAGCAGTTGCACGTCAACCCGCTCATCAGCCACGGCCTTGCGTGCAAAGGCCAGCACCGAAGCCGAGGTGTCGCCGGGCAGTATGCGGAAATTCACCACCGCCTCGGCCTTGCCCGGCAGCACGTTTTCCTTGTTGCCAGCGTTCAGGATGGTCAGCGCCGTGGTCGTGCGCAGCATCGCGTTGCTGGACGCGCTCTTGCCGAGCATGCTTTCCACCACCGGCTTGAACAGCCACAGGTTGGACATGGCCAGACGCTGGCCAAAAGGCAACTCGGGCGCCACCACGGCAAACAGCTCGGCAGCAGCACCCTGTATGCCGCCGGGCAGTGGTTGGTGGTCCAGCCGCGTGAGGGCCGCGCTGAGCATGCCGATGGCACTGTTGCCGGCAGCCGGCGGCATCGAAGAATGCCCGGGCGCCGCCTGGGCCGTGAACTTCAGCGACACCGAGCCCTTTTCGGCCAAGCCCACCAGCGCCAGCGGCTGCGCCACCCCCGGCAGGATGCCTTCAGTCACAGCCAGGCCCTCGTCCAGCACAAAGGCCAGCTTCGCCCCGCGCTGCTTGAGCAAGGCCACGATGGGCACGGCCCCCCGTTGGCCACCCACCTCTTCGTCGTGGCCGTAGACCAGATAGATGGTGCGCCGGGGCTTGAAGCCCGACTGCAGCAACTGTTCAACCGCCTGCAACTGCGTCACCAGGTTGCTCTTGTTGTCCAGCGCACCGCGGCCCCAGACCATGCCGCCCTCTGCGCCGTCGTCCACGGCACCTTCAAAGGGCGGCTTCTTCCACAGCGTCTCGGTGCCCGGGGCCACGGGCACCACGTCCTGGTGTGCCATCAGCAACACGCCGGCGGCCTGGGCATCGCTGCCCGCCCAGGTGAACAGCAGGCTGTGCCCGCCCACCACTTCGCGCTGCAGGCGGCTGTGCACCAGCGGAAAGGCGCTGCGCAGGTGGGCGTGCAGTGCGTCGAACTCGGCCGCCACGCCCGCGGGGTCGAGCAGGCCGCTGACGGTCTTGGCGCGCACTGCTGCCGCCATGGTCTGCACCAGGGGCGGCTGGTCCACCGCCAGCGGTGCCAGCGGCGCCACCACCACCTGCCGGGAGCCCTGCCGCAGGGTGTTGGCCACCAGGCCAGCACCCAGCAGCAGCAGCGCAGCCAACAGGCCGAGCAGCAGGCGCCTGGTCATCAGCGGGCTCTCACGCCAAGGCTTGAAGGGGCGTCAGGTGAAGCTCTTGCCTTCGGCCGCCAGCCGGGCCAGCAGCGGCGCCGGCTGCCAGAAGCTGGCGTCGTCGTGCGGATTGGCGGCGAAGCGCTTCATGGTGTGCACCACGTTGAACAGGCCCTGCTGATCGGCGTAGCACATCGGGCCGCCGCGGTGCAACGGGAAGCCGTAGCCGGTGAGGTAGACCATGTCGATGTCGCTGGCCTTGCTGGCGATGCCCTCTTCCAGGATCTTCGCGCCTTCGTTCACCAGCGCGTAAACCAGCCGGTGCACGATCTCTTCGTCACCGATCTTGCGCGGGGCAACGCCCAGGTCGGCGCTGTGCTTCGCGATCATGTCTTCCACCAGCTTGGAGGGAATGGCGTCGCGCTTGCCGGCCTGGTAGTCGTACCAGCCAGCGCCCGTCTTCTGGCCAAAGCGGCCCAGTTCGCACAGCAGGTCGGCCGTCTTGCTGTAGCGCATGCCCGGCTTTTCCAGGTAGCGGCGCTTGCGGATGGCCCAGCCGATGTCGTTGCCGGCCAGGTCGCCCATGCGGAACGGGCCCATCGCAAAGCCGAACCTTTCCACCGCACGGTCCACCTGCGCCGGTGTGCAGCCTTCTTCCAGCAGAAAGCCGGCCTGGCGGCTGTACTGTTCGATCATGCGGTTGCCGATGAAACCATCGCACACGCCCGACACCACGCTGGTCTTGCGGATCTTCTTGCCAATGGCCATCACCGTGGCCAGCACGTCCTTGGCGGTATGCTCGCCGCGCACCACTTCCAACAGCTTCATCACGTTGGCCGGGCTGAAGAAGTGCGTGCCGATCACGTCCTGCGGGCGCTTCGTGAACGAAGCGATCTTGTTGACGTCCAGCGTGCTGGTGTTGCTGGCCAGGATGGCGCCGGGCTTCATCACCTCGTCCAGCGTGCTGAAGACCTTTTCCTTCACGCCCATTTCTTCAAACACGGCCTCGATCACCAGGTCAGCCTGCGCGATGTCGGCATAGCTCAGCGTGGTGGTCAAGAGCGCCATACGGGCGTCCAGCTTGTCCTGCTTGAGCTTGCCCTTCTTCACCTGGGATTCGTAGTTCTTGCGGATGGTGGCCACACCACGGTCCAAAGCGTCCTGCTTCATTTCCAGCATGGTTACCGGAATGCCGGCATTCAGGAAGTTCATGCTGATGCCGCCGCCCATGGTGCCGGCGCCGATGACGGCCACTTTTTCGACCTTGCGCTGCGGTGTGCTGTCAGGCACGTCGGGAATCTTGCTGGCCGCGCGCTCGCCAAAGAAGGCATGGCGCAAGGCCTTGGACTCGGAGGTCATCATCAGGCTGATGAATTGGTCGCGCTCGAAGGCCATGCCGGCGTCAAAGCTGCGCTTCACGCTGGCTTCCACGGCGTCCACGCACCTGGCGGGCGCCGGGAAGTTCTTCGCCATGCCCTTGACCATGTTGCGCGCAAAGGCGAAATAGGCGTCGGGGTTCGGGTGCGTGCATTTCATGTCGCGCACGCGCGGGAGTGGCTCGCCGGATTTGGCACGCGCCATGGCGCAGGCGGCCTGCAGCAGGTCGCCGGCTTCGATGGCGTCAAACAACTTCTGGCCGGGCAAGGAGGCCAACAGTTCGCTCTTCACGGGGTCGCCACTGACGATCATGTTGAGAGCCGTTTCCACGCCCACCACGCGCGGCAGGCGCTGCGTGCCACCGGCGCCAGGCAGCAGGCCCAACTTCACTTCGGGCAGCGCCACCTGCGTGCCCGGCGCGGCGATGCGGTAATGGCAGCCCAGGGCCAGTTCCAGACCACCGCCCATGCACACGCTGTGAATGGCGGCGACCACCGGCTTGGGGCAGTCCTCGAGCAGCTTGATCAGGCTGAGCAAGTTGGGTTCAGCAGTGGCCTTGGCGCTGCCGAATTCACGGATGTCAGCGCCGCCCGAGAAGGCCTTGCCGGCGCCAGTGATCACGATGCCTTTGACAGCGCGGTCGGCCGCTGCGCGGTCCACACCCTGCGCCACCGCCAACCGGGTGTCATAGCCCAGGCCGTTGACCGGTGGGTTGTCCAAGGTGATGACGGCAACATCACCCTGCAAAGCGTAGCTGGCACCCATGCGGTTCTCCTGTGCGATCGAAAAGTGAACGATCGTTCTATTCTAGGAGCCTGGGCGGGGAGAAATTTGTCCCGGCTGCGACAAAGAAGGCGAGCGGCTGTCGCAAACGAAAAAGCCGCCTGAAGGCGGCTTGGCTGAAACGCTCGGACCGGATCAAACCTGGTGAGGCCTCCGCCTCGCGGCGGCCACGCCTGCAAGACCCACCACCATCATCGCCAGTGTTCCGGCTTCAGGCACAGGAGCGAAAGTCAGAAGGTCTTGCGTGCCGCCATCCAGGCGCGATACCGTGTAGGCGGGAGCGGTGGTCAAGATGGTGGACCAGTTGGCTTGGATATTGTTCAGCGCCGCCTGCGTTGTCGCACTCTGGCTGGTGGTCTTCAGCTTCCCGCCCGTGAACGAATAAGGCCCGCCGGTGGTTTCGTGCACAACTTCCCACACCGCAGCCTGCAATGCGGCCGACTGGGCGGCGTCGCTGGGCATGCCAGCGGCGCTGGCCCAGGTCATCAGACTGGCCAGATGCGCAGCCCGGGTACCGAAACCAACAGCGCCCGACACCAGGGTGTAGTCGGTGTAGACCGGGCCGAAACTCACCAGGATGCTGATCTCAACGCAATACGCCAGGAACGATTGGCTGTTGAACGTCCCTGCCATCTGTCCGCCACCGACATAGGAACCGGCTGGCGGTGGCACGGGCATTGAACCATCAACCGAAATGGTGGTGATGAAATTCGAAGCAATATCGGTATACGGATTGGTCAGCACACCCCGGGGCTCAAAACTGAACCCCGTGAGCTGAAGGGTATTTATCGCATGTGCAGATGTCGAACCAACAAGTGCACCGACTGCAAACCAAGCTCTGTACTTCATGAAAACCTCTACAGGTAGGAACTGGATGTGACGAAATCGAATCTAGCATCACAAGCACCGTCAAAGACCCAAAAGGACGGAGGTTGGCCAGCAAACCACCCAATCAAGGGATAGAGATTCGAGGCTGTTACACCTCCAGCCATTCCTTGCGCACATAGGCATTGGCCCGCAACTCCGCCGGCGTGCCTTCAAACACGATCTGCCCGTGCCCCATCACCAGGCACCGGTCGGCCACCTGCAGCGCAATGGTGAGCTTCTGTTCCACCAGCAGCACGCTGATGCCGCGGCGCCGCAGTTCGCGAAGGTACTCACCCACCAGTTCCACGATCTTCGGTGCCAGCCCTTCGGTGGGCTCGTCGATCATGATCAGTTCGGGGTCGCCCATCAGCGTGCGGCACAGCGTCAGCATCTGCTGTTCACCGCCCGACAGCACGCCGGCTTCGGTGTGCTGCCGCTCCAGCAGGCGTGGGAACAGCTTGTACATGTCGTCGAATGACCAGCGGCCGGTCTTCGCAGTGTTCTTCTGGCCCAGCATCAAGTTCTGATGCACCGTCAGCGTCGGGAAGATATCGCGGTTCTCGGGCACATACCCAATGCCAGCATGGGCGATTTCGAAGGCCTTGAGGCCCAGCACTTCCTGGCCCTTGAACTGCACCGAGCCAGCACCGTCCACCAGCCCCATGATGGCCTTCACGGTTGTGCTTCGGCCCGACCCGTTGCGGCCCAGCAGTGCCACGATTTCACCGGATCGAACCTCGAAACTCACGCCATGCAGCACGTGGCTCTTGCCGTAGAAGGCGTGTACGTCTTTCAGCGTCAGCATGGTCGTCAGTGCCCCTGCCCGGTGGACTGCGCCGACTGCGCTTCGGCCAGCACGCTGCCCAGGTAGGCTTCCTTGACGCGCTCGTTCGCGCGCACGTTTTCCGGCGTGTCGAAAGCAATCACCTCGCCGTACACCAGCACGGCGATCTTGTCGGCCAGGCCGAACACCACGCCCATGTCGTGCTCCACGGTCAACAAGGTTTTCCCCACGGTGATGTCGCGGATCAGGTTCACGAAGCGGGACGTCTCGCTTCGGCTCATGCCCGCCGTGGGCTCGTCCAGCAAGATGACGTTGGCGCCGCCCGCGATGGTGATGCCGATTTCCAGCGCCCGCTGTTCGGCGTAGGTCAGGTTCATGGCCAGCACATCGCGCCGGGTGTGCAGCTTGATCATTTCCATGACCTCTTCGGCACGCTGGTTGGCGTCGCGCGCGCCGGCCAGAAAACTCCAGAAGCTGTACTTGTAGCCCATGCTCCACAGCACGGCACAACGCAGGTTCTCGAACACGCTCAAGCGCGTGAACAGGTTGCTGACCTGGAAGCTGCGCGCCAAGCCGCGGCGGTTGATCTCATAGGGTTTCAGCCCGTCGAGTTTCTTGCCGTCCAACAGAATGTCACCCGAGGTGCTGCCAAAGCGCCCGCTGATCAGGTTGAACAGCGTGCTCTTGCCGGCGCCGTTGGGGCCGATCACGGCCACCCTTTCGCCGGCTTTTACCTGCAGGCTGGCACCGCGGATGATCTCGGTCTTGCCGAAGCTCTTGCGCACATCGCGCAGCTCCAGCGCAAATTCGCTGGCAGCCGCCGTCATACCGCAGCCTCGCGCTTCTTGATTTCGCGCTCTATCGATTCCTGCACCAGGCCCCACTCCTTGACGAACTGCCGGCGCGCGGCCTCGAACAACCCCACCCCCACCAACAGCACGAAGCAAGCGCCGAACCAGCTGTCGAAGCCCTTGGCATTGAGCGTGGCGCCCATGAACTTCATGTTCGGACCCAGCGCTTCATTGAGCTGCAGGTGGTAGACCATTTCGATCATCGCCGACGCGCCCACCAGCACCGTGAACGCCGTGCCCGCCAAGGCCAGGTACGAGGCCAACAACGGCCGCAGCTTGCCAAAGGAAGCCACACGCAGATTCATCATCACCAGGCTGCTGATGCCGCCCGGTGCGTACATCACCATGAAGGTGAAGACCAGGCCCAGATACAGCAGCCAGGCCTGGGTAAGTTCGCTCAGCAGCACCAGCGACAGCACCATCAGCACCGCGCCAATGATGGGCCCGAAGAAGAACATCGCGCCACCCAGGAAGGTGAACAGCAGGTAGGCACCCGAGCGCTGTGCGCCCACCACCTCGGCGGTGACGATCTCGAAGTTCAACGCCGACAGACCGCCCGCGATGCCCATGAAAAAGCCGCTGGCGATGAAGGCAAAGTAGCGCACGAACTGTGTGTTGTAGCCAATGAATTCCACCCGTTCGGGGTTGTCCCGCACGGCGTTGAGCATGCGCCCCAGCGGCGTGCGCGTGAATGCGAACATCAGCGCGGTGCAGATGAAGGTGTAGATCGCAATCAGGTAGTACAGCTGCGCCTGCGGTCCGAAGGTGATGCCCAGGAACGGCTCGCCCTGCACCCGGTTGGCGTTGATGCCGCCTTCACCACCAAAGAAGCCCGGGAACATCAGGGCCATGGCCGCCACCAGTTCGCCCACACCCAGCGTGATCATGGCAAAAGGCGTACCGGCCTTCTTGGTGGTGACGTAACCCAGCAGCAAGGCGAACAAGGCACCAAAGCCGCCGGCCACCAGCGGCACCAGGCTGACTGGCATGACGATCTGACCCTTGCTGGCCATGTTCAGCGCGTGAATGGCGAAGAATGACCCCAGGCCCGAGTACACCGCATGCCCGAAACTGAGCATGCCGCCCTGCCCCAGCAACATGTTGAAGGCCAGGCAGGCGATGATGGCAATGCCCATCTGCGACAGCATGGTCAATGACAGACTGCTCTTCCACAGCAAGGGCGCAGCAATCATGACCAGCGCGTAGCCGCCCCACACGAGCCAGCGGCCCACGTTGTAAGGCTTGAAGTGATAGACCGCTGATGCGGTGGACGGGTTGGCCATGGGTCAGCCCTCCCGCGTGCCGAACAGGCCCTTGGGCCTGAAGATCAGGATCAGCACCAACAGCAGGTAAGGCAGGATGGCTGCCACCTGGCTCATCTTCACGCTCCAGATGGCATAGCCGAAGGAATCGGGTGTCAGGACCAGCCCGACGTGCTTGAACATGTCCACCAGCGAACTGTCGCTGCCGACTGCAAAGCTGTCGATCACGCCAAGGCCCACGCTGGCCACAAAGGCGCCGGCGAGGGAACCCATGCCACCGATGACGATGACCGCAAACACTACCGCGCCCACGGCCAGCGCCATGGACGGTTCAGTCACGCGCAATGCCCCGCCAATCACGCCGGCCAAGGCCGCCAGCGCCGTGCCGCCACCAAACACCATCATGAACACCCGGGGCACGTTATGGCCCAAGGACTCCACCGCGTCGGGGTGCGTCAGTGAAGCCTGAATCACCAGCCCGATGCGGGTGCGGGTCAGCAACAACCACACCGCCGCCAACATCAGCACCGCCACCACCATGCCGAAGGCTCGGAAGGCTGGGAACTGCGTGCATATGGCGTCTGCCACGGTTTTGCAGGCCTCGGGCGGGGAGCCCCAAGCCAGGCTCAGTGCCTCGGGCAACTGCACCACCGTGAACAGCGGCCCACGCAACGATTCCGGCGGCTGGAAGTTCAAGGCCTGCCGGCCCCACACCAGGCCCACGATTTCAAGGATCAGGTAGCTCAGACCGAAAGTGATCAGCAGTTCAGGCACATGCCCGAACTTGTGCACCCGGCGCAAGGCGAAGCGCTCGAAAGCGGCGCCCATCAGGCCCACGATGGGCGGCGCCAGCAGCAAGCCCCACCAAAAGCCGATGGCCTGCGTGATGGTGTAGGCCACGTAGGCGCCCACCATGTAGAAGCTGGCGTGCGCAAAGTTCAGCACACCCATCATGCTGAAGATCAGCGTCAGGCCCGATGCCAACATGAACAACAGCAGCCCGACCGACAGGCCGTTGAGCAGCGAGATCAGAAAGTAGGAAAAGTCCATCGAGGCGTGGTGCGGTGTCTCTGGATCGGTGCAAAAAGGGAAGCAGCGCGGTGCCGGTCAGGTGCCGTCAACCGCGCTGCGCAGTGCTGCTCTTGGCTTTATGGCCGCTTCATCTGGCACGAAGTGGGCGTGCTGGACACATACGAAGGCATGACCCGCACTTCCTGGAAGTTGAAGCCGGTGTTCTCGACGCTGTACTTGCTCTTCGCGTCGGCCTTGCGCCACTCGGTGATGTACAGCGGCTGCTGCATCTGGTGGTCGGTCTTGCGCATTTCCAGCTCGCCCGTCAGGCCCTGGAACTTGATGCCGCTCATGGCCTTGGCCACTGCGACGGGCTCAACGGACTTGGCTTGCGCCATACCGGCTGACAGCAACGCCAGACCCGAATAGGTCTGCAAGGTGTACCAGTCGTCGTTGAACTTGGTCTTGTAGTCGTCCTGGATGCGGGCTGCGATGCCAGGCAGCGAGTTGTGGCCGATGGCCACCACACGCACCTTGCCACCCACGCCCGCGGCCATGGCTGTGGGCACGCCGCTCGTCACGGCGTAGTAGGTGTAGAAGTTGGCGTTCAGGCCAGCGTCCTTCGCGGCCTTCACCAGCAGAGTCAGGTCCTGGCCCCAGTTGCCGGTGACCACCGAATCGGCGCCGCTGGCCTTGATCTTGGCCACGTAGGGCGCGAAGTCCTTCACCTGCCCGATGGGGTGCAGGTCAGAGCCCACCACCTGCACGTCAGGCCGCTTGCGCGCAATGCCTTCGCGGAAGTACTTTTCCACCTGCACGCCGTGTGAATAGTTCTGGCCGATGACGTAGACCTTCTTCACATCCGGCTGGTCCTTCATGAAGCTGGTCAGGCCTTCCATCTTCATGGTGGTGTCAGCGTCCAGGCGGAAGTGCCAGAACGAGCACTTGCTGTTGGTCAGGTCGGGGTCCACCGCGGCGTAGTTGAGGTAGACCACCTCCTTGCCCGGGTTGCGTTCGTTGTGCTTGGTCACGGCGTCAGAAATGGCCAGGGCTGCGCCCGAGCCGTTGCCCTGCACCACGTAGCGGATGCCCTGGTCGATGGCGGCCTTCAGGCTGTTCAGGCTTTCCTGCGGCGAGCCTTTGTTGTCGAACGAGACGAACTCGAACTTAACGCCTGCCGCATTCTTCTTGTTGAATTCCTCGGCCACAAACTGCCAGCTCTTCAGCTGATTTTGGCCGACGTTTGCGAACGGGCCGGACAGGGGGTCGATGAACGCGATCTTTACGGTCTGCCCAGCCTGGGCAAAAGCCAGACTGGAAGTCAGCGCGGCCGCTGCGGCCACTGAACAGGCAAAAGGACGACGGGCGAATCTCATGGGCAAGGTCTCCAAACGGATGGAAAGGCAACTGGGAGAAGGTATCTGAACTGCATGCCCCTTCTGCTCAGGGACTACCCCGACAGCCCTGTCGCTGCCGCGACAAGGCCGCATGCGGCGGCGCCCAGGCCTCTGGTGCCAAAATGCAGTGGTTCTGCACGCCATGGACCCCTGCCCTCATGCCACACGCACACGACGACGCCCGCTACCCGGTCAAGAAGACCGACGAGGAGTGGAAAAGCGAACTGGACCGCATGCAGTACGAAGTGACACGGCATGCCGCCACCGAGCGCGCCTTCACCGGCCAGTACTGGGACCATTTTGAAGCGGGCCAGTACAACTGCGTGGGTTGTGGCACGCCGTTGTTTGAAAGCGGCACGAAGTTCGACGCCGGTTGCGGCTGGCCCAGTTATTGGCAGCCAATCAACAGCGAGGTGGTTGAACGCGTGGTGGACAAGAGCCATGGCATGGTGCGGGTGGAGGTGCGCTGCAACAAGTGCGGCAGCCATCTGGGGCACGTTTTTGAAGACGGCCCCGAACCCACTGGCGAGCGCTTTTGCATCAATTCGGCATCCATCGACTTCAATCCCGGCGACCCCGGCAGCGCAACGTGAATGTCCAGACCATAGAAGGCCTGCTGCGCACCGCGCTGAACCCGGAGCTGCTGGTGGTGCAGGACGACAGCCACCTGCACGCAGGCCATGCCGGGGCCCGCGAAGGCAGCCACTACAGCGTACAAGTCACGTCAAGCCGCTTCACCGGCCTGTCCAGGGTGGCCAGACACCGCCTTGTGTATGATTCTTTGGGTTCGTTGCCGGCGCAGCGCGTGCATGCGTTGGCCATCGTGGCCAAGGCCCCCGGTGAGGCCTGAAAGCAGGCCCGAACTGCGCCCGCCGTCTGTCAGCCGGGCCACGCCACTGGCCGTTCACACAGGTTCAGCCTGCGGCTGAACCCCTTTCGCCCTTCGCCCTTCGCCCTTCGCCCTTCCCCCTTCGCTCCGCGAGAAAGCCCTTGTTCAACATGACTCTGCTTAAATCCGTTGCCCACCATGCAGCACTTGCCCTGGCGGTGGCCGCACTCGTGGCCCCATTGGCGGCGCAGGCTCAAAACGTGGCCATCGTGAACGGGAAAGCCGTGCCCAAGGCGCGCGTGGACCAGCTGTTGCAGCAGGCCGCGCGTGCCGGCCAGCAAGTCTCTCCCGAGATGGGCAACCAGGCGCGTGACCAGGTGGTGCTGCGCGAGATCTACATGCAAGAAGCCGAAAAGCGCGGCCTTGCCACGACCCCCGACTACCGGGCACAGATGGAACTGGCACGCCAGAGCATCTTGATTCGCGAGCTGTTCGAGGACTTCAAGAAGAAGAACCCGGTCTCGGACAACGACGCCAAGACCGAGTACGACAAATTCAAGGCCCAGGCCGCAGGCACCGAGTACCGCGCCCGCCACATCCTGGTGGAAAAGGAAGACGAGGCCAAGAACCTGATCGCCCAAATCAAGGGCGGCGCCAAGTTCGAGGATCTTGCCAAGAAGCACAGCAAAGACCCCGGCTCCGGCGAGAACGGCGGAGAGCTGGACTTTGCCAAGCCCGAAAGCTACGTGCCCGAATTCGGCGGCGCGCTGGCGAAGCTGAAAAAAGGCGAGATGACCGAGACGCCGGTTAAAAGCCAGTTCGGCTTTCACATCATCCGCCTGGAAGACACCCGCGAAGCCAACTTCCCGGCTTTTGAAGACGTGAAGGGCCAGATCAAGCAGCGTCTGGAGCAGGTGCAGCTTCAGCGCTACCAGGAAGACCTGCGCAGCAAGGCCAAAACCGACTACAAGTTCGGCAGTCAGTAAAGGCCCGACCGTCGGGGCGCGCAATCCGATCTGTGGGTTGCGCGCCACGCTTCACCTGTGAACTGCAGCCGCCTGCGATCTCAGGCCGGGCGGCCGGCAACACCAGCCCGGCCCGTCCGGCCCTTTCTGGGCGCCTCACGCCGCCCGCCCGTCGCCAGCCGAAGCCTGGCGCTCAGGGCATCAGCACCGTACTGCCTGTCGTCTTGCGCGACTCCAGGTCGCGATGCGCCTGCGCCACGTCAGCCAGCGGGTAGCGCTGGTCAATGCGGATCTTCACCGCACCACTGCTGACCACCGCAAACAACTCGTCGGCCATCGCCTGCGTGTCTTCACGCGTGGCAATGTGCGTAAACAAGGTCTGGCGCGTGATGTACAGCGAACCCTTGGGGCCCAGCGCACCGATGGCGAACGGCGCCACTGGGCCACTGGCGTTGCCAAAGCTGGCCATAAGGCCCAGCGGACGCAGGCAGTCCAGGCTGCGCTCAAAGGTGTCCTTGCCAATGCTGTCGTAGACCAGGTTCACACCCTTGCCGCCGGTGATTTCCTTCACGCGGGCCACAAAGTCTTCTTTCGTGTAGTCGATGGCATGGGCCGCGCCGTGTTCCAGCGCCAACACGCACTTGGCACTTCCACCGGCTGTGCCGATCAGCTGCAGGCCCAGCGCCTTGGCCCACTGACAGGCGATCAGCCCTACGCCGCCGGCAGCAGCGTGGAACAGCACATGGTCACCGGGCTGAAGCCCCTGAACCGGCAAAGTACGGCGCAGCAGGTACTGCGCCGTCAAGCCCTTCAGCATCATCGCAGCGCCAGTGTCGTAGGCGATGTTGTCGGGCAGCTTCACCACATTCTTGGCCGGCATCACGCGCAGCTGGCAGTAGCTGCCCGGTGGGTTGCTGGCGTAGGCCGCACGGTCACCGGCCGCGAGGTGGACGACGCCGGGGCCCACCGCCTCCACCACTCCGGCGCCTTCCATGCCCAGCGTCAAGGGCAAGGGGTTAGCGTACAGGCCGGTGCGTTGATACACGTCGATGAAGTTCAAGCCGCACGCGTGGTGGCGGATGCGGATTTCGCCCGGGCCCGGCTCACCCACGGGGAGGTCGACAAGGCGCATCTGTTCCGGCTCGCCGTAAGCGGTGATCTGGATGGCGGTGCTGTTGGCGGGCATGGTGTTCTCCTGCGGGTTCTGGGGTTGAGGGTCAAGACAAACGGCGCAAGGTTAAGGCAAAGCCCAGTCCCTTCGCCTTGCTGCTGCCGCCCAAGGCTCCGTTTTTGGCCCCTGGCGCCAGCCCGAACCGTTCACCAGGAACCCATGGCACGATAGAGTTGTCAATGAAACGCGTGCTGCAAGCCCCCAACCTCGTCCTGGCCACACTGTGGGCCGACATGCTCAGCGGCGCGGGCATGGCGGCCACGGTGCAACGCACTTGGGCGGGCAGCATTGCCGGGGAATTGCCGCCTGACCAGTGCCTGCCCGAGGTCTGGGTGCAGGACGCCAGCCAATGCGAAGAAGCCCGCAAGCTGCTGGAACAGTGGCGCCAGGCGCCCAGCCGGTTCTGGGTGTGCAGCCACTGCCAGGAATCGGTGGACGGCCCTTTTGAACAGTGCTGGAATTGCGGCCAGCCCATGCCGCCGCACGCCGGCTAAACCCACCCGCCCGTCAGGCAGCGGCCACGCCCAGCAGCGACCGGCCCAGGGCTTCAGCAACCTCGATGCCGTCCACACCGGCTGACATGATGCCCCCCGCGTAGCCCGCGCCCTCGCCTGCGGGGTACAGGCCGCGGACGTTCACACTTTGCCAGTCGCGCCCACGCGTGATGCGCAACGGCGACGACGTACGGGTTTCGACGCCGGTGAGCACGGCGTCGGGCATGGCAAAGCCTTTGATCTGCCGCTCGAAGGCCGGCAGCGCTTCGCGGATGGCCGCCAGCACGTAGTGCGGCAGGCTCGGCCGCTGGGCTTGCGCGAGGTCGACGAAGTGCACACCCGGCTTGTACGAAGGCAGAACACTGCCCACTGCACGTGAAGGCTGACCCTTGATGAAGTCGCCCACCAGTGCCCCGGGGGCCTGGTAGGCGCCGCCCCCCAATTCGTAGGCCCGCGACTCCCAGATGCGCTGAAACGCCATGCCGTCCAGCGGGCTGACCGGCCCGTCGCCGGCCGTCTGGCGGTAGTCCAGCGGCGAGATGCCCACGACGATGCCGGCGTTGGCATTGCGCTCGTTGCGGCTGTACTGGCTCATGCCGTTGGTCACCACGCGCTCGGGTTCCGACGTCGCGGCAACCACGGTGCCGCCAGGGCACATGCAAAAACTGTAGACGCTGCGCCCGTTGCTGGCGTGGTGCACCAGTTTGTAGTCAGCCGCCCCCAGCAGAGGATGGCCCGCGTTGCTGCCGAAGCGCGCACGGTCTATCACGCCCTGCGGATGTTCGACGCGAAAGCCCACCGAGAAAGGCTTGGCTTCCATGTACACGCCGCGTTCGTGCAGCATGGTGAAGGTGTCGCGCGCACTGTGGCCCAGGGCCAGCACCACATGGTCGGCACGCAGTTCTTCACCGCCTTGCAGCACCACGCCCCGGATGTGGCCGCCGCCGGGATGCGCACCTTCCTCGCCCGGCTGCGCCTCGATCAGCACGTCCACCACGCGCTGCCCGAACCGCACTTCGCCACCCAGTGCCGTGATCTCGGCGCGCATCTTCTCGATCACGCCAACCAGCCTGAAGGTTCCGATGTGCGGTTTGCTGACGAACAGGATTTCTTCCGGTGCGCCGGCCTTGACGAATTCGGTCAGCACCTTGCGCGTCAGGTGGCGCGGGTCGCTGATCTGGCTCCACAATTTGCCGTCACTGAAGGTGCCGGCACCGCCCTCGCCAAACTGCACATTGCTTTCGGGCGCCAGCACACCCTGGCGCCACAGGCCCCAGGTGTCCCTGGTGCGTTGGCGCACATCGGGCCCACGCTCCAGCACGATGGGGGCCAGGCCCATCTGTGCCAGCACCAGCGCTGCGAAAAGGCCGCAAGGGCCAAAGCCCACCACCACCGGCCGGGGCCGGCCACTGGCCTTGAAATCGACCGGCGCCTGGGCCACCAGGCGGTAGCGCGTGTCGGGTGACGGCTTGACGTGCGGGTCGCTGGCCAGGCGGCCGAGCACCGCAGCTTCGTTCTGGACGGCGCAGTCGACGGTGTAGATCCACAACACTGCCGACTTGCGACGCGCGTCATAGCCGCGCCGAAACACCGTGAAGTCCTGCAGATCACCTGCCGCGACGCCCAGGCGTTCAATCACCGCAGTGCGCAAGGCCTCTGCGGTGTGGTCCAAAGGAAGTTTCAGTTCGGTGATGCGCAACATGGGCGGTGCGCCATCATGCAAAAAGCCCCGGGGCGGGCGCGCTGCGCGGCGGAGGACTGCACAGGCAATTTCAAGGCGCCGACAGTGCAGACCTTGAATCTGCGTGGGCTGCGACTCAGGCCCGTCGCAACACGGGTCACGCGGCGCTGGCGTGCCCAGTTCAGGGAATCAACCGCCCTTCTTGGCGCGCTTGCCGGGGTTCTTCTTGCTGCGCGTGGTGACGCCACGCTCGAGGCTGACTTTCTGGCCCCGCTTCGTGGTGACCGTGACACCGGAAGGCGCGACGGGACGGGGGCTGGCCTTGCGGTCGGCTTCGGTGACGATCTTGTTGCCCATGATTGGCTCCTGCGGGTTGGCACAACCCGCTATTAGGCCACAAGCCTTGCAACTTCAGGCCGCGCGGCCCGCTTCTTTCGCCATTTCAGTCGCGCAGGGGCGGGCCCGAGTGCGCGCGTCGACGGCCAGCAGTCCACGGGCTACTTCGCGTCGAACGTGTTGCACTGGTCCACGCTGCCTGAATCCAGGCCCCGCTTGAACCAGGTCATGCGCTGCTGGGCGCTGCCGTGGGTGAAGCTCTCAGGGCGCACCCGCCCTGTGGACTGGCGCTGCAGGGTGTCGTCGCCAATCTGCGCCGCGGCATTCAGGGCTTCCTGGATATCTCCCTGGTCCAGCCAACCCTTGCCCTTCTGGGAATGGTGGGCCCACACGCCGGCCAGACAGTCGGCTTGCAGTTCAACGCGCACCGACAGCGCATTCATCTGCGTTTCAGAAACGCGGCCGCGCATCGCGTCGACCTTGCCGGTGATGCCCATCAGGTTCTGAAGATGGTGGCCCACCTCATGCGCCACCACGTAAGCCTGCGCAAAGTCGCCCGGCGCGCCCATGCGCCGGGACAGGGTGTCGAAAAACTCCAGGTCGAGATAGACCTTCGAGTCACCGGGGCAGTAGAAAGGGCCCATCGCCGATTCGCCGGTGCCGCAAGCGGAAGGCGTGGCACCGCGAAACAGGACCAGCTTGGGTTCCTTGTACTGCGAGCCGGATGACTGCAGCAAGTTGCCCCACACCTGCTCGGTGTCGCGCAGCACCACGCTGACGAAGGCTGCCGCCTTGTCAGCCGGCGGTGGCGCCTTCGCAGGGCCGGGCGACTGCTGGGTGGGCGCGCCGCCCGTCAGGCCGCCTTCACCCCCCAGCACACCCAGCACCGTGAGTGGATTGATTCCGAAGATCCAGCCTGCCACCAGCGCGATCACGATGCTGCCCAGGCCGATGCCCCGGCCGCCAATGCGTGGCATGCCCCCACCCGTGCCCTGCCCGCGGCGGTCTTCAACGTTTTGGCTGCGTTCCTGGTCTTCCCATTTCATGCTGCTACTCCCCCGGTTTGTACGTGTTTAACTCGATTCTGGGCGTTCTCTCCGCCCCGTGCCACGGGACCGCCTGCTCGTGAATGGCGAGCTGCCTCAGCCGCCTCAGGCCTTCGGCAGGGTGACACCGACTTGGCCCTGGTACTTGCCGCCCCGGTCCTTGTAGCTGGTCTGGCAGACCGCGCTGCCTTCGAAAAACAGCACCTGCGCGCAACCCTCGCCGGCGTAGATCTTCGCCGGCAGCGGTGTGGTGTTGCTGAATTCCAGCGTGACGTAACCTTCCCACTCGGGTTCAAAGGGCGTCACGTTGACGATGATGCCGCAGCGGGCGTACGTGCTCTTGCCCAGACAGATGGTGAGTATGTTGCGCGGGATGCGAAAGTACTCGACCGTGCGCGCCAGCGCGAAGCTGTTGGGCGGGATGATGCAGACGTCGCTTTCGATGTCGACAAAGCTCTTCGGGTCGAAGGCCTTCGGGTCCACCACCGTGCTGTAGATGTTGGTGAAGACCTTGAATTCCGGCGCGCAGCGAATGTCGTACCCGTAGCTGCTGGTGCCGTAGCTGACCAGCTTGCGCCCGTCGGGCGACTGGCGCACTTGGCCCGGTTCAAAGGGATCGATCATCTGATGCTTGCGCACGTACTCAACAATCTGCCAGTCGGCAAGCAAGCTCATGGTCGGCCTTGGGGTGCGGTTGCAAAAAGGATGTGGAAATGCGGGGCGGCAGCACAGCGTGCTGCCGCAGTGGAGTACGTTGGCGGCGGGGGCGCCAACAATATGGTCTTCATTCTAGGCAACCACAGTCCTGGCTCAGCGCAGACACCGATGCTGCAGCCCGGGGCCAGCGGTTAATCTTCAAGCTTCGCACGACCGAGGAGGCCTCATGGCCACGCCTTTCCGCTCCGCCCTGACACTGCTGCAGCAGTACGCCGAATACCACCGAGACCGGCGCAACATCGCCACCCACCTGGTGGGCGTGCCGATGATCGTGTTTGGCGTGAGTGTGATGCTGGCCCGCGTGCAGTGGGCCGTGGCAGGTGGCACTTTCTCGCTGGCCTGGCTGGTGATGGCCCTGGCGGGAGCGTGGTACCTGACGCGCGGCCACCTGGGCATTGGTGTGGCCACCACGGTGGCGGTGGCGGCGCTGACGGCACTGGCACATCTGGTCCACAACGCGCCGCTATTGCAGTGGCTCGGATGGGGCCTGGGCATGTTCGTCGTGGGCTGGATCATCCAGTTTGTCGGGCACCACTACGAAGGCCGCAAGCCGGCCTTTGTCGACGACATGGTGGGCCTGCTGGTGGGGCCGATGTTCGTGGTGCTGGAAGTGGGTGCAGCCGTGGGCTGGTTCAAGGACCTGACGCAAAGCATCGAAGCGCATGCCGGCCCCAGCTTCGTGCGCAACATGGCTCGCTGAGGGACTCACCCTGTCGCCCATGAACCAACCCGGCCCTTCACCGCTGGCCAGCGGCGACGAACTGCCCGTCACCGATGCCCAGGCCGCCATCGCCGTGGCATTGCAGCCCATCACCGACAGCGAAACCGTGCCCCTGGCGCGGGCACTGGGCCGCGTGCTGCACCAGAACCTGCTGTCGCCCATCAATGTGCCGGCGCACGACAACTCGGCGATGGACGGCTACGCCTTCCACGGCGGAGACTTGCAGGCACAGGGCGCCACGCGCTTGCAGGCTGAAGCCGCCACCGTTTTTGCCGGCGCTCCATACCTCGGCCAGGTTCCTGCCGGGCGCTGCATCCGCATCATGACCGGCGCCGTGATGCCACCGGGGCTGGACACGGTGGTGCCCATCGAGCTGTGCCAGGTAACGGACGGTTTCGTCCAGATTGCCGCGGGCGCCCTGAAGAGCGGTGAAAACCGCCGGCGGGCGGGCGAAGATCTGGCACAAGGCTCATCGGCGCTGCTTGCGGGCCGTGTGCTGCGGCCGGCCGATCTGGGCCTGGCGGCTTCGCTGGGCCACGCTTCGATGACCGTGCGCAGGCGCCTGCGCGTGGCACTCTTTTCAACCGGCGACGAGCTGCGTTCGCCGGGTGAGCCGCTGGCGCCGGGCTGCATCTACGACAGCAACCGCTCTTCGCTGCTGGGAGCGCTGAACCGGCTGGGCTTCGAGGTGTTGGACCTGGGCTTGGTACCCGACAACGAAGAGGCCTTGTCGACCACCATGGCCACCGCCGTGGCGCAGTGCGACGCTGTGGTCACCAGTGGCGGCGTCAGCGTGGGCGACGCCGATTACACGCGCCAGATGCTGCAGCGCATGGGCGAAGTTGGTTTCTGGAAGGTGGCCATGCGGCCCGGGCGGCCCTTCGCGTTTGGGACCCTCAACGGGCCCGACCGCAAGCGCGCCACCTTGTTTGCACTGCCCGGCAACCCGGTGGCGGCACTGGTCACGTTTTATGCGTTGGCGCAACCAGCCTTGAAGGTGCTGGCCGGCGCCCGTGCAGAGCCCACGCCGCTGCTGCGCGCACGCTGTGCCAGCGCCATTCGAAAACGCCCCGGGCGCAGCGAGTACCAGCGCGCGTTGGTCAGCCAGGCAGACGATGGCAGCTGGCAAGTGGCACTGACGGGCGCCCAAGGTGCGGGCATTCTCAGCAGCATGAGCCAAGCCAACGCCCTGGTGGTGCTGGGCCACCACCAGGGATCGGTGGCGGCGGGGGACCTTGTCGACGTGTGCTTGTTCGACGGTCTGGTCTGAGGGCTTGGCCTGAAGCCTTGGGGTGAGGACCGGTGCGGCCGCCCGTTGGGTTTCGACGCCGTCAGAGATTGGTTAAAACGCGGAAAGACGGCGTGTTCAGCCGAACCGCGCAGTCAGCCAGCCACCACCCTCACGGGCGCCCGCTGGGCCTCGGGTTCGCTGTCGAAGCGCTCGGTGCCGCAATAGCACAGGAAATGCCGGTTCGCCGCGCGGCCGAACAGGGTCATGCCCAGCCGCGACGCCAGTTCGTGCCCCATTGCGGTGACACCGTTGCGTGACACCACGATGGGCACACCCAGTTGCGCGGCCTTCATGACCATTTCACTGGTAAGGCGGCCGGTGGTGTAGAACGCCTTGTCAGCGCCACCCACACCGCGCATCGACATCCAGCCGGCGATGCTGTCGATGGCGTTGTGGCGGCCCACGTCTTCGACAAACATCTGCAGTTCGCAGCCCTGTGGGCCGAGCTTGAACAAGCCGCAGCCATGCACCGAGCCCGCCTTGCGGTGGATGCTTTCTTGCTGTCGCATGGTTTCCAGCATGCGGTGCAAGGTGCTCTGCCGAATGCGTGCTGCTTCAAAACCCGGCAGTTGCACCGTGTGCAGCTGCGTCATCACGTCACCGAACACCGTGCCCTGACCACAACCAGTGGTCACCACCCGGTGCTCTGTCTTGGCGGCGAGGTCGGACACACCATGGTGCGTGCGCACGGCAGCAGCCCCCACGTCCCAATCGACCGTGACCGATTCCACCTCGGTGACGTCGGCGATCAGCCGCTGATTGCGCAGGTAACCCAGCACCAGCAATTCGGGCATCTGCCCCAGGGTCATCAGGGTGACGAGCTCGCGCTTGTCGACAAACACCGTCAGCGGTCGCTCGGCGGGAATGTGGATATTGCGGCGCACGCCGTATTCGTCCAGGATCTGGATCTCGCGCAGCAGCTCGCAATGCGCCTGCGTAAGCCGGGGTGCACCCGGCACCAAGCCTGCACCGTCAAAGTGGTTGTCGCCGCCCGTGGGTGACAACGGGATCTCGGGTGCCTGGGGTACCACCGGTCAACGGCCCCTCTACTTCTTCGGCGCTGCAGGCGCGGCGGGGGTGGCCGCGGCGGGTTTGGCCGCCACAGTGGCGGCAGTTGCAACGGCGGGTGGCGCAGCAGGTGCAGCCGTGGGCGGCGCAGCGGCGGCGGCAGCAGGCGCGGCCCCTGCAACGGCTGGCGCGCCAGGCGCTGCAGGGGGCGTATAGACAAAGGGGCCGGGGTCGGTGCAGGCAGGCGTGGGCGTGGGGGCCGGCGCAGTCTTGCCAGCCTTCTTGGCCTGGTCCTGGTAGGTTGCCGCCAACTGGTCCATGTTCTTGCACAGCTTGAAGGCGTCGATCTTGCCGTTGTGCGCAGTCTTTGCGGCAGCCTCAGCCGCCTTGGCCTTGGCCTCCTCGCTCAGGGGTGGCAGTTTGGCCCAGGCACCGGTGGCGACACACAACGCCACGGCCAGAACAAGAAGGGGGCTTTTCATCTACATCTCTCCGATTCTGTCGCAACGGTGCTAAGTCTGTTGCGCCGCACCCAGGTTGGCAGGTGCGGGCGCGGTGCGTTGGGCGGGGATCTTGCCGGACTTCACGTCCTCGTACCACCACTCATGGTGTTCCTTAGCCCAGGCTTCATCGACATAGCCCGTGCGCATGCTCTTGTACGCGCCTTTCATGCCGACGCTGCCGATGTAGATGTGACCAATGAACAAGGCCATCATGAACACCGAAGCCCCAGCATGCACCATATGGGCCACCTGCATCTGGCCGCGTGTGGTTCCCAGACCTGGCACCAGCTTGTCCAGCACCAGGCCCGAACTGACGATCAACAGGCCCAGCGCAAACACGCCGCCCCAGAACACCAGCTTCTCGCCGGCGTTGAAGCGGTGTGAAGGAATTTCCTTGCCACTCAGCAGGCCGCCACCCCCGCGCAGCCAATGCCAGTCACCTTTGGCGGGCAGGTTGTCACGCACGAAAGTAAAGAACACCACCACCAGAGACACCGCAAACAGCGGGCCCACGAAGTTGTGAACGTTTTTCAGCGCATAGGTCAACCAACCGAACAACGTGGCTCCCAGCACCGGCAGCAGGAAGAACTTGCCGAAAGCCATCACCAACCCAGAAATGGCGAGCGTGACAAAAGCAATCGCGTTGGTCCAGTGTGCAGAGCGCTCGAATGGCGTGAAGCGCTCGATCTTGCGGCCGGTATCGGCCTCATGACCACCCAGCGGCCCCTTGCGCCAGTAAAAGATGCCCACCGCACCGGCCACGATCAACAACAGCGAGCCGCCGTAGGGAATGAGCCAGTTGTTGCGCACCTGACGCCAGGCTTCGCCGGCTGAGGTGAAACGCGAACCCGGGTACTGCGTGAAAGGCTGCACCAGCACGCCCATCTCGGAACCCGGCAGAGAGGTCACACCCGGCTGTGTCCCGCTGTCGCGCACAGCACGCCAGAGCGGCGCGTTATTGCCCGGCTGGCTCTTGCTGCGTTCAGCGTTGCTCTCTTCGGGTTTGGGCTCGGCAGGTGCGACGAAACCTGCCGGTGGGCCTGCCAGGCTTGGCTTGGCAGCGGCGGGTTCGGCCGCCGTGGCCGCGGGCGCAGCGCCTGGCGCCGCCCCGGTTGCAGATGCCTGCGCCAACGCCGCCACAGGAAACGCCAGCGCCGAGACCAGCACCAACAGAGTTTTTCGGATGCAGCCGTTCATGGAACAAAGCCCTCGGTCGGTGTCATTGAGGCCGGGTGCGGGAATACTCGTTCTGCCCGTCAGCGCGCTTCTTCAGGTGCACTTCCCAACTGGTGGCATCCCCTGCTTTCCAGCCCGGTGCGCTGTAGGCGGCTATGGCGCCTTGGGCGGGCGATGCGTCGGCCTTGCGCGTGGTGGCAGTCTGCGGCTTTTCGCCGCAGCCACCCAAAGCCAGCGCACCGGCAAGGCAGCACAAGACACCAGCGGCGCGCATCACTTCTTCACCTCGGGCTGTGCAGCACCACCCGTGGGTTTGCCGTAGGCGGTGCCCCAGCCCCAAACCTCGCTGCCTTTGCCGCGTGTCAGCACGCGGTTGCGGAAGATGTCGGCCACCACGTCGCCGTCACCGCCCAGCAGGGCCTTGGTCGAGCACATCTCGGCGCAGATCGGCAGCTTGCCTTCGGCCAGGCGGTTGCGTCCGTACTTCTCGTTTTCCACCTTGCTGCCGTTGTCTTCGGGACCGCCGGCGCAGAAAGTGCACTTGTCCATCTTGCCGCGCAAGCCAAAGGTGCCATTGCTGGGAAACTGCGGCGCGCCAAACGGGCAGGCGTAGGAGCAATAGCCGCAGCCGATGCAGGTGTCCTTGTCGTGCAACACCACACCTTCAGCCGTGCGATAGAAACAATCGACGGGGCAGACCGCCATGCAGGGCGCGTCCGAGCAGTGCATGCAGGCCACCGAGATGCTCTTTTCGCCCGCCACGCCGTCATTGAGCGTGACCACACGGCGCCGGTTGACGCCCCAGGGCACGTCGTGCTCGGCCTTGCAGGCCGTGACGCAACCGTTGCACTCGATGCAGCGGTCGGCGTCGCAAATGAACTTCATTCGTGCCATGTCGATCTCCTTAAGCCGCGCGCTCGACCTGACAGACGGTGGTCTTGGTCTCTTGCATCATCGTCACGCTGTCGTAGCCGTAGGTGGTGGCGGTGTTGACCGCCTCACCGCGGATCATCGGTGCAGCACCCTTGGGATAGAAGTCCAGCATGTCTGCGCCTTGCCAATGACCGGCAAAGTGATACGGCATGAAGGCGGTGTCGCTGCCGACTCGCTCGGTGACCATGGCCTTGACCTTGATCCGCGCACCGGTGGGTGTCGTCACCCACACGTCTTCGCCGTTGCGAATGCCCCGGTCGTTGGCCGCCTTGGGGTTGATCTCGATGAACATGTTTTGCTGCAGTTCTGCGAGATAGCGGTTGGAACGGGTTTCGTCACCGCCGCCTTCGTATTCCGTCAAACGGCCGCTGGTCAGGATGATCGGGAATTTCTGTCCGATGTCCTTGTTCTTTTCCTGCACCGACTTGAACAGCGTGGGCAGGCGCCAAAACGCCTTGCGGTCGTCGTGCGTGGGGTACTGGGCCACCAGTTCGGGCCGGGTGGAATACAGCGGCTCGCGGTGCTGCGGAATCGGGTCGGGGAAGTTCCAGACCACCGCCCGCGCCTTGGCGTTGCCAAACGGGTGGCAGCCGTGGTTCTTCATCGCCACACGAATGATGGCGCCCGTGGGGTCGGTCTTCCAGTTCTTGCCTTCGGCCTTCTTCTGCTCTTCCTCGGTGAGCTCACCCCACCAGCCCAGCTTCTTCAGCAGCAGGTGGTCAAATTCCGGGTAACCGGTTGTCAGGTCGGCACCCTTGGAGTGCGAACCGTCAGCCGCCAGCAGCGACTGGCCGTCGCGTTCCACGCCAAAGTTGGCGCGGAAGTTGCCGCCGCCTTCCATGACGTGTTTGGACGTGTCGTACAGGATGTGCGTGCCCGGGTGCTTCATCTCGGGCGTGCCCCAGCACGGCCAGGGCAGGCCGAAATACTCGCCGTCCAGGCTGTAGCCAGTTTCCTTGTCGATGCCGCCCTTGGCACGCAAGGTGTTGATGTCGAACACATGCATGTTGCGCATGTGCGCCTTCAGCCGTTCAGGGCTTTGCCCTGTGTAGCCGATGGTCCAGACCGAGCGGTTGATTTCGCGCAGGATGTCTTCGGGCATGGGTTCGTCCATGCCCTTGATCTTCTGCATCTTGTAGTTCTTGACCAGTTCCTTGCCGAACCCAAGCTTCTCGGCCAGCTGGTACATGATCATGTGGTCGCTGCGCGATTCGTACAACGGGTCCATGACCTTTTCGCGCCACTGCAGCGAACGGTTGGAAGCCGTCACCGAGCCGCTGGTCTCGAATTGCGTGCAGGCCGGCAGCAGGTACACCGCGCGCTTGGCGTTCAGGTCCTCGGCCTTGCCGGGCATGGCCGCCATCGCCGCGGTGGCCGACGGGAACGGGTCCACCACCACCAGCAGGTCCAGCTTGTCCATGGCCTTTTTCAGGTCCAGACCGCGGGTCTGCGAGTTCGGCGCGTGGCCCCAATAGAACATGCCGCGCAGGTTGGTTTCCTGGTCGATCAGTTCAGGCTTTTCCAGCACGGCGTCGAACCAGCGCGAGATGGTCAGGCCGGGCTTGCTCATCATGCCCGGCGCGTACTGCTTCTTCATCCATTCGAAGTCCACGCCCCAGGCGGCAGCGTAGTGCTTGAACGAACCTTCGACGATGCCGTAGTAACCAGGCAGCGAGTCGGGGTTTGGACCGACGTCGGTGATGCCCTGCACGTTGTCGTGGCCGCGGAAGATGTTGGCGCCGCCACCGCTCTTGCCCACGTTGCCCAGCGCCAGCTGCAGCAGACAGGAAGCGCGCACCATGGCGTTGCCGATGGTGTGCTGCGTGTGGCCCACGCACCAGACCAGCGTGCTGGGCCGGTTCTCGGCCATCGTCTTGGCCACCTGCAGGCATTCAGCCTCGGTAACGCCCGACGCTTCGAACACCTTGTCGGGCGTCCACTTGGCCAGCACTTCATCACGCACCTTGTCCATTGCCCAGACGCGGTCATTGATGTACTGCTTGTCTTCCCAGCCGTTCTTGAAGACGTGATACAGCACGCCATACAGGAACGGAATGTCAGCGCCTGAGCGCATGCGCACGTACTGGTCGGCCTTGGCTGCCGTGCGGGTGAACCGGGGGTCCACCACGATCATCTTGCAGCCCTTTTCCTTGGCATGCAGCATG
>JAYSXE010000290.1:0-13207 GCA_043717565.1 Burkholderiales bacterium | reverse complement strand
CTGAAGGACAAGGACAAGTTCAACGCGTCCAGCCCCAAGGGTGACGGCCAGTTCATCGACTACGTGACCAACCCCACGCTGCCGGCGCTGCTGGAAATCGCACTGGCCATCCCCGGTACCGCGCCAACCAACTTCCCGCGCAACGACCTCGTCACCACCTTCCTCACCGGCATCCAGGGCCTGAACCAGCCGGCCAACGTGGTGGGCTCGGAAATGATGCGCCTGAACACCGCCATCGCACCGGTGCCCTTCGCACAGCAGAACCGTCTGGGCGTGGTGGGCAACATCCTGGCCGGTGGCAGCGACAACGCCGGCTACCCGAACGGCCGCCGTCCGAAGGACGACGTGGTGGACATCTCGCTGGTGGCCGTGATGGGTGGCCTGTGCATGGCCAATGGCAACAGCAACGCGCTGGCCCTGGGTGCTGCCTGCAATCCGTCTGCGGTGCCGCTGAAGGGCACAGCCTTCTCGCTGCATGACGCCGTGGACCAGGCCGTGGTGCCGCTGCTGGCCGCCTTCCCGTACCTGAACACGCCGATCCCCGGCAGCAAGTAAGGAGAGCCGCCATGAACCTGCGCAAAATCGTGGTCAGCGCGCTGCTGCTGAACCTGCTGGCCGCCTGCGGCGGCGGCCGTGGCGGTGAAGAGACCGTCACTGCCGATGACCGCAAGGTCCCTGCCAGTGCACTGGCTTCGGCATCGGCCTATAGCCAGTGGGCCGGCAGCCTGGCCACCAGCGACACCGCTGAGGCCGTCTCCGTGGACGCCAGCATGATGGCGCCCAAGTCAGAGTCTGACGACCCCATCGTCGTGCGCTGACCCTCCGGCATCATCCCCCAAGCCCCCGCCACTTTGTTGTGGCGGGGGCTTTTTCTTGGGTCGGCCATGAGCAGCTTCCGCAGAGCGGAACTCACTGCCGGTCAGGCTGCACCTCACTGACCTTGGCGAGCTGGAAAGCCCGGTCGTCGGCCTTGTAGTTCCACTGCTCGATCCGGCAGCATCCTGAAGCGGCAGGGGTACCCCAACGCACCAGGTTCACCGAATTGGGAATGCCATCACGCACCCGGGACGACACGGCCGTGCCGGCCTGCACGGCCCACAGCGCGCGAGACAGGCCTTGCAGCGGCATGACATAGGGCAAGTGGATGTGGCCGCCCATGACGAGGTCGGCGCCGGCTTCAGCCCACCGCTGCAGAGCGGCTGCATGGCCGCGCAGTCGGTTGGGCTCGTCCTCGACACGCGTGACGGCTACGGGCTGGTGCACCACGACCACCCGCAGTTGCGCGGGGTCGGCATGCTTTAGCAGTCGGGCGACTCGGTCGATCTGCGGCGCGGACACCTCGCCGTCCTTGTGCCGCCGGGGTCGCGTGGTGTTGACGCACACCACCAGAAGTTCCGGCGAGCGGTGCACCGGCTCGAGATCCGTGCCGAACGCGGCGCTGTACCGACCATACGGTTTGCGCAGGCGCGCCCACAGATCGAAGAGCGGGATGTCATGGTTGCCTGGAATGGCCAGCACCGGCGCCGCCAGGCGCTGCACGAATGCGTGCGCCGCGCTGAACTGGGCCGGGCGCGCGCGCTGTGTGATGTCGCCCGACAGCACGACCACATCAGGGCGCTGCTGCTGCGCCAGCACGCACACAGCATCGACAACCGCGCCCTGCTCGGTGCCGAAGTGCGTGTCGGAAATCTGCAGCAGGACGCTCAAGCCGCGGCCTCTTCGGCGCTGCGCGGTGCGTCGACGGCAGCAGCATCGGGCTGTGGTTTCAACAGATACAGTGGTTTGGCCAGCACGCGGAAGTTGAGCGGCGCGCGCATCACCGTCACCTCACCATCGAAGGCCACCTTCACCCCCCGGCGGCGCTGCGGCAGCGTGGGCTGCACCACCAGCTGTTCGAACTCGAAGCTCTCTACACCTGCAGCTTCGCCCAGCCTGCCCATGGCGCCATGAAGCATCAGGCCGATCATCGACAGCGTACCGATAGGTCGCAGCACCACCGCGGCCATGCTGCCGTCGCCGGGTGTGCCGGCCACCGTGTCGTCGGGCTCGGCGCCCAGCTGCTGCAACTGCAGGCGGTTGTTGCCCACGAAGAGCGTCAAGGTCTGCACGTTGCGCACCTGGCCACTGGTCTCGATGCGCAGACGCAAACGGCGCTGCGCACGCAGCAAGGTCGCGCAGGCGGCCATGAATGCCACCCACCGGCTGCGACCGAAGCGGGCCTTGTAGGCTTCCCGGTCTTCCAGCAGTTCGGGATAGAGCCCCAGGCTGGCGTTGACCAGGAACACCCGTTCGTTGATGCCAGCCACTTGAACCGGCACCGGCACCGCGTGCAGCAGTTGGCGCACGGCATCGGCCGGGTCTGCGGCTATGCCGTGCGTGCGGGCAAAGTAGTTGAACGTGCCCTGGGGCACCACACCCATGGCGCAGCCTGCGGCGTGTGCGGCCTGCGCCACGGTGTTGAGCGTGCCGTCGCCACCAACGGCGACCACGGCGGTGCGGGTGGCAATCGCCTTCGTCGCTGCGCGTTGCGAAACGGCGGCCAACTCAGCCGGGCCGCAGAACAGCACGTCACCTCGGCGCCCACCCGCCTGCAACGCGGCTTCAACGACCGTGCGCTTGGCCTCCGCGTCGCTGCTGCCTGCAGCCGCGTTGATGACGAACTGAAGCGGTGACCCGACGTCGATGTCGGGGCCGTCAGCCGCGGCGTGTTGCACGTTCAGGTTTTCTCCCGCGTCAAGCGCTCGGCCAACACGATGCCGATGAGCAAGGGCACGAACAGCACCGTGCTCATCGGCTTGTAGCTCTGAAGCATGAATTCACCCAGGACGCCGGTGATGATCGCGACCAGGCCCACGCAGAAGAACCGCATGGTGAATCTCATGCCGCAGGGCAACGACGCGGCGCTTGAAAACAGTCTTTCCACTCTGGTGGACATCGAAACAGAGCACATGGTTGCACACAACTGCGACCGGGCCGCAGCGTCCATCGCCACGCCATCCAGTCTGTCAGTCTCTTCGGCTGAGGCAGATTGGGGCGGACGGTGTCCATCATGGTGCAGAAGGTCACCGATGTCGGTGTGCTCGCTCACTTTGCGGTCGTCGCCAGGTGCGTCATCCGGCACAGGCCAGCGGGCGGGGAGCGAAAGCGGCGTGGGCGGTGTGCTGCGACACCAGGGCGGGCTGGTGCCACGCGCCGTGCAGCGCCTCGGCCCGCGCTGCACAGCGCTTCGTGCTCCAGTGGCGGCGGGGCGGTACCCCGCCTGGAATGGCGCTTTACGCGGCCGCAGGAGCAGCCGGGCGACGGCGCGCGAAGGCCAGCAGACCAACGGCACCCAGGGCGAGCGGCAGCGTGTTGGGCTCGGGCACGGTCAGCGCCAGCAAGCCCTGCTCGCTGTAGTTGTTGAAGCTGATGGACGCCGTGTCATAGGTCAGGAACGACAAGCCGAAGCCGCTGCTGCGCTGCAGGTCGCCGGTGCCGCCCGTAACGGTGTAGTCCAGTGCCAACTGGCCGCCAGCGGCCAGCGTACTCATCGGGTCGGTGAAGGCGCCCGTCAGCGTGCCGAACACCGACGTGGTCAGGTCCATCGCGTCGGTGAATTCAAACTGCCCAGTCAGCGCGTTGGCCAAGGCGTCAAAGCTGAACGTCACCACCGACGCAAAAGACCGGGCGGGGCCGCTTTGGCCGGGTTCCAGCAGTTCGTCGATGGACCCCACCCAGCCGCCAGTGCCCGCCAGGGGGTCGAACACGACGACATTGCCGGCGCCTTCAAAAGCGAAGTCGACCATGGCGGCCTGCGCGGCGGGCGCCAGGCCCAGCGACAGCAGGCAAGCGCTGGCCAGCGCCGCGCGTTGGAAAGGGGTGGTGGCAGGGGTTTTCATGGCGGGCTCTCCAGCAAAACGGTTGGTCGGTTCCGACCTATACGCAGGAGCGGCCCGGCCGGATGCAGCCCAGTGTGCATCAGCGCCCACCCGGGTGCCACCGGGGCCCGCCCGCGTGCCGCCGCCGGCGCGGCCGGTCGGTCGGTCACGGGGCGCCTTGCACCTCAAAAACGGCCGTTTCCAGTTCGCCGTCCACCAGCCTCAGCCGCACCCGGTGCAGCCTGCGGGGCAGGTCTGCCGGCGGCGGCTCGAAAGCCTGCAACGCTTCAAACAGCGCCTGCGGGTCGTGGTCAAAGTCCACCCAGCACGGCGGCGACGACGCGTGCTCGGGGTCGGGCAGGTGGCGCACGGAAAGCGCCAGTTCGTAGGCTGCCTGTTCGTAGGCCAGCACGTCGCGCAGGTGAGCGCGCAGCTGATCGCTGGGCAGCACGTGGGCCTGGGCCAGCGCCACGGCGCCAAAGCGCTCGGCATCGCCCGCCAGCTGCACGCTGCTGGGCTGCTGGCTGGACCACAGCGCGTCCAGCACGCCGCGCAGCGCCGGCCCCAGCAGCACGCAGGTCATGGCGAAGGCTTCGTGCACGGCGGCAAAGCGGTTGCCGCGCGCCAGCGTGCAGTTCAGCTCCATGCCTGGCTGCTGCGCCATGCCCACCAGACGGCGCAATTCCAGCGCCGTCAAGGGCCAGGCCGACAAGGCCACCGCGCCCTGGTAGCGCACGGCGGCAGCCAGTTGGGCGTCCAGCGTCATCGCCGTCAGTGCCTGCTGAAAGGCGGCCAGCGTCATGGGCCTGGGCCGCCCGTCAATGCACCTGCGGCGGCGCAGTTTCGGTGTCGAAGGCGCGGTCGGCAGCGGCACGGTGCAGCACGTCCTGCGCCTGCACCAGCTGGGCCATCACGCCTTCGGTGTGCAGCAGGGGCCAGCTGGACTCGTGGAATTCAAAGGTCACGGCGCGCAGCCCAGTGGCGCGGCTGGCCACCGCCGACAACAGCGGCCACACGCCTTGGTGCACCGGCCCGGTGTGGCTGTCGGTGTGAAATCCCATCATCGGCTCGCCACCGGCCACGTGCACTTCCAGCACGCGGCTCACGTCCAGCTCGTTCAGGAAGTCCAGCGCGCTGAAACGGTGGTTCACGGCGTTGGCGTACAGGTTGTGCAGGTCGAGCAGCAGGTTGCAACTGGTGCGTGCGCAGAGGCGGTTCAGAAACTCGGCCTCGCTCATGCCCTGCTCGGGAATGGTGACATAGGCCACGTTGTTTTCCAGCAGGAAAGGCACGCCCAAGCGCTGCTGCACGGCGTCGATGCGCGGCACCAGCAGGTCCAGCATCTCGTCGTCGAAAGCCACCGGCAGCGCCAGCGCGGCATTCACCTCGTGCGCGCCGCCCGCCCGGCTGAACGACAGGTGTTCGCTCACCCAGGGCGCGCGCCAACGGGCTGCCCAGCGGCCCAGGTTGTCGACATAGGCCCGGTCGAAGACCTCTGCGCTGCAGATCGACAGACCGATGCCGTGCAGCACCAAGGGGCGGTGCGCGGCAACGCGGTCAATCACCGCCAGCGGCGCCGGCAGGGCCTGAAAACGGCCCTGCGTGCCGGGGCCGGCGTCCACCCAGCAGCGGTCTGGAATGACGGCCAGGTGCCCCAGCGCGTGGGCATGCTGCTCTACGAAGTCGATCAGCGCGGGGTTGAACAGCACCCCCACGCTGGGCAGCGCGGGTTCAGGCTGCGGGGCTTCGGCGGGCTGGGTGGAAAGCCTCATCGATGCGGCGTCAGAACTGCACCCGCATGTCGATGTCGTAGCGCTGGCGGATGTCGATGTCCATGCCGGAAATGCAGGCCAGGCACGCCTTCAGGCCCAGCTTCTTCAGCAGGTCCTTGTTGCGCGTCAGGTGTTTCTGCACCAGGCCGGCGACCGCGTCGGTGCCGACACCGGGGTCGATCATCACCACGGCAGCGGGGCGGCCGTTGCGGCCCAGTTTGTTGACGAGAATGGTGGCGTCAGGCATGAAAACACTCCAGCAGATGAAGCGGCCAGCCCTTCCGGCCGCAGGTGTCGGATGGTCTGCCCTTCGGAAGGCTCGTCCCATCCCTAAAACGACGGTGGTGGGCGCTTCAAACTGGGGGGCTGACCGGTTGCGCTGGCGCGCTTTGCATGTCCCAATGGTCCAACTTACTGCTCTGCCAAGCCGCCATGAAGTTCTTCAACTCTGCCGCCGTGAGCCGCGCCCGTAGACCCCAGCCGGCAGGGCCGCTGCGGCAGGTCTTCTGGCCGGTGTTGTGGCCGGTGCTGCGCGGGTGCCTGGCGGCGTTGCTGGCAGCGCCGGCCCTGTCGCAGGTGCCGCCCACCGCTGGTGAGCTGGCCGCCTACCGCGGCCTGCACGCCGCAGCGCACCAGGGTGATCTGCCGGCCCTGCAGCGCGGGGCTGCCGACAAGGCCGCCCGTGAAACACGCGACGCCGCGGGCCGCACGCCGCTGCACGTGGCCACCTTTGCCCGGCAGACCGCCGCCGTGCGCGCGCTGCTGCAAGCCGGTGCCGACACGGCGGCGCTGGAACAGGGCCGCTACGACGCCGTGACCATCGCCGCCGTGGCTGACGACGAAGAAACGCTGCGCGTGCTGCTGCAAAGCGGGGCCAGCGCCGCGCTGGTGACCAGCCGCTACGACGGCACGGCCCTGATCGCTGCCGCCCACCTGGGCCACGACGGCGTGGTACGCCAGTTGATCAGGGCCGGGGCGCCGCTGGACCACGTGAACAACCTGCACTGGACGGCGGTCATCGAAGCCATCGTGCTGGGCGACGGCGGCGCGCGCCACCAGGCCACGCTGAAGGCCCTGCTGGACGCCGGGGCCAGCACCAGGCTGACCGACCGCAGCGGCGCCACGCCGCTGCAGCTGGCGCGTTCGCGTGGCTACACGGCAATGGTGCAAATGCTGCTGGCGGCCGGGGCGCGGTAAAGCCGACCGCCGGCACTGCGCAGCATTGCCACGCGGCCGCCGCCCCGCGCACAGCCTTCCACGACGCATCAACCGGGCTTCCCTGGGGCATTTACCGAATACTTACCGGCCATCTACCGGACATTTACCGGACATCTGCCGGACGTTACCGGGCATATCCCGATAGGCCGCCCCACGGCATGCCCGCATCGTTCCGGCCTTGCGGGCGACCACCGTACCGCCACGCAAGCAGACGGCAACACCCGCTTGTGCTTTTTGGCCCGACACCGACCCAGGAGACGTTTGAACATGCCCCGCACCCCCCACGCCCGCCAGCGCCGCACGGCGCTGCTTTTCAGTGCCGCGCTGGCCGCATCGCTGCTGCCGCTGCTGGCTGCTGCCCAGCCCTGCCCCGACAAGAACATCATGTACTGGCAAGCTTTCCCGCCGGGCGGCGAGTCGGACCTGTCGGCGCGCCACCAGCAGGTGGTGCTGAAGAAGAAGTGCCCTGGTGTGGACACCATCATCCAGTACAAGGCCGGCGCCGGCGGCGCGCTGATGTGGAGCACCATGAACCAGCTGCCGGGTGACGGCGTCACCATCGTCGGCATCAACCTGCCGCACCTGGTGCTGCAGCCGATGGAAGGCACGGTGCAGTACAAGACCGACGACGTGACCCCGGTGTTCTGGTACCACTACACCCCCGACGCGCTGGTGGTGCCCGAGCAGAGCCCCATCAAGAACTGGGCCGACTTCATCAAAGCCGCCAAGGACAAGCCCGGCATGCTGAACCTGGGCGGTTCGGGCCAGAACTCGGCCAACCACGCCGCCCACGTGCGCATGAACCAGGCCTTTGGTGTGAAGACCAACTACATCCCGTTCAAGGGCACCGGCGACATGACGATGGCCGTGCTGGGCGCGCACGTGGACGGCGCCATGAGCTACACCGCATTCGCCATCAACAACAAAACCAAGGTGCGCGCGCTGGCCGTGGCGATGGACAAGCGCCACCCGCTGCTGCCCGACGTGCCCACGTTCAAGGAACTGGGGGTGGACTGGATCGACGGCGCGCTGCGCGGCATTGGCGTGCCCAAGAGCACACCGCCAGAGGCGCGCCGCAAGCTGGCCGAGTTGTACGCGTCGATCAATGCCGACCCCGAGATGCGGGAACTGGCGGCCAAGAGCGGCTTCGAGGTCATCAACGTCGGGCCCGACCAGATGGAAAAGTTCATGCGTGAGCGCGCCGAGGTCTACAGCCGCGTGGGCCGGCAGATGGGGCTGGGCGCGAAGTAGCCGCCAGCGCCGCTTGCGTGCGCACGGCGGGCGGCGCGGCCGGCCGCGCCGCCGCTACACGCGCGGCTCGTTCAGCGTGGCGCAGTGCGGCCCGCCGCCCACCCAGTTGGCACCCAGCGCGTTGACGAACACGATCTGCCGCCCCGGGAAAGCCTGCTGCATCAGCGTGCGCAGCCGTTGTTCCACAGCGCGCGGAGTGCCGTGCGCTTCATAACCCGGAACCACCACCACGCCATTGGCCACCACGAAGTTCAGGTAGCTGCTGGACGCCAGCTGAACCACGGGCTGGCCTTCACGCCGGCGTTCACCAGGCGGAAAGAAGTCGGCTGTCCACTCGGCCGAAAAGCGTTCGTCGGCAGCGGCCGACAGGAAGATGCGCCGCTCCACGCTGCGCGGCACGGGCAGCTTGATGATGCGAAAAGGCTGGCCGCCGTTCGGGCCTGCGTCGGTGGCTGCCGCCAGGATGTCGAAGTTGCGCTGCATGCGCTGCCGGTTCAGCCGCGCCACGGGGTGGGCTGCCACGTCGGCGTCGTCGGGCCAGGCCAGCAGCACGGTGCGCGCATCGGCGAAGCGCACAAATTCGTCGGTGTGGCCGCCGGTGCCCCAGGCCACGTAGTTGCCGGTGATGGTGCCGCGCAGGTGCGGGTCTGAGGCCAGGCCGTCAGCCAGCCAGATGAGCTTGCGCACGCCGGGCAGCGACTCGAAAGCCGCCTGCAGCTGCGCGCGCGGCACGCCGGGGTTGCGCTGCTGCGCCAGCGTTTCTGACACCAGCGCCACACCAGCGCCGTTGAACTCGACGCCACCGCCTTCCATGAACAGGCTGCTGCCGTACAGGCGCGCGCCAGCCAGCCGCGCCATGCGGCGGTCCAGTTCTTCGCGGTTGGCTTCGTCGGCGGCAGCAGCGCAGGCGGCTGCGCGGGCCGCATCAGCACCCCAGCGCCGGGCACACCAGGCGGCCAGGCCGTAGTGGCTCCAGCGGAAGTCCAGCAGCCCCAGCTGCGAAGCCGGCCCGCGCGTGAACACGGCCGCATCGCGCATGAAGTAGATGGCCTGCGGTTCGACATCGAAGCGCACGCGGTTGGCGTCCACGCCAGCACCTGACAGCAGGCAGCGCGCGGCGCCCAGCTGGGCGGCATCGGCCAGCAGCATGCGCAGCTCCACGTGTGATTGCAGCGCGGCTGCCAGCTGTGCCGTCAGCGCGGCGTGGCCGGCGTCGTAGCCCAGCCAGACGGCGCGCATGGGCTCGAATTCGCCCACCGCGCGGAAGCCCGCAGCGGTGTCAGCGGGCGGCATGGAAGGCGCCTGCGGTGTGCTGTTGTTGTTACCACCGCCTCCCAGGCTGCAGCCCCAACCCAGCGCCGTGGCGGCCAGCCCGGCGGTGCCGGCGGCCTTCAGGGCGCGCCGACGATGGGGGTCAGCGTTCACCGGCTGCCGTGGAAGGCTGCTCGGGCAGGCCGACCAAGTGGCCCGCGTCGCCCCAGCTGTCGATGACCAGACCGCCCGCCACCCAGCGCAGGTGGTTCAGGCCGGTGTTGGGTATGTCGCAGGTGCGCAGGCCCTGGATGGGCAGGCCCTGGGCGCTGCGCCACAGCATGTCCAGCACACCGCCGTGCGTGACCAGCGCCAGCCGCCGGCCGGTGTGCTGGGCCACCAGTTGCTGCACCGCCACCAGCACGCGGGCGTGGAACTCGCGCAGGCTTTCACCGCCGCCGGGCAGCGCGAAGTCGCCGTCGTGCTGCAGCCACTGCGGCCACAGCGCGCCGTGGCGCGCCTTGATGGTGGGCACGTCCAGGCCTTCCCATTCGCCAAAGCCCTGCTCGCGCAGGCCGGGCACCAGCTGAAGATGCTGGCCCCAGGCCCGTGCCAGGGGTGCTGCGGTTTCCTGCGCGCGCTGCAGGTCGCTGCTGATCAGCAGGTCAAAGGGCTGGGCGGCCAGCCGTTCACCCAGGCGCTGGGCCTGCGCCCGGCCGGTGCCGTTCAGCGGCACGTCGATCTGGCCCTGAAAGCGCTGCTGGCGGTTCCAGTCGGTCTCGCCGTGGCGGATGAACAGCAGTGTGGTGCTGCCCGCAGGCAGCGGCGGCGTCATGGACGGGCCGTCACTTCGCGAACAACTGGCCGCGGTCGCGGAACGACTTGAATTCCAGAGCGTTGCCCGCCGGGTCGTAGAAGAACATCGTGGCCTGTTCGCCCACCTGGCCGGCAAAGCGGATGTAGGGCTCGATGACGAACTTCATGCCGTGGCTTTTCAACCGCTGCGCCAGCGCCTGGAAGTGGTCCCAGTCCAGCACCACGCCGAAGTGCGGCACCGGCACGTCGTGGCCGTCCACTTCGTTGTGGTGCGCCTTCACCCGCGCCGGTGCCAGGTGGGCCACGATCTGGTGGCCGAAGAAGTCGAAGTCGATCCACTCGCTGCTGCTGCGGCCCTCGGGACAGCCCATCAGGCCGCCGTAGAAGTTGCGTGCAGCCGCCAGGTCGTCAACCGGAAAGGCCAGGTGGAAGGGGGCGATGGTGGTGGTGGGCGTGTTCATCGTTCCAAGCATACCGCTGGCACACTGCGGCGCCATGAATCCCGCAAACGGCACCTCGGCATCTTCCACACTTCTGTTGCTGCCCGGCCTGGCCTGCGACGACGAACTGTTTGCGGCGCAGCTGCCAATGCTGCGGGCCTGGGCCGATGGCGCTGGCGCGCAGCTGGCCATCAGCACCGCCCACCGCCGCGCCGCCACGCTGGAAGGCATGGCGTGCCTGCTGCTGGCCGAGCACCCGCACGGGCCGCTGCTGCTGGTCGGCTGCTCGATGGGCGGCATGCTGGCCTTCGAGATGCACCGCCAGGCGCCGCAGCGTGTGCGCGGCGTGGCACTGCTGGGCACCACCGCCCGGCCCGACACGCCCGAGTTGATTGAACTGCGCAGCAAGGCCTGCGTGCTGTTTGCCGAAGGCCGCATGGACGAGGTGCTGAAGGCCAACATCCTTTTCGCCTTCCACCCCACGCATGCACGCGACCGGGCCTTGACGGCGCGCTATCTGGCCATGCTGCACCGTGCCGGTGCGCAGCAGCTCATCAGCCAGAACCACGCCGTGATGGCGCGCGTGGACAGCCGGCCCCACCTGCCCCACATCCAGGCCCCGGCCCTGGTGGTGTGCGGCGAAGCCGACGGCCTGACCACCCCAGACCACGCGCGCGAGATGGCCACGCTATTGCCGCAGGCGCAACTGGAGCTGTTGCCCGGCGCCGGGCACATGCTGACCTGGGAACAGCCTGAACGCGTGGCGGCGCTGCTCGTCGGCTGGCTGGAGACGTTCAGGCTCTGAACGCTGAGAAGCTAAAGGTTCAGCGCTTGACGGCTGGCACCTTCAGCGTGCCGTCGGTTTGCACCAGGCCCAGCGGGTGCGACAGCCCGCGGGCATGGTCTTCCAGGCACTGCAGCACCAGTTCGCTGCGCATGCGGTGGGTGTTGGCGCGCACTTCGTTCAGCGTCATCCACAGTGTGCGCACCACCGGGGTGTCCAGCACGCGGCCGGGCAGCGGCTCACCCACGCGGCCGCTGTAGGCAAAACGCAGGTAAGTGATGTCCTCACCCGTGGATTGACGCACGAAGCGCGCCATGTAGATGCCCACCAACGTGTCGGGCGTGAAGTCGCAGGCCGTCTCTTCCAGCGTTTCGCGCACCACGCCTTCTTCGGGCGACTCGCCCGGGTCCAGATGTCCGGCCGGGTTGTTCAGCTTCAGCCCTTCGGGCGTGTGCTCTTCCACCAGCAGGTAGCGCACCGCGGCAGGGTCGGCTGCGCCGTCGTGCGCAATGGCCGCAACGGTGACACTGGGGCTCCAGCGGGCTTGCATCCGCGTCATTTTGCCTATGGCATGCCACAGGCAGCACAGCGGGGCCTTTGTGATACCTTCAATGGCTTGAGCCCAAGAAAAGAGGAGAGCGTGAATGGTTATGCTGATCGGCGTCCCCAAAGAAACCGCCGCAGGTGAAAAGCGTGTTGCCACCGTGCCCGAGGCGGTGGAAAAGCTCATCAAACTGGGCTTTGCGGTAGCCGTTGAAAGCGGTTCCGGCGACGCCGCCAACTGCAGCGACGACGCCTACCGCGCCGCCGGCGCCGAGGTGCTGCCCACGGCCGAGGCCCTGTGGTCCCAGGCCGACATCGTCTTCAAGGTGCGCCCACCCAGCACGGCAGAAGTGGCTGGCATGCGCGAAGGCGGCATGCTGATCGGCTTTGTGTGGCCGGCGCAGAACCCTGAACTGATGCAACAGATGGCGGCCAAGCGCGCCACGGTTCTCGCCATCGACGCACTGCCGCGGCAGCTGAGCCGTGCGCAGAAGATGGACGCGCTGACCTCGCAGGCGGGTGTCACGGGCTACCGCGCCGTCATCGAAGCGGCGAATGCGTTCGGGCGCTTCTTCAACGGCCAGATCACGGCCGCCGGCAAGGTGCCGCCGGCCAAGGTGTTCATCGCCGGCGCCGGTGTGGCGGGCCTGGCGGCCATCGGCACCGCAGCCAACCTGGGCGCCATCGTGCGCGCCAACGACACGCGTGCCGAGGTGGCCGACCAGGTGGTGTCGCTGGGCGGTGAATTCGTCAAGGTGGACTACGAGGAAGAAGGCTCGGGCGGCGGTGGCTACGCCAAGGTCATGAGCGAAGGCTTCCAGCGCGCGCAGCGTGAGATGTACGCCAAGCAGGCGCGCGAAGTCGACATCATCATCACCACGGCGCTGATCCCGGGCAAGCCGGCGCCCAAGCTCATCACCGCCGAGATGGTGCAGAGCATGAAGCCGGGCAGCGTCATCGTCGACATGGCCGCTGAACAGGGCGGCAACTGCGAGCTGACCGTACCCGGCGAAGCCGTGGTGCGCCACGGCGTCACCATCGTCGGCTACACCGACCTGGCCAGCCGGCTGGCCAAGCAAAGCAGCACGCTGTACGCCAACAACCTGCTGCGCCTGACCGAAGACCTGTGCAAGACCAAGGACGGCGTGGTCAACGTCAACTTCGAAGACGACGCCATCCGCGGCCTGACGGTCATCAAGGACGGCGCCATCACCTGGCCCGCGCCGCCCATCAAGATGCCGCCGGTGCCACCCAAGGCAGCGGCCGCACCGGCGG
>JAYSXE010000289.1:0-13297 GCA_043717565.1 Burkholderiales bacterium | reverse complement strand
CGGCGCTGTACCCAGTGGGGGTTGCAAACTGGACCTGGTATTCCAGACCAGCGGTCAAACCCTTGAAGCTGTAGTTGCCCGCGGCATCGGTCGTGGTGGTGCGAATGACTTCATTGGCATCGTCGAAGTCGCCGTCTTGGTTGATGTCGCGAACCAAGCGAACCGCGGCGCCGGCAATGCCAGCCTCGTTCGAGTCTTGCACGCCGTTGGCGTTCGCGTCATCCCACACCCGGTCGCCCAGCTTGGCGGCCTTCGTCTCGATCAGCGTGGTCTGCTGTTGAACGCCGGCACCGTAGACGTCAAGAACCACGCCCAGGATCTGGTCCACATCGGGGACGAAGCCATCGTTGGCCAGCGCCTGACCCGACAGCGCGGCGATCGTTGCCGGCAAAGGGTTGCCCAGGGCGTTGGAGAACAGCGTCCAGTCGAAACCCAACAGGTTCCAGATGGTGGCCTGGATCTCGCCCCAGGTGTAGTTGGTGCCGTCGTACTCGTTGATCAACCAGTTGATCGAGTCCATGTTGTCCAGGCCGCTGGCGCCAACGCCAATGGGCAGGCCGGCGATGCTGAGCGTGTTGGTCTCGTAGGACGAAAAGACCGTGCCTGTGGACGCCGTGTTGACGTCCAGGAAGGTGTTCATGGCCAGGCACCAACCGTCAAACACGGTTCCGGCAGGCCCAAACAAGGCACCGGTGGCGTCGTTGAGGCGAATGTCGAACAAGCTGGGCCGGTCGCCCTGCAGTCCGATGACGGAGACCTGGAGACTGATAACGGGCGGGGTGTACATGTTTTCGACTCCGAAGGAAAACGATTTGTCAGTGGGTTCTGGCAACGTCTGGCCCATGCCAGACGGTGCGCCGTGTCTTGTCTATGGGCAGCGTGCCAGAAGACGCAGCGCTGCGATGAATCCAAGCAGACACCCGGTCACCCGCAGGTGACCGGGCGAAGGGCTGACAGTTACTTGCGGCGCTTGCCGAAGTACACAGCAGCAGCCAAAGCCACACCCACCAAGCCCAGCACACCGGGCTCAGGGACGGCATTGGGGGGCAGCACATTGGCAGACGCAGCTTGCGCAGCCAGTGCAGCCGCAACAGCGACGGCGATCTTGTTAAAACGGTTCATCTTTTAGCTCCAAAAAATAACGGTCCAACCAACGCTGGGTCTCTAGGACACACGGGCCATGAAAGAGCCAGAAAACCCGCCTGCGCTAACCTTCACTCAAATCTGACAACCAGATCTTGAATACGAAAGCAAACGTAAGCAAACCTCCTGGGAGACACGCCAGCTCACCAAAAAATCAGCATTTGTTCTTCCGGGTCTCATTGCTGTCGACTGCGCCAAGATACAGCACGGGGGAACCCACTGCTGCCGCCAAACGCAACCAAAAACCACTGAGCCGGCCGAAGAAATAAAAACACTGATATCAAGGTACCAACTGCCCGTGGCACTTTAATCAGCCACCGCAACTTCAAGCATCCCGCGATCGCGGGGCGACCACCGGTTGGCGCGTTGATAAATACCTGATGTGAGGATTGAATATGCAATGGGCCGTCTCGGACTGAGCTTCAGGCCACCCGTTCGCCGGTGCACAAGTCCCCGCCGTGTCGTGCCCAACCTTCACCCGGCGGTGACCGGGCTGGCAGCAGCGGCTGCGGCCAGCCCGCCACCAGACGCGCGGTCATCTGCGGTCTTTCGACGCAACAGACCGTGCACCGCAGCGGGGCACGGTCTGTTCCAGGCAGGCGATACGAGGCGTTACACCTATATCGCGCGGAGAATCTCAGAAAACACCCCCAATCAGGGGGTCCTCGTTGAACGAAAGATGGTGGTAAAAAATAGCAACCAAACTTCAGTCGTGGGCAGCGCCCTTCTCGCTACCCGTCCAATAAGATAGCTTTGATGGCGATGCATCCGGAATATGCGATCGATCGAAATATCTATTGTTTCGAACGTAACACATAGATACATCGTTGGCTGCCGGAGCCGGTTCAAAACACCGGCTGCGGTTCAGGCCAAGGGAATTCCAACGTCGACCTGCGGTGCCTGCCGGAGTTCCACACAAACTGCGCCGGCGCGCAGTTGCCGGTGGGTTATCAAATCCAAAGCCGTGCCGGTTATCGGTTCGGGCGATTCGATGACCAGCCAGCCCCCCGGGACCAACAGGCGAGCCGCCGCAGCAGCAGCGGGCGCGGCGAGCTGAGCTCCAAAGGGGGGGTCGATGAAGATCAACTCGAATGCCTGGGCCGGGCTGCGGGCCATCCAGTCCAGCGCATTCGTCCGCAGGATGCGCACGTTAGGCGGCGCGTGAAGGCGCTGGTGGGCGGCCGCCAGTTCCCGCACAGCATCGGTCTCACTGTCCAGCAGCACCACCTCTTCAGCGCCCCGCGACGCAGCTTCAAAGCCCAGGGCGCCCGACCCGGCAAAGGCATCCAGCACCCGCCACCCGCTCAGGTCGCTGCCCAGCCAATTGAAGACGGTTTCGCGAACCCGGTCTGGCGTGGGCCGCAGACCCGGCAGCGGCAGCACGCGCAACCGGCTGCGTTTCCACAAGCCCGAGATGATGCGCACTTCGCCGGCAGCCGACGGGCCTGCGGGCCGCGGGGCGGGTGCCGCCGCAGGCGGGCGCCTTTTCACTGACGCACCACGATGCCCTGGCTGGCCATCAAGGCCTTGGCCTGGGCCACCGTGAATTCCCCGTAATGAAAGATGCTGGCGGCCAACACGGCGTCGGCACCGCCCTTTCGTATACCGTCAGCCAGGTGCTGCAGGTTGCCCACCCCACCCGAGGCGATCACTGGCACCGGCACGGCGTCGCTGACGGCGCGGGTCAGTTCAAGGTCGAAACCGATCTTCGTGCCATCGCGGTCCATGCTGGTGAGCAGGATTTCGCCCGCGCCTGCAGCCGCCATCTGGCGCGCCCAGGCCACGGCGTCCAAGCCGGTGTTCTTGCGGCCGCCATGGGTGTAGACGTCCCAACCCGCTGCAAGGCCATCACCAGAAACACGCCGCTTGGCATCGATGGCAACCACGATGCACTGCGCGCCGTATTTGTCAGAAGCATCGCGGATGACCTGCGGGTCGGCCACGGCCGCCGAATTGAAGCTGACCTTGTCGGCACCTGCGTTCAACAGCCGGCGCACGTCGGCCACGGTGCGCACACCGCCGCCCACCGTCAGCGGTATGAAGACCTGTGAAGCCACGGCTTCAATGATGTGCAGGATGACGTCGCGGCCGTCGCTGGTGGCCGTGATGTCCAGGAAGGTCAACTCGTCAGCGCCCTGGTCGTTGTAGCGGGCGGCAATTTCCACAGGATCGCCAGCGTCGCGCAGTTCAACAAAATTGACGCCCTTGACGACGCGGCCACCGGTGACGTCCAGGCAGGGGATGATGCGTTTGGCAAGCATGCAGAACAGAACTTCAGAAATTCACCGCGCCCGGTCGTCAACGGGCGCGATGAGGTTAACCCTATCCCTCGACTGAGGGGGTGGGCAGCCGCAAGCAATTCACACGCTCAAGCGTACAGTGGGTGGAAGCCTTTTCCGTGACCTTTATCGCACAAGGAGTGCCCACCATGAAGATGTCTGCTCTGCTGTTCCTGTCCGCGCTGGCCGTTTCTTTGGCCTTGCCCGCCTCGGCGGCCATCGTCACTTTCACCGCCACCCTGGGGAGCGCCGGTGAACCGGTGCCCACTTCAACGGCCACTGGCAGCGCCACGGTCACGTTTGACAATGTGGCCAATACGGTGGGTGTCAATGTGTCATGGAGCGGCTTGTTGGGATCCGGGCCCTTTGGGCATATCCACTGCTGCACCACAGTGGCGGGCACCGGCAACTCGGGCGTTTCCTTGGGGTTTGCTACGCTGACCGATGCGGCCACGGGCAGCTATGTCGACACCTTCACTCCCGGCAACTTTGCCACCCTGCTGAACGGCGTGAGCGACGGCAAGGCCTACGTCAACATCCACACCCGCGGCACCTTTGGCGGAGGCGAGATCCGCGGCTTCTTGCTCCCGGCTGCCACGGTGCCGGAACCCACTGCGCTGGCTTTGACGCTGTCGGCTTTGGGCCTGGCGGCGGTGGCTTTGAAACGCAAAGCCGCCTAAGGCTGCTGAGCCAGCGGGCATTCGAAAAGCCGCCGATCGTTCGGCGGCTCTTCAGACAACTTCCAGGGTCTACAACGCAAGCTCGTCAGCACGGGCTTGTGCGCTGGCAAAGTCCAGCGCGCCGGTGTAGATGCTGCGCCCGCAGATGACGCCTTGCACGCCCTCGGATTCAACGGCGCACAAGCGTTCGATATCGGCCATGTCGGACAGGCCGCCCGATGCGATGACCGGAATGGTCATCGCCTGCGCCAGTTTCACCGTCGCCTCGATGTTGATGCCGGTGAGCATGCCGTCGCGGCCGATGTCGGTGTAGATGATGGCTTCGACACCGTAGTCTTCGAACTTTCTGGCCAGGTCCACCACCTCGTGGCCGGTGAGCTTGCTCCAGCCGTCGGTGGCCACCTTGCCGTCGCGCGCGTCCAGGCCCACGATGATGTGGCCGCCGAAGGCGATGCAAGCCTCTTTCAGAAAACCCGGGTTCTTGACGGCCGCGGTGCCGATGATGACGTAGCTCAAGCCGTCGTCCAGCAGTCTTTCGATGGTGTCGAGGTCGCGGATGCCGCCGCCCAGCTGCACCGGTACTTCGTCACCCACTTCACGCAGGATGGCCTTGACGGCGCTTTCGTTCACCGGCTTGCCGGCGAAGGCGCCGTTCAGGTCCACCAGGTGCAGCCGGCGCGCACCGGCCTGCAGCCAGCGCCGCGCCATGGCGCCAGGGTCTTCGCCGAAGGTGGTGGAAGCCTGCATGTCGCCTTGTTGCAGGCGCACGCACTTGCCGTCCTTGAGGTCAATAGCCGGTATCAGCAGCATGATGAGCTGGGGGTTGGTATTCGGTAAGGCAGGGGAGGAAGCGCAGCGGACTGGTGCAGGCCAACGGGCATGGCGCGCCTTCAGGGTTTCCAGTGCAGAAAGTTGCGGTACAGCGCAAGACCTTGCTCGGAGCTCTTCTCGGGATGGAACTGCGTGGCAAAAATGTTATCGCTTGCCACGGCGCAGGTAAAGCGCCCACCGTAATCGGCCAGCCCGGCTTGGTGCAGTTCCTGTTCGGGAACGGCGTAGAAGCTGTGCACAAAGTAAAACCAGCTGTCGTCGGGCACACCCGCCCACAGGGCGTGGGGCCGCTGTGAAACCCGGTTCCAGCCCATCTGCGGCACCTTGTAGCGGCTGCCGTCGGGCTGCAACCGACCTTCCAGCGCAAAGCGGCGCACGCGGCCGGGTAACAGGCCCAGGCCCGGGGTGTCTTGCTCTTCGCTGTGGTCCAGCAGCATCTGCATGCCCACGCACACGCCCATCAGCGGCTTGTGCGCGGCGGCATGCAGCACGGCTTCTTTCATGCCCGAGGCCTGCAATTCGCGCATGCAGTCGCGCATCGCGCCCTGCCCGGGCAGCACCACGCGGTCGGCCGCCAGCACCGCTTCGGGGCGCTGCGTGACCACAACGTCCACTCCACTGCCGGCCGCCACATGGGCCACCGCCTGCGACACCGAGCGCAGGTTGCCCATGCCGTAGTCCACCACCGCAACCGTGGGCATGGTCTAGAGGCTTCCCTTGGTGGAAGGAATGACACCCGCGGCCCGCGGGTCGGGCGCCAGCGCCATGCGCACCGCGCGGGCAAAGGCCTTGAACACGGTTTCGCACTGGTGGTGTGCGTTGTCGCCATGCAGGTTGTCGATGTGCAGCGTGACCAGCGCGTGGTTCACGAAGCCCTGGAAAAACTCATAGGCCAACTGCGTGTCAAACGCCCCCACCATGCCCGACTTGAAAGGCACGCGCATGTGCAATCCGGGCCGCCCGGAAAAGTCGACCACCACGCGCGACAACGCTTCGTCCAGCGGCACATAGCTGTGGCCGTAACGCGTGATGCCACGCTTGTCGCCCACCGCTTGCGCCACCGCCATGCCCAGCGTGATGCCCACGTCTTCCACCGTGTGGTGGCCGTCGATGTGCAGGTCGCCCTGGGCCTGGATGTCCAGGTCGATGAGGCCGTGGCGGGCGATCTGGTCGAGCATGTGGTCGAAGAAGCCGATGCCCGTGGCCAGGTTGGCGGTGCCCGTGCCGTCCAGGTTCAGCTGCACGCGAATTTGCGTTTCCTTGGTGTTGCGCTCGACGGTGGCTACGCGCGGTGCGGCGGTGGGCTGGTTCACAGGCTGGCTTTCAAGGCGGCGATCATGGCGTCATTTTCCTGCGGCGTGCCCACCGTCAGGCGCAGGCAGTTCGCCAGCAGCGGGTGCAGGCCGGCGATGTGCTTGACCAGCACACCGCGCTGCTTAAGCCCTTCAAAGGCGGCTTTCGAATCGGGCACACGCACCAGCACCATGTTGGCGTCGCTGGCAAAGGCCTGCACGCCGGGCATGGCGCGCAGGGCCAGCTGCAGCCGCGCGCGCTCTTCGCACAGCAGCTGGGCCTGGCGGCCGTATTCGGCGGCGTGGTCCAGCGCAAACAGCGTGGCCTCGGCATTCAGCACGCTGACGTTGTAGGGCGGCCGCACCTTGTCGACTTCGTCGATCAACTCCGCGCGCCCGCACAGGTAGCCCAGCCGAACACCGGCCAGGCCGAACTTGGACAGCGTGCGCAGCACCAGCACGTGCGGGTGCTGCGCCATGCGCTGCAGCCAGGTGCGGCTGGAAAAAGGCTGGTAAGCCTCGTCAAACACCACCAGGCCGTCCTGGGCACCCACTGCGGCCACGATGCGGTCGATGATGGCGTCGTCAAACAGGTTGGCCGTGGGGTTGTTGGGGTAGGCGATGTAGGTCAGCGCCGGCCGGTGCTGTTCGATGGCGGCCAGCATGGCGTCGGCGTCGAGCTCAAAGCCGGGCGTCAGCGGCACGCCCACGAATTTCAAGCCGCGCAGCTGGGCCGACATCTGGTACATCACAAAGCCTGGCAACGGCGCCAGCATCGTGGCACCCGGCACGTCGCAAGCCACGGACAACAGGTCGATCAGTTCGTCAGAGCCGTTGCCCAGGATCAGCTTGCAGCCGGCCGGCAGCTGCACATGGCGCGACAGCGCGACCACCACGTCGGCCGTGCTCTGCACCGGATAGCGGTTGATGGCCACACGGCCCAGGCGTTCACCCAGCTCGCGCTGCAGCTCGAGCGGCAGGCGGAACGGGTTTTCCATCGCGTCCAGCTTGATGAAGCCCTGGCTGTCCTGGATGGCGTAGGCGTGCATGGACTTCACGTCCTGACGGATGGTGCGGGCGATGCGGGTGGACAGGGTGGTGTTCATGCAGCGGTGTCCAGGGTGTCGGGGCCGACGAGGAAGGGGTTGATGATGCGCACGCCGTCGACCATCTGGCCGTGCTGAAGGTCTTCGGTCAGCATCAAGTGGCAGCCTTGGTGTTGGGCCGCCGCCAACATCAAGGCGTCCCAGAAGCGAACATTGAAGCGGGCCTCAATGCCCCACGCCGTTTCGACAGTGGCCTGGTCCACCACCCAGGGTTGCCAGCGCTGGTAGCGCCGCACCTCGGCCCGTGCATCACCCATGTGCATGGCGGGCTTGAGCTTGTGCGTGGTGACCACGTAGAACTCATCCAGCACCTGGGTGCTGACGCGTCCGCACCGGCGCGACCACAGTGCGGTGAGCCAGTCGCGAGCAGCCCTGTGCTTGGCGGGGTCTGCCTGGTCTTCGCTGTAGACCAGCACATGGGTGTCAACGAAAACGGGTGAGGCGCTCGGCATAGATTTCTTCGCGCTGGGGATATGGGCTGCCGTCCGACTTGAAGTTCAAGTCACGCCGCAGCCATTCATTCATCGCCCGCTCGTAGGCGTCGTCATGCCGCATCTTCTCGGCCAGCATCTCGCCGACCAGCTTGGAAACGCTGGTGTTGCGGCGGGCGGCTTCCATGCGCGCCCAGTCTGCCACGCTGTCTTCCATGGTGACGGTGACGTTTTTCATAGGCAGTCTACAGATCATTCACGCAAAGTTCGTGTTGCACGATTTTCGTGTTGCACGAGATTCGTGTCAATGCGGAAATCGGTGCGGCAAGTTGTGTCAAGCCGCCGCCGGTTCAAGCTTCAGCCGCATCTTCAGTTCGCCACTGTCCACCTCGCCGGTGTAAGCAAACCCCAACTTCTTGTAGAAATCGCCGGCATGGCCGGGCTGGTCTGCGTGCGACAGGCCGACTTCATCGACACCCCACCGGCGCGCTTCTTCCACCACCCAGGCCATGGCCAGCCGGCCCAGGCCGCGGCGCTGGTGGCGCGCGTCAACCAGCAGCCGCCACACGTACAGCTGCGGAGCCGGCTTTTTCCGGTCCAGTCGGGCGTCGTACAGCAGCGCCATGCCCACCACCGCGTCGCGATCAAAGAAGGCGACCGCTCGGCCGGCAGGTTCGTAGGCCACCTGCGCCAGCGACCTTTCGGGTGAGGCCACCAGGTGCCGCTGGCCGGGGGCGACACCGAGCTTCAGCACCGCATCCACATTGCTGGCGTCCACCGGCCGCACACTGAAGGCCACCTGCGGCCGCGCTGGCGCTGGTTGTCCGTTCAGCCGCAGCTCGGCTGCGCGGGCGTGCGCCTGCAGGCCTTCACCATAAGCCAGCGTGGCCGCGATCGGGCCCAGCACCTGGGCGCCGGCTTCGCTGACCTCGATCAGGCTGCTGCGCTTCTGGAAGTCGTACACGCCCAGCGGCGAGCTGAAACGCGCCGTGCCCGACGTGGGCAATACGTGGTTGGGGCCGGCGCAATAGTCACCCAGGCTTTCGCTGGTGTAGGCACCCAGGAAGATGGCGCCGGCGTGTTTCAGCAGGGGTTCCCAGCGGTGCGGTTCGCGCGAGCTGACTTCCAGGTGCTCGGGCGCGATGCGGTTGCTGATGGCGCAGGCCTCTTCCATGCTTTGCGTCAGCACCAGCGCGCCGCGGCCTTCCAGGCTGGCGCGGATGACCGCTTGGCGGGGCATGGTGGGCAGCAGGCGGTTGATGGCTTCGTGCACGGCGTCGATGTAGGCCGCGTCGGGGCACAGCAGGATGCTCTGCGCCAGTTCGTCATGCTCGGCCTGGCTGAACAGGTCCATCGCCACCCAGTCGGCTGGCGTGCTGCCGTCGGCCAAGACCAAGATTTCACTGGGCCCGGCAATCATGTCGATGCCCACCTGGCCAAACACACGGCGCTTGGCGCTGGCCACATAGGCATTGCCGGGGCCGGTGATCTTGTCCACGCGCGGAATGGTGGCCGTGCCGTAGGCCAGCGCGGCCACGGCCTGGGCGCCACCCACGGTGAACACGCGGTGCACGCCGGCCACATGGGCAGCAGCCAACACCAGCGCGTTGCGTTCGCCGTCGGGCGTGGGCACCACCATCACCACTTCGCCGACACCGGCCACCTGCGCCGGCAGTGCGTTCATCAGCACGCTGCTGGGGTAGGCCGCCTTGCCGCCGGGCACGTAAATGCCCACACGGTCCAGCGGCGTGACCTTCTGGCCCAGCAGCGAGCCGTCGGCGTCGCGGTACTGCCAGCTGCGGCCGCAGGCGTCGAGCTGACGCTGGTGGTAGGCGCGCACCCGTTCGGCTGCGGCCTGCAAGGCCTGGCGCTGGGGCACGGGCAGGCCTTCAAAAGCCTGCTTCAACTGTGCGGCAGGAATCTCAAGATCGGCTGCGTGAGCAAGCTGCAGGCGGTCAAAACGCTGCGTGAATTCCAGCACCGCGTCGTCGCCACGTTGGCGCACCGCTTCGATGATCTGCGCCACCCGGGTCTCGATGTCGGCATCGGTCTCGGCCGACCAGTGCTGCAGGCGCGCCAGCGCAGCGTCAAAACCGGCGTCGGCCGTGTTCAGGCGCTGAATGGCAACGGGCGCTATACCGGGCTTGGCCGTAGGGCCCGCATTGGCGCTCATGCCGACACCCCCACCGCCTTTTCAAAGGCATCGATCATGGGCCGCAACGCCTGCCGCTTCAGCTTCAAGGCCGCCGGGTTCACCACCAGCCTTGCGCTGATGTCCATGAAATGCTCCACCTCCACCAGGTGGTTGGCCTTCAGCGTGCTGCCCGTGGACACCAGGTCGACGATGGCGTCGGCCAGGCCGGTGAGCGGCGCCAGTTCCATCGACCCGTACAGCTTGATCAGGTCGACGTGAACGCCCTTGTTGGCAAAGTGCTGGCGCGCAATGTGCGTGTACTTGGTGGCCACGCGAATGCGCGAGCCCTGGCGCACGGCGCTGGCGTAGTCGAAGTCTTCGCGCGTGGCCACGCTCATGCGGCAGCGCGCAATCTGCAGGTCCAGCGGTCGGTACAGGCCCACCGTGCCGCCGTCGCCGCCTTCGGCAGCGCTGTGCTCCAGCAGGACGTCGAGGCCCGCCACACCCAGGTCGGCACCGCCATGCTGCACATAGGTGGGCACGTCAGAAGCGCGGACCAGCACCACGCGCACGTCGGGGCGGGTGGTGCCGATGATGAGCTTGCGGCTCTTTTCGGGGTCTTCCAGCACTTCGATGCCGGCCGCGCGCAACAGCGGCAGGGAATCGTCAAAGATGCGACCCTTGGACAAGGCAAGCGTGATCATGCTGGGGCTCGTGGTTGGTGCGGCCTTTGGCGACAGCATCACGGCAGACCCGCTGTGCATGCCCAGGCACTGTGTTGGCCAGGGCGCACAGGGCCCTGCGGCGGTGCGCCGCCGGGGCCAGGTTCAGTGGTGGTGAGGCTGGGACGCCGCAGCACCACCGGTAGCGGCGGCGTGTTCTGCGGGGGTGAGCGTCTTCATGGAAAGGGCGTGGATTTGCTCGCGCATTCTATCGCCCAGGGCCGAATACACACGCTGGTGGCGACGCACCCGGGACAGACCCTCGAACTCGGACGACACGATGGTGGCGAAGAAGTGCCGGCCATCGCCTTCCACCTGCAGCGCTTCGCACTGAAGGCCGGCGGCGATGAACGATTGAACCTGCTGGGGGGTGGGGTCTGCCATGGTGGGCTGCATTGTCTCAGGAACGCAGCTTGTAGCCTTTGGCCAGCAGGCGCAGCGCAATGGCGGCCACCAGCAGGAAGCTGCAGCCCACCACTGCCAGGCTCAACCAGGGCGAAGCATCGCTGGCGCCAAAGAAGCCGCGGCGAAAGCCGTCGATCATGTAGAAAAACGGGTTCAGGTGGCTGACTGCCTGCCACATGCCGGGCAGCGAGTGCACGCTGTAGAACACGCCCGACAGGAAGGTCAGCGGCATGATGATGAAATTCTGGAAGGCCGCCAGCTGGTCGAACTTTTCGGCCCACAGGCCGGCAATCAGCCCCAGCGAACCCATCATGCCGGCGCCCAGCGCGGCGAAGATGACGATCCACCACGGTTCGACAAAAGCCGGCGGCGCAAACCACACCGTCACCAGCAGCACGCCGCTGCCCACGGCCAGGCCGCGCACCATGGAAGCCCCCACGTAGGCTGCATACCAGGCCCAGTGCGACAGCGGCGACACCAGCAGGAACACCAGGTTGCCGGTGATCTTGCTCTGGATGAGTGAACTGCTGCTGTTGGCAAAGGCGTTCTGCAGCACGCTCATCATCACCAGGCCCGGTATCAGGAAGCTGGTGTAGCCCACGCCGGGGAACACCTGTACATGGTCTTCCAGAACGTGGCCGAAGATCAGCAAGTACATCATGGCCGTCAACACCGGTGCGGCCACGGTCTGGAAGGCCACCTTCCAGAAGCGCAACACCTCCTTGCGGAAGAGCGTGCCTGCGCCTTCGAGTGAAATGCCGGCCGTCGTCATGCCGCCTCCCGGGCGGCAACGCCAGCCATGATTTCCAGGAACACGTCTTCCAGGTCTGCGCGGCCGATTTCCAAGTCTTCCACCTGCACGCCAGCACCCCGCAACCGGGCGAGTGTGTCTTCCACCGCCGCCGCGTCACGCACCTTGGCCTGCACGATGCGGCCGGTCACGCGTGCATGGGCTGCCAGATCTGGTGGCAGGGGCTGGTCGGTCTTGAAGCGCAGCATGGTGCTGGCGCTGCCGGCCAGCAGCGCGGCGGTCTTGTCCAGTGCCACCAGCTGGCCCCCTTTCAGCATGCCGATGCGACTGCACAGCGCCTCGGCCTCTTCCAGATAGTGCGTGGTCAGCAGCACCGTGTGGCCCTCGCGGTTCAGGCGCGAGACAAAGCGCCACAGCGTCTGGCGCAATTCCACGTCAACGCCGGCGGTGGGTTCGTCCAGCACGATGACGGGCGGCCGGTGCACCAGCGCCTGCGCCACCAGCACGCGGCGTTTCATGCCGCCGGACAGCTGCCGCATGTTGGCATCGGCCTTGTCCGACAGGCCCAGTTCGGCCAGCACCTCGTCGATCCAGGCGTCGTTGTTGCGCACGCCAAAATAGCCGCCCTGGATGCGCAGCGTTTCGCGCACGCTGAAGAAGGGGTCGAACACCAGTTCCTGCGGCACGATGCCCAGCGACTTGCGAGCAGCGGCGTAGTCGTTCACCACGTCGTGGCCCATCACGTGGGCGCTGCCACCGGTGGCACGCGTCAGCCCAGCCAGCACCGAAATGAGCGTGGTCTTGCCGGCGCCGTTGGGGCCCAGCAGACCAAAGAATTCACCGCGTTCGATGTTGAAAGAAACCTGGTCCAGCGCCTTGAACGCGCCACGCGCGCCCTGGTAGACCTTGCTGACATTCTGGAAGCTGACGGCGGGCATGCAAACCTTGCAGTGAAGAGCGCGGGATTGTAGGCAGCCCCAAGGCAGCGACGGGCTGCCAGAATGGCCCGTATGGCCACCCCAAAAAAGCCCCGCCGCACCGCAGAGCGCATCCTGGAAGTGACGCTGGAGCTGTTCAACCGCTTCGGCGAGCCCAACGTCAGCACCACGCTGATCTCGGCCGAGATGAGCATCAGCCCGGGCAACCTGTACTACCACTACCCGGCCAAGGACGAACTGATCAATGCGCTGTTCGACCGCTACGAAAAAGCGCTGGGTGAAATTCTGCAGGCCGCTGACGGCGTGGAAAACGTGGAAGACGCGTGGCTGTTCTTCCACATGCTGTTCGAGCTGATCTGGAACTACCGCTTCCTGTACCGCGACCTGAACGACCTGCTCAGCAAGAACCGCCGCCTGGAAACGCACTTCCAGTTTGTGCTGAAGAACAAGGGCAAGGCCATGCACCGCCTGCTGGACGGCCTGGCGCGCAACGGCGTGGTGCGCATCACCGGTGCCGAGGCGGCACCGACAGCGACGTCGATGGTGGTGGTGGTGACCTACTGGCTGAGCTACGAGTACGTGCGC
>JAYSXE010000288.1:0-5498 GCA_043717565.1 Burkholderiales bacterium | reverse complement strand
ATGGGGCTCATGTTGGCCTGCTGCAGACCGAAGCTGAACTGGATGCCGAAGAAGCCGACATTCATGTTCACGATCTGCCAGAACGACAGCTGTGGTTTTGCGAAGCTCATGGCCGCCCTTGCAAAGAATGAAAAAGGCCGCCGGCGTCGATCAGGCGCAACGCGGCGGCCAGGGCTGCGGGTGCAGCGTCAGAAGTTGTACTTCAGCGTCACCTTGGTGGTGCGGCCATTGACGGAACGCGCAGCGCCGCGGCCGTCGTTGCTTTCGGTGTAGCCCACCTTGTTCAGCGCGTTGTTCACCGACAGGCCCACGGTGGCCGCTGGCGTGATGGCGTAGCTGGCAAAGGCATTCACCGTCATGTAGGCCGGCAGCGTGATGGACACCGGGCCGGTGGGGCCGTCGTCCTTCGAAGCCGAGGTGCCCACCACGTTCAGGCCCAGCACCACGCTGTCAGACACATTCAGCGTCGGCGTCAGCTGGTAGACCACCTTGGCCTGGCGCTTGGGCGTGGTGCCCACCAGTGCTGCGTTGCTGCTTTGCGTGATTTCGGCATCGGTGAAGGTGACGCCGCCGGTCAGGCTGAGCATGCCGGCGCGAAAGGCACCTTCCAGTTCCAGTCCCTTGGCTTCGTACTTGTTGGTTTGCACCTTCACCGGGTTGGTGGTGGGGTCGACGTTGATTTCGTCGGTCTTGGCGAAGAACAGCGTGGCAAACAGGCTGACACCGCCGCTGCGCCACTTCACGCCACCTTCGAACTGCTGCACCTCGTTGACCGGGATCTTGCTGCTGGCGCCGTTGACCAGGTTCGGGTTGTTGAAGAAGGTGATGCGGTCGGCGTTGTAGGCGGCGCCGTCACTGACACGTGCAAACACCGCCAGGTCCTTGTTCAACTGGTAGTTCACGCCGACCGATGCCGAGGTGCGGTTGAAGTCGTAGTCGATGATGTTGGGCGCGCCCAGGGTGTAGGACACGCCGGCGTTCGACTGGTAGTAGGCACCGGTGGCGCTGTTGGCGTCGCGGCGCACGCTGGCGTCGATGCTCAGGCCGCCGATTTCATAGCCCACCTGCAGGTAGGGTGCGTTGGTGCGGTACTTGCTGTCCTGGGTGTTGGAGCAGCAGCCGCCGAAGCCCGGCGAGCCGTTGATGACGCCCGGCACATTCAGCAACTGCGAGTTTTCGTCCGAGGCCGACAGTGAATACTGGTTGAAGTTCCACGTCAGGTTCAGCGTCTGCACACTGGTGTACAGGCCGCCGGTGGCCGACAGCTTGCTGCCGCCGCCCAGGTCGAAGCTCTTGCTCAGCTTCAGGTCGTTGGCCACCAGGCTGGCATCGTCGATCTTGGTGTTGAACACCACGGCGGTGAAGCGGCTGCCGGTGTAGGCCATGCCCTTGCCCTGGCCGCTGGCGATGGTGGTGCCGGCCGGGGCTGCAGACACGTCGTCGCCCGGGAAGATGCCGATGAAGCGGCCGCTGTTCTTGGACCAGCGGAAATTGTTGTTCAGGCGCAGGCCGTTGCCCAGGCCCAGGTCGGCCACGGCGCCGAAGGCGTCGGTCTTGGCGGTCAGGCCGTTGCGGATGTTGCTGTTGGTGCGGCCGTTGCTGGCGTTCAGCGTGCTGTCCAGCGGGAAGCCGGCGTTGTAGAACGCTGCGGTGCGCGGGTCGATGCCGGGCAGGGTCTGGATGGAACTGCCGACAAATTTCACCGGCGTGGGCATATACGTGGGCGTGTTGTCTTCCAGGTGCTTGAAGCTGACGCGAACGTAGCCGTCTTTCAGTTCTTGCGTGATGTTGGCGCGGATCTGGCCACCGCCTTCGGTGCCGTCGGCACCCGGCCGGCCACCGTCGCCGCTGCGGTAGAAGCCGCCAATCCAGAAACGCGTCTTGGCCGCGATCTTGCCGCCATAGCTGAGGTCGACACGGGTCTGGTCGAAGTCCAGGCCCTTGCTCAGGCCGATGCTGCCGCCCTCTTCACGGCCGGTCTTGGTGATGTAGTTGATGATGCCGCCGGGCGCGCCAGTGGCCAGCGTGCTGGCGGCACCGCCGCGCAGCACCTCAAGGCGGTCCAGCCCACTGTCGGCGCGGATCCAGGTGTCGGGCGTGGCGAAGGCAATGTCGCCGAATTGCAGCACCGGCAGGCCGTCTTCCTGGAACTGGATGTAGCGCGCGCCGCCAGCAGAAATCGGGATGCCGCGCACGCCCACGTTGGCGTTGCTCTCGCCACCGCTGGATTCAGAGCGCAGGCCGGGCACCGAGCGCAGCAGTTCGGCGGCGCTGGTGGCGGTGACCGAGGCGATGCTGTCGCCGTCCAGGGTGGACAGCGAATTGCTCGCCTTCATCTTGCTGGTGGTGCCGGTGGTGCCGGTGATGACGATGCGGTCCATCTGCAGGCCGTCGCCAGCCGGTGCAGCCGTCTGGGCCTGGGACGCCGAGGCCGCCAGTGCGGCGGCGATGGCAAGCGCCAACGGGGTGACTTTGAATGGGCGCTGGGGCGAACGCTGGGGCATGGTGTCTCCTGGAAGTGGTGGGCCTTTGCGGCCGGGGCGGAAGCGGTAGAAGGTCGGTCCTGCGGCGCATTTCAATCGTTTTGCAATCGATTGCAAACTGGGGTAAACCTTGTCAGACAAGGGAATTGTTGCGGTGGAACATCAGCGTCTGCGCACCCCGTCAGAGGCCTGCAGACCGCGCAGGCCGCATTTCTGCAAGCCATCTTTGCAATCGAACAGCATTGGTATTTAAAAAAGCGGCGTGCGCCGAAAGGTGCCGCAGGGTCCGCCGCCACCGGCTGCGCTGCCGCAGCAGCCCCGCCTTCAGCCGCCTGGCACCAGCGTGGGAGCGCTGGCGCGCAGCACCAGATGCACCGGCAGCGTGCGCGGCTCGGCGCGCTGCCCACCCAGCAGGTTCTGCAGCGCCGACACCATCTCGGCACCGGCCAGCCACACCGGCTGGTGCACCGAACTCAGCGGCGGGTCGCTCCAGGTCGCCACGGCCATGTCGTCATAGCCCACCACGGCCACGTCATCGGGCACGTGGCGGCCCGTTGCGCGCACGGCCTGCACGGCCTGCAAGGCCAGCAGGTCGCTGCAGGCCATCACGGCGTCGAATCCGGTGCCCGCCGCGTACAGCTGGTCCATCGCCTGCCGCGCTGCCATCACCTCAAAAGGCACGGGCAGTTCCAGCGCCGCGTCGAATGCCATGCCGGCCTCGTGCAGCGCCTGGCGGTAGCCGGCCAGCCGCAGCTGCACCTCGGGCAGCCGGGCATCGCCCAGAAACACCACCCGCTTGCGGCCCAGCGCCAGCAGGTGCCGCGTGGCCAACAGCCCGCCGGCATGGTTGTCGCCACCCACGCTGCAGTACAGCTGCTGCGGCATCTGCGCGCCCCAAACCACCACCGGCACGCGGCGCGCCGCCATGTCGTTCAGCTGGTCGTGGTGGCCCCACTGGCCAATGATGATCAGCCCGATAGCCTTGCCGGAATCGACGAGCGTGGCCGCGCTGTCCAGTGCTTCGGCGTCCACGCGCGACAGCAGCATGTCGTAGCCGCGTTCGGTCAGCGCGTCGGCCAGGCTGCCCACCATGGCCAGGAAAAAGGGGTCGGAGATGTGCTGCCGCGAGCGTGCGTCGTACGGCACCACCACGGCCACCGTCTGGTTCTTCTTCAGGCGCAGGTTCTGCGCACTGAGGTTGATGCTGTAGTTCAGCGAACGCGCCAGCTCGGCGATGCGCTCGCGGGTGTCGCGGCCCACCAGCGGGCTGCCGTTCAGCGCACGGGACACGGTGGCCACCGACACACCCGCCAGGCGGGCGATGTCGGCCATCTGCAGCCGCTTGTTGTCAGCGGTCGTGGGGGTTTCTTGCGGCACGGCCGGGCAGGCTGCGGTCAGGCGCGTGTCACGGCAGCCGTTCCAGCGCCCGCTGGTACACGGGGTCGTGCATCAGGTCGTCCCAGGCCAGCGGGGGCTGCGTGGGCAGCAGTGCCAGGCGGCGCTGCTCGCTGTCGGGGCTGGGGTGCCAGAAGCCCTGCGTCTGCGCCTGCTGCAGGTCGGCCAGCAGTTCGTCCACGGCCTGGCCGCCGTCGACGCTTTGGTTGCACAGCAGCACCAGGTCGCAGCCGGCGTTCAGCGCCACGGTGGCGGCTTCGGCATAGGTGAGCGTGCCGCCTTCCAGGTGGCGCGCGCCTTCCATGCTCAGGTCGTCACTGAAGACGGCCCCAGTGAAGCCCATCTGCCCGCGCAGAATGTCGTTCAGCCAGCGCGGCGAAAAACCGGCCGGGTGCGTGTCGACCTTGGGGTAGACGACATGCGCCGGCATCACGCTGCTCAGCGTGGTGCTCAGCCATTCATAAGGCTTGGCGTCATCGGCCAGGATGGCCTTCAGGCTGCGCTTGTCTACCGGCACGTCCACATGGCTGTCGGCCCTCACATAGCCATGCCCCGGAAAGTGCTTGCCGCAATTGCCCATGCCGGCGCGCAGCAGGCCGTGCATCACACCCTTGGCCAACATCGCAACCACGCGCGCGTCGCGGTGGAAGGCGCGGTCGCCGATGACGCTGCTGCCGCCATGGTCCAGGTCCAGCACCGGCGTGAAGCTCAGGTCCACACCGCAGGCGCGCAGCTCTGCGCCCAGCACGAAGCCCAGCGCACTGGCGGCGTCGGTGGCTCCCAGCGGGTCGCGCATCCACTGCTCACCCAGCACGCGCATCGCGGGCACGTGGGTGAAACCGTCGGTGCGGAAACGCTGTACGCGGCCGCCTTCGTGGTCCACGCAGATCAACAGGTCGGGCCGCAGTTTCTTCACCTCGGCCGTCAACGCAGTGAGCTGGGCGCGGTTTTCCCAGTTGCGGGCGAAGAAGATCAGACCGCCGGTGAGCGGGTTCTTCAGGCGCTTGCGGTCGGCCCCTGTCAAGCTGGTGCCGGCAATGTCCAGCACCACGGCCGAATGGGTGGGAAGGGAAGACATCATGTTCACGGGGGGTTCCTGCTTTCAACGACGACGAATGACGCCGCGTAATCGGTTTCGTCGGTGACGGTGACGTGGCCCAGCAGGCCGCGCGATTCAAACCACTGCGCCAGCGCACCCGACAGGTGCAGAACAGGCCTGCCGCTGGCCTCGTTCAGGATCTGGCAGGCGCGCCAGCTCATCGGCCAGCGTATGCCCATGCCGATGGCTTTCGAAAAAGCTTCCTTCGCCGAAAAGCGGGTGGCCAGATAGCGCAGCCCGCGTGCCGGCGTGCGCAGGCTGCGGGCATGGAACACCGTCAACTCTTCCGGACCCAGCACACGCTGCGCGAAGCGTTCACCGCGGCGCTGCACGGTGCCTTCGATGCGGCGGATGTCGCACACGTCGGTGCCTATGCCGTAGATCATTTGACGGCCACCGTTGCGGCGGCGCGGATGCAGCGCTGGTATGCACGCACGCTTTCGGCCAGACCCAGTTCCAGCGCATCAGCTACCAGCGCATGGCCGATCGACACCTCTTGCACACCGGGCACGGCACGCAGG
>JAYSXE010000287.1:0-2493 GCA_043717565.1 Burkholderiales bacterium | reverse complement strand
GCGGCGCCATCAGCCAGTACAACAACACCACCGCGGTGCAGGGCCCGAAGAACTACCTGAGCCTGCTGGTGAACCGCGCGCGCATGGAAGGCATCGTCGTGTTCGACTACGCCGACCGCTACCACCTGGCCATAGCCGAGATGGCCGGCTACCTGAAAGACGGCCGCATGAAGAGCAAGGAAGACGTGGTGGAAGGCGGCGTGGCAGCCTTCCCGGGCACGCTGACCAAGCTGTTCACGGGCGAGAACTTTGGCAAGCTGGTGCTGCGGGTGGCGCAGGGTTAGGCCAGAAGCGCAGGCTGCCGGCGGGCTTGAGCAGGCGCGTCATGCGCGTCAGGCGCGCTTGCAGTGCTCTTTATCGCAGGGGGTAGTCCGGCATTTGACTTACTCAGTACGCGCCGGCTGGAAGACTTCGACCCGGCTTCATTGCTGGGCCGCTCTCGGCGCGGCAAACCATGAGGGCGCTGGACACGAACGTGCTGGCGCGTTTCTTCGTGGATGACGCCGACGATGCTCAGGCCGTCAGGCAGCGGCCAGCGGCTGTTGCAGCGTTGGCCGAACGCTCGTTTGTATCGGTCACCGTGCTGCTCGAATTCGAATGGGTGATGCGCGGCTTTTACGAACTGCCGAAGAAGGATGTTTCCCGCGTCTTGCAGGCGCGCACGAGTATCGAACATGTCACGCTGGAGGATCGCGACGCGGTTCTGGTGGCGATTGATGCTTTTGGCAAAGGGTTCAATTTCGCCCATGCCCTTCACCTTTCACGCAGTTCTCGTGCTTCTGGATTCGCAAGCTTTGACCAACGGCTGGCCAAGCGTGCAAAGGCGTTGACGGCGACGCCTGCGGTTGAATTGCTGGGCTGATGCGCTGAGCGCGGTGCGGTTGCAGTGGGTGGCCGAGACCCACTTGGCCGGCCGTCAGGCACGCCAGATTTGGCGGCCAGCGCACGGTGCGCCCCGGTGACGCTGCCGCTTCATAGCTTCGAGCAAGCTCAAGCGCCGGCGCTCATACGCCGTCGGTTCGGTGTTTGCGCTGCCTTCGGGCTTGTGTTGTCGCCAGCAGGCCCAGCCCCACAGCCAACAGCGCCATGCTCGCAGGTTCGGGCACGGCCGTTGCGGACCCAATGGGGATGATCTCGCCCGTTTCAACCAAGCGCAGGCCCAACGCCGTTGTCGCTGTTGCGGCCATTGCGCTGGCAACGTTGACAGTGGCGCTGGTGCTTGCAGCCGCTGTGCCTTCCAGCGGGCTGACCGATTCCAGATTGAACTGAAACTGAGCGCGTGCACGTTTGTTGGCACCCGATATGAGCTGCATGGTGTCGAAGCCCTGGGCCGCGTTTTGGTGTAGCAAAGAGAAGCTCTGGCTCACGTTGCCGACAAGGGTGGCGTCAACGGTCCCAAGGTACTGATTGCCGCCCGGGCCCGGGGGTAGACCAGCGTCACACCGCTGCTGCGCTCGTCATATGGGTTGCTGTGGACCACCGCATGAAAGTCAACGCTTGAAGCCGACAGCGAAATCGCCTCGGTTTGCAGCAAGCCGGTGAGCTTGAAGTTGAAGTTCAGCTTCAGCGGGTGGGCTTCGCCGGCGGTGAGTTTGCGGTTTTCGTCCCGGTTCCACAACTCGTAGTTGGTCGTGCCGTAGCCGGATATCGACAAAGGGGTGGTGGCTGAAGCACCGTACCCAGGATGTCGGACTCGATGGACCGCCGGCTGGTTGTGACCCGCGCGTAGCCTTCGCCCTGCTGGGCATTGACGGCGGCGCTGGTGCTGCTGCAGGGCGATGCGGTCTGCTTGCTGGAAATCAGGCTCTGGTAGACCCAGGCAGTGACGCTGCCGGCCTGGCACGCATGACTGAGCGCCAGGCCACCCAGGGCAGGGGCGACGCCTTTTCGCCATTCGAGCAGGTGATCTCGGCGTCTTGGGTGAAGATTCTCAGCACCATCGAGGTGTCTGAATTCTTGATGGACGACTTGAAGGTGCCGCCCGCCATGGGCACGACGGCGTCCACAGGCCGCGGGGGCGCACGCCCCACCAGTCCGCCGGTGGCCGCCTGCACCGTCAGCACGGCCTCTGCGCTGGTGACGTTGCCTGCTGCATTGGTGGCGCGCACGGTGTAGCGCGTGGCGTTGTCGGCCACCGTGGTGGCAGCCGTGGTGTAGCTGGCGGAGGGCCATCGCCACGCCATTCACCGTCAGCGCCACCGGGATACTGGTGATGCTGCCAGCGCTGTTGCTGACCACCACTTGAAACAGAGCGCCTGTGTCGGCAGCGCTGGTGGTGGGCAGGGACAGGCTGGCTGCCGTGGCGCCAGTGATGTTGGCGCCGTTGCGTTGCCATTGATAGGTGAGGGGGCGACACCGTGCTGGCACGCATCAACCGCAAGGCCCGCATCATCGTCTGCGGCGCCATCAGCCAGTACAACAACACCACCGCGGTGCAGGGCCCGAAGAACTACCTGAGCCTGCTGGTGAACCGCGCGCGCATGGAAGGCATCG
>JAYSXE010000286.1:0-2497 GCA_043717565.1 Burkholderiales bacterium | reverse complement strand
CCCCGCGCCGCCGCCGCAACCGGCCGCGCTACAGGCCTGCAACTGGGCCCAGGCCTTGTCCAGCCGCTTGGCGCTGACCGGTTGCGGCGTGCGCAGTTCCTGCGCAAACAGGCTGACCCGAAGTTCCTCCAGCAGCCAGCGGTACTCGTCCATGCGGCTGTGCTGCGCGCCTTTCAGTTCCACCAGCCGCCGCTGCCAGCGCTGTTCCAGCGGCCGCAGTTCGGCCAGCCGCAAGCTGTCGCGCTCGGGGTCTGCGCGCAGTTTGTCCAACCGCATCACGATGGCCTTCAGGTAGCGCGGGAAGTGCTGCAATGCCGCCCACGGCGTGTGCAGCAGGAACTTCTTGCCCACCAGCCGCTGCAGCTGGGCCTGGATGTCGTCGTGCACCTCGCGCGGCACCTTGCTGTCCTTGAGCTTGCGCACCGCCGCCGCGTAGTCCACCAGCACCGCCAAGGCCTGGCGGGCCACTTCCTGCGCCACCAGGTTCAGGCGGGCGCGGCCTTCGTCCACACGGCGCTTGAAGTCGGTTTCGTTGCTGGGCAGCGGCTCGGCCAGAAAAGCGCGGTCCATCGCCACGTCGATGATCTGCGCGCGCAGTTCTTCCAGTGTGCCCAGCGGCATGAAGAAGCCGGCCATGCGCTGCAGGTCGGGGATGTTCTTCTCCAGGAACTTCAGCGGTTCGCGCAACTGCAGCGCCACCAGGCGGCGCAGGCCGGCGCGGTGCCGGGCCGCGGCCATGTCCGGTTCATCAAAGACCTCGATCTGCACGTGCGCGCCACCGTCCACCAGCGCCGGAAAGCCCACCAGCGTCTGGCCGCCGCGCTGCAGTTCCATCAGTTCCGGCAGTTCGCCGAAGGTCCAGCTGGTGTAGGTTTGAGCAGCCGCAGTGGCTTTGCCGGCACTGGCCACAGCGCCGCCGGCCTCTGGCGATGGGGCCGCCTGGCGCATAACCACTGCGGTCACTCCACCGCCCTTGCTGGCGGATGCAGCAGGCGGCCGTTCATTCGCAGCTGACGGTGCGCCCGGCGCGGCAGCAACGCCGACGCCCGAAGCCGGCAGCTTCAATGCCGCCAAGGCCTGGAATGCGGTGCGCGCCTGCACCCCGAATTCGGCCTTCAGCCCGGCCAAGTCGCGCCCGGCACCCAGCTGCCGGCCGTGTTCGTCGACGATGCGGAAGTTCATGAACAGGTGCGGCGGCAGCTGGTCTATCTTGAAGTCGTTGCGCTGCACGGCCAGCTGCGTTCGGTCGCGCACGTGTTTCAGCAGCACGTCCAGCAGCAGGCCATCGGCGAACGAGGCAGTGGCGCAGAACTCGGCGCAGAACTCGGGCACGGGCACCAGCCGGCTGCGCGGCCGCTGGTGCAGCGTCTTGCACAGCGCCAGCACCTTGGCCTGCAGCATGCCGGGCACCAGCCAGTCGCACCGGTCCACGCTGACCTGGTTCAGCGCGTAGATGGGCACGGTGGCGGTGACACCGTCCTTCGCGTCGCCGGGTTCGTGCAGGTAGGAAACCGCGCAGTCGATGCCGCCCAGCCGCAGCGTCTTTGGGAACGCCGTGGTGGTGATGCCCGCCGCTTCATGCCGCATCAGCTCTTCGCGCGTCAGCTGCAGCAGGTGCGGCTGCCGTTTGCTTTCGTCACGGTACCAGCGTTCCAGCGTGGCGCCGCTGCACACCTCGGGCGGTAGCAACTGGTCGTAGAAGGCGTGGATCAGCTCGTCGTCCACCAGCACGTCCTGCCGGCGCGCCTTGTGTTCCAGTTCCTGCACCTGGTGGATGAGCTTGCGGTTGTGCGACAGAAACGGCAGCCGCGTTTCCCAGCCGCCGTCTTCGGGCGCAGCCACCAGCGCTTCGCGGATGAAGATTTCGCGCGCGGCGGGCGCGTCCACGTTGCCGAAGTTCACGCGCTTGTTGCTGTAAATGACGATGCCGTACAGCGTGGCGCGTTCCAGCGCCACCACCTCGGCCGCCTTTTTTTCCCAGTGCGGTTCCAGCAGCTGCTTCTTGATCAGATGGCCGCCAATGGCCGGCAGCCACTGCGGCTCGATCGCCGCCAAGCCGCGCCCGAACAGGCGTGCGGTTTCCACCAGCTCCGCAGCCACCAGCCAGCGGCCCGGCTTCTTGCTGAGGTTGGCCCCCGGGTGGCGCCAGAACTTGATGCCGCGTGCGCCAAGGTACCAGTCTTCGTCGTCGTTCTTGCAGCCGATGTTGCCCAGCAAGCCGGCCAGCAGCGACAGGTGCAGTTGTTCGTAGGTGGCGGGTTGCGTGTTCAGGCGCCAGCCCTGTTCGGCCACCACGGTGTGCAGTTGGCTGTAGATGTCGCGCCATTCACGCACACGGCGCGGGCTGATGAAGTGCTCGCGCAGGCGCTGTTCCTGCTGGCGCTGGCTGAGCTTGTGCGTGGCACTGCCCGCGGCCGGCGCTGCCGGCCCCACGGCATGCCGAGCACCCCGCTGCGGCGGCAAGGCTTCGCCATGGCCGCGGCCGTGCTCTATCCAT
>JAYSXE010000285.1:0-13377 GCA_043717565.1 Burkholderiales bacterium | reverse complement strand
GGTGCCCAGGAGAGGACTCGAACCTCCACGCCGTTAAGCGCTAGTACCTGAAACTAGTGCGTCTACCAATTCCGCCACCTGGGCAAGGTGTTCAAGCTTCTAACAGCCAAGGATAATATCATCAAATTCAAGAACATTTCAACCAGCGCACCAACTGGTGCTGCATTGCTGGCCGAATTTGACGGCACCGTTGACGGCCACCGCGACGGCTACGGCTTCGTCATCCCTGACACCGCAGGCGAGCCCTGGGTCTATCTTCCCGAACAGGAAATGCGCACGGTGTTGCACCGCGACCGCGTGCGGGTGCGTGTGCAACGCGTGGACCGCAAGGGCCGGCCTGAAGGGCGGGTGCTGGACATCATTGAAAGGCGCAAGGCGCCCATCATCGGCCGCCTGCTGCTGGAAGGCGGACAGTGGCTGGTGGCACCGGAAGACAGCCGCTACGGCCAGGACATCCTCGTGCCCAAGAACGCCACCGCCAGCGCAACCGCAGGGCAGGTGGTGGTAGTCGAACTGACCGAGCCCCCGTCGCTGCATTCGCAACCGGCGGGTCGTGTGGTCGAGGTGCTGGGCGAGATCGACGACGCTGGCATGGAAATCGAGATTGCGGTGCGCAAGTACGAGGTACCGCACGAGTTCTCGCCCGCCACGCTGGCGCAGGCGGCGGCACTGCCCGAGAAACTGCGCGCGACAGACCGCAAACAGCGCGTGGACCTGCGTGACGTGCCGCTGGTCACCATCGACGGTGAAGACGCCCGCGACTTCGACGACGCCGTGTATTGCGAACCCTTCAGCAAGGGGCGCGGCAAGGCGGCCGCCACGGGTTGGCGCCTGCTGGTGGCCATTGCCGACGTCAGCCACTACGTCAAACCCGGTGAGGCGCTGGACGAAGACGCCTATGAGCGCGCCACGTCGGTCTACTTCCCGCGCCGCGTGATTCCCATGCTTCCGGAAAAGCTGTCCAACGGCCTGTGTTCACTGAACCCCGGCGTCGAGCGTCTGGCCATGGTGTGCGACATGCTGGTTCGGGAAGACGGCAGCATCGACGCCTACCAGTTCTACCCCGCCGTGATCCAGTCGCATGCCCGGTTGACCTACACCGAAGTGGCGGCACTGCTGACCAACACGCGCGGCCCCGAGGCGCAGCAGCGTGCTGGGCTGGTGCCACACCTGCTGCACCTGCACGAGGCCTACCGCGCACTGCTGAAGCAGCGCAACAAGCGCGGCGCCATCGACTTCGAATCCACCGAGACGCAGATTATCTGCGACGACAACGGCCGCATCGAACGCATCGTTGCGCGCACCCGCAACGAAGCCCACCGCCTGATCGAAGAAGCCATGCTGGCGGCCAACGTGTGCGCTGCAGAATTCATCTGCGAAGCCGGCCACACGGCCCTGTTCCGGGTGCACGAAGGCCCCACGCCGGAAAAGCGCGTTGCATTGCAGGCCCAGCTGAGGGCACTGGGCGTGGGCGTGCATTTGAGCGACGACCCGCAGCCGGCCGAGATACAGGCCATCGCCAAGGCCACGCAGGAAAGGCCCGACGCGGCGCAGATTCACGCCATGTTGCTGCGTTCCATGCAGCAGGCCATCTACACGGCGAAAAACAGCGGGCACTTCGGCCTGGCCTACGAGGCCTACGCGCACTTCACCAGCCCCATCCGGCGGTACCCCGACCTGCTGGTTCACCGGGTGATCAAGGCCGTGCTGGCGGGCAAGCGATACCTGCTGGTGGCCAATGCCAACACCCGTGTGCTGCCGCCGCGGCGCGGCGCACGCCCCGCTGCGGCCACGGCCAAGCCCATGAGCGCCGAGATGGCGCTGTGGGAAGCGGCCGGCGGCCATTGCAGCGCCAATGAAAGGCGTGCTGACGAAGCCAGCCGTGACGTGGAAGCCTGGCTGAAATGCCGCTACATGCGCGAGCACCTGGGCGAGGAATTTGCCGGCACCGTCAGCAGCGTGGCCGGGTTCGGTTTGTTCGTGACGCTGGACGCGATGTTTGTCGAAGGCCTGGTCCACATCACCGAACTGGGCGGCGAGTACTACCGGTTTGACGAAGCGAGACAGGAATTGCGCGGAGAACGCACTGGCATCCGCTACGCCGTGGGCACGCGTGTGCAGGTGCAGGTCAGCCGCGTCGACCTGGACGGCCGCAAGATCGACTTCCGCCTGGTGCAGGACACCGCTGCTGTGGCCACGGGCACCCAGCGCGTGGCTGCGCGCGCTGCCGAAGCAAAGCCCTTGTCGGCACGCCAGGAACTGGACCGCGTGCGTGCCGCTGACCGCGAGCAGAAGCTGGCGTTGCGGGGCGCCCGCAGCGCGGCCCGGCCCGTGCGCAGCCCGGAGGCGCCCGCCCGCAGCAGTGCCCACAAGGCGGTGGGCGCAGGAACGGAGCGCCGGGCGCGCAAGCCCGGCCCGCAACGGGCTGCACCGAAGGCACGCACGCGGCGCTGACTGGCGGGCAAGCTACTGGCGCGCAGACTGCCGGCGCCGCTCTGCGGTGCTCAACCCGCGAAGGCCATGGCCTCGATCAACTGGCTGGCGCGCAAGGCCAGCCCGGGGTGCTGCCCTGCAAAGTTATCGGCAGCAAGGCCGTGTCCCCAGGCCGCTGCTGCGGCCACGCATTGCGCTCCATCCGCTGGCGCCTGCGCCCAACGGCCGCCCAGCCAACCCGCCAGCACGTCGCCGGTGCCAGGGCCTGCCAGCGCCGCATTGCCGGTCGGGTTGATGTACGGCAGGGCATTTGGCGCCGCCACGACGGTGCCCGAGCCTTTCAGCAGCACGGTGCATTGCAGCTGATCTGACAGCGCCTGGGCGGCGCGCAGGCGGTCGCTCTGCACGTCCTGAGCGCTCAGCCCCAACAACCGGCCGGCTTCCAGCGGGTGCGGTGTCAACACCGTTTGCAGGCCGCGCGCAGCCCGCGCCCGCAGTTGCTGCGCCAGTGCCGAGTCAAGTGCCACGGCATTCAAGGCATCAGCGTCCAGGACCAGGCGTGGTGCATGGGCGATCAGGGGCGGCAGTGCCTGCGCCGCTGCATCACCCCCACCGCAACCACAGACCACGGTGTGGCGGGCGATGACATCGCGGCTCGACAGCCACCAGCGCTGCCGCCCCATCAGTTCGGGTTGGGTCGCGTCGGTCTCGGCCGGACCGCCATCCAGCAGGCTGATAAAGACGCGCCCTGCGCCTGCAGCCAGTGCAGCACGCGCGGCCAGCCACGCCGCACCTGTCATGCCCGGCGCTCCTGCCACCACGGCCACGTCGCCGTGGCTGCCTTTGTGGCTGGCATGCGGTCGGGGCCGCTGCGGTGGCGGCACGTGCAGTTCGGCGCTGGGTGCAGTGTCGACATCCACGCCCAGTCGGTCCAGCCAGACCTGGCCCGCATGGTCGCGGCCCTGCGCCGTGAAGGTGCCGGGCTTCAGTGTCAGCAGCGACAGCGTGGCGGTCGCGCGCACCGTGTGCAGGGCCCAGGCCGTGCCGCGGTCTGCGTCCAGCCCAGAAGGCAGGTCCACCGCCAACACCGGTGCGCCGCAACCGTTGATGGCCCATATGCACGCCGCCAGGTCGCCCTGCGGCTCGCGGCCCCCCCCCAGGCCCAGCAAGGCGTCGATGACCAGATCGGGGCGGCTGCTGCGCCCGCCCGCTGGTTCAGGTGAGGTGTGGATGTGGACACCCGCGGCCGTCGCACAAGCCAACGCCCATGCGGCATCTTGCGGCCGACGGTCCGCGCTCCCCAGCAGGCTGACCTCGACCCGCCAACCGGCCTGGTGCAGGTGCATCGCCGCCACCAGCCCGTCGCCGCCGTTGTTGCCAGGCCCCGCAGCCACCCACACGCGGCGGGCGTGGGGAAAAAGCGCCATCGCCAGCCGCGCCACGGCCAGGCCGGCGCGGGCCATCAGGGCGTGTTCCGCCGGTTGTGCGGCCAGGCCCGCGGCCTCAGCGGCGCGAGTGGCGGCCGTGCCATGCAGAGGCCAGGGCTGCAGCGGGCGGTCGACGAGCCAGGGTCCTGTTGCATGCGGCATGCTCCGCATTGTGCGGCTGGCCTCAGCTTCTGAGGCGCTGCAAGGTCAGCCGGGACAAGTCCACCGGCGATTCGCGGCCGCTGATGCGTTCGGCCAGCACCCGGGCACTGCCGCAGGCCAGCGCCCAGCCGCTGGACCCGTGGCCCAGGTTCACCCACACGCCGGGTGCGCCGCTCTCACCCAGCACCGGTGGGCCGTCGGGAAGCATCGGCCGTGCACCTTTCCAATGCTGAGCGTCAGTCTGCTGCATGGCGCCGGGAAACCAGTCGTCCAGCACCCGGTACAGCGTGCGCAGCGGGGCCGGGTTCATCTGGCTCAGGGTCCCGCCCAGCTCGGCGCTTCCAGCAACGCGGATACGCTTTCCCAAACGCGAAATGGCCACCTTGAAGCGTTCGTCCATCAGCGCCGAAACCGGCCCCAGATGCAGGTCCTGGGCTTTTGCGCTCAAGGGCGCGGTGATGGAGTAGCCGTAGACCGGCGCCAGCGGCAACCGCAGGCCGACCGACTTCAGCACATCGTTGGCCTGCACGCCGGCGCATACCACCACCGCGTCGAAGCCCTGGCTGCTGCCGTCTTGAAACTGCAAGGCCGGTTGCTGTCCCGGCACCAGGCCTCGCACGGCTGTGTCGAAGAGAAATCGGACGCCCAGGTCCTGGGCTTTGATGCGCAGCAGGTGTGAAAAGTGCCGGCAATTGCCCACGCCGTCCGCCGGCAGGTGGATGCCGGCCTGCAGCGGTGCTTCTGGGTTCAGCCCGGGTTCTTTGCGGCGGCACGCCGCGGAGTCCAGCAGTTCAAAAGAAACGCCCAGTTCGCGCAACAGGGCCAGACCGCCTTGCGCGGCGTCCAGCGCGGCGGGGTCGCGCAGCAGCACGGTGTAGCCGGTGCTCTGCTCATAGTTCAGCCCCAGTTGGTTGGTCAATTCCAGCAAACGCTGGCGGCTGAAGTGCGCCAGGCGCTGCATGGCGCTGCGGTTGGCGGTGTGCGTGTGGAGGTTGCAGGCCCGCCACCAGCGCCACATCCACGGCAGTTGCTGCAAGGCGTTGAAGCCCCCCAGCCGAACTGGCGCATGGCGGCGCAGCAGCTGGCTCAGCACCTTCAGCGGCATGCCCGGAGCCGCCCAAGGGGTGACGTAACCGGGGGCGACGACCCCGGCGTTGGCGTAGCTGGTTTCCGCGGCAACGCTGCCCCGGCGCTCGAAGACCGCCACCTCGTGTCCGGCCACGGCCAGTTCGTAGGCGCAGGTCACGCCCACCACACCGGCGCCCACCACCGCTATGCGCACCGGCCCTCCAGGACTGGCGCTTGGGGTGTGCAGAAAAGGCGGGTCAAGGCCCGTGTGCGGGCCGCGCACGGGGTGCGACGGCCGTGCTGCAGGCGGGGGGAGGGTGATGTGAACACGCGGTCCCGGTGCAGTGGTCGTGATAGCATCGTTGGATTTTGCCTGATGTGGTTTTGCTGTGAAAGCCCCGGTACCGCGTGCGAACGCAAACGTTCAAACGCTGGCGCAGGGTGCTGGAACCGCCACACGACCTCAAGCGAATCAATCGCGAACCCGACCGAACCAAGGTGTCGCCGAGCACGAAGCGTGTTGCATGCCCAGCAGGGAAATGGACAACATGGCGCGGTGATAAAGCGGCGGGATTCTAGACCCAACCTTCGGAGAAACCATGACTGTATCGATGCGTGAAATGCTGGAAGCCGGTGTCCACTTTGGCCACCAAACCCGCTTCTGGAACCCCAAGATGGCCCCGTATATCTACGGCCATCGCAACAAGATCCACATCATCAACCTCGAAAAGACGCTGCCGCTTTTCGAAGACGCGATGAAGTTTGTGCGCCAGCTCGCAGCCAAGCGCGGCACCATTCTGATGATCGGAACCAAGCGCCAGGCGCGCGAGGTCATTGCCCTGGAAGCCCAGCGCTGTGGCATGCCTTACGTCGACCAGCGTTGGCTGGGCGGCATGATGACCAACTTCAAGACCGTCAAGGGTTCGCTGAAGAAGCTCAAGGACATGCAGGCCACGAAAGAGTCGGGCACCAGCGCGATGATCAAGAAAGAAGCGCTGCTGTTCGAGCGTGACCTGATCAAGCTGGAAAAGGACATTGGTGGCATCCAGGACATGGCTGCGCTGCCCGATGCGATGTTCGTCATCGACGTGGGTTATCACAAGATTGCGATCCTGGAAGCCAAGAAGCTGGGCATTCCGGTCATCGGCATCGTCGACACCAACCACTCGCCCATCGGCATCGATTACGTCATTCCTGGCAACGATGACTCGGCCAAGGCCGTTGCGCTGTACGCCCGTGCCGTGGCTGACGCAGTCATGGAAGGCAAGGCCAATTCGACCAACGAAGTGGTGCAAGCCGTTTCCGGCAACGACGAATTCGTTGAAGTCAGCGCCGACGCCTGACTGACATTGCCTTGCGGCCCGCTCAGGCGCTGAGCCTGGGCGTGGCTCGGTTGTCGCGGCCTGGTCGCCGTGGTTGGGCTTGGGTGGCAAGCACCGCAAGCCTGCCCAGCGGGAGGCCGATGACGCCGGCCCTTGCCTGCGCCGCAGCGCACCCTCATCTGTACCCATTGAAGGAGAAACAAATGCCCGCAATCACAGCAAGCATGGTGGCCGAACTGCGTGCCAAGACCGATGCCCCGATGATGGAGTGCAAGAAGGCACTCACCGAAGCCGAAGGCGACATGGGCCGTGCCGAGGAAATCCTGCGCGTCAAGCTGGGGAACAAAGCCAGCAAGGCTGCTTCCCGCATCACGGCCGAGGGCGTGATCTCTGCTGCCGTCAAGGGCAGCACCGGCGCGCTGGTCGAGATCAACTGCGAAACCGACTTCGTCTCCAAGAACGATTCGTTCCTGGCATTCACCCAGGCCTGTGCCGACCTGGTCGCGGCGCACAACCCCGCTGACGTGGCTGCCTTGTCGGCCTTGCCGCATGCACAAGACGGCTTCGGCCCCACGGTGGAAGACGTGCGCAAGGGTTTGATCGGCAAGATCGGCGAAAACATGTCCATCCGCCGCTTCAAGCGATACGCGGGCGCTGGCAGCCTGGCGCACTATCTGCATGGCACGCGCATCGGCGTGATGGTGCAGTTCACCGGTGACGAGGTTGCCGCCAAGGACGTGGCCATGCACGTGGCCGCGATGAAGCCTGTGTCGCTGGCTTCCAGCGAAGTGCCGGCCGAGCTGATCGAACGCGAGCGCCGCGTGGCGGCCGAGAAGGCTTCGGAAGACGCGGCCGCCGCCGTGGCAGCGGGCAAGGCGGCGCAGTCGCCCGAGATCGTGGCCAAGCGTGTTGAAGGCTCGGTGCAGAAGTACCTGAAAGAGGTCTCGCTGCTGAACCAGACCTTCGTGAAGAACGACAAGCAGACCGTCGAGCAGATGCTGAAGGAAAAGGGCACGCAAGTGGCCGGCTTCACGCTGTACGTGGTGGGCGAGGGCATCGAGAAGAAGGTTGACGACTTTGCGGCCGAAGTGGCTGCACAAATCGCAGCTGCCAAGGGCGGCTGAGCGCCAGTTTGGGCCAGGCCCAGGGCGGCCCCGACGGGCTGTCCGGCCTGCGGGCCGCCTTACACTGCACGCTTTCACCTTGGAGTTGAATTGATGCCCGCTTACAAGCGCATCCTGCTGAAGCTGTCTGGCGAGGCCCTGATGGGCGACGACGCCTACGGCATCAACCGGTCCACCATCGTGCGCATGGTGCGCGAGGTGCAGGAAGTCACCCGGTTGGGTTGCGAGGTGGCGGTGGTCATCGGCGGCGGCAACATCTTCCGTGGCGTGGCCGGGGGTGCCGTGGGCATGGACCGCGCCACCGCCGACTACATGGGCATGCTGGCCACGGTGATGAATTCGCTGGCCCTGGCCGACACCATGCGCCAGGAAGGCATGACCGCACGCGTGATGTCGGCCATCAGCATCGAGCAGGTGGTTGAACCTTATGTGCGCCCGAAGGCCCTGCAGTATCTGGAAGAGGGCAAGGTGGTGGTGTTCGCTGCCGGCACAGGCAACCCCTTCTTCACCACCGACACTGCCGCCGCATTGCGCGGCGCCGAAATTGGCGCTGAAGTGGTGCTGAAGGCGACCAAGGTCGACGGGGTCTACAGCGCCGACCCGGCCAAAGACCCCACGGCCACGCGCTACACCACCATCACCTTTGACGAGGCGATCTCGAAGAACCTGCAGGTGATGGACGCCACGGCCTTTGCACTGTGCCGCGACCAGAAACTGCCCATCAAGGTGTTCAGCATCTTCAAGGCCGGTGCCCTGCTGCGCGTGGTGCGTGGCGAAGACGAAGGCACATTGGTTCATGTCTGATGGTTTCAGGCCTGGTAAGACTGGTAACACTGGCAAGAGGGGACAGAGAGGCTCGCCATGACATTGATTGACATCAAGAAAACCGCCGAGCAGAAGATGGCCAAGTCCATCGAAGCGTTCAAGGGCGAACTGCACAAGATCCGCACCGGCCGGGCTCACCCCGGCCTGCTGGACCAGGTGCAGGTGGACTACTACGGCCAGATGCTGCCCATCAGCCAGGTGGCCAATGTGACGCTGCTCGACGCGCGCACGATCAGCGTGCAGCCGTGGGAAAAGGGCATGGCGGCAAAGATCGAACGCGCCATCCGCGAATCGGAACTGGGCCTGAACCCTTCTTCGCAGGGTGAACTGCTGCGCGTGCCGATGCCGGCGCTCACCGAAGAACGCCGCAAGGAGTTGACCAAGGTGGTTCGCCATGCTGGTGAAGACGCCAAGATCGCCGTGCGCTCGGTGCGCCGCGAAGGCAACGAGAACCTGAAGAAGCTGTTGAAGGACAAAGAGGCGTCTGAAGACGATGAACGCCGCGCGCAGGACGAGGTGCAGCGCCTGACCGACCGCACCATCGCCGAAATTGAACGCCTGGTGCAGTCCAAAGAAGCGGAAGTCATGGCGGTATGACAGGCTCGCATGCATCGGGCCACGGCCCCGGGGCGCGGGTTGCTACCCGTGGCATCCATCAGGCCTCTGGCCAGCCTGCATGACCACCCACGCCGCCAGCGTTGAATCGGCCACGCCGGCTGAGGCTGGCGCTGAGTCGGCTTCCACAGGCCAGGTGCCCCGCCACGTGGCGGTGGTGATGGACGGCAATGGGCGCTGGGCCCGCCGCCGCTACATGCCGCGGTTTTTTGGACACAAGCAAGGCGTTGATGCTCTGGTGCGGGCGGTGAATGCCTTTGCTGACCGCGGTGTCGGTTACCTGACCGTGTTTGCCTTCTCGTCAGAGAACTGGAAGCGGCCGTCGGAAGAGGTGACGGGCCTGATGAGCCTGGTGCTGGTTGCGGTTTCCAAATACCTGACCAAGCTGGCCGATGACGGCGTGCGCATCCGCATCGTCGGCGACCGGTCTGCGGTGTCCGACAAGTTGCGCCGTGCCTGGGAACAGGCCGAAAACCTGACGCGCCACAACACGCGCATCACGCTGGCTGTTGCCTTCAACTATGGCGGGCGCTGGGACGTGGTGCAGGCCTGCCGCCAGGCGGTGGCCCAGGGCGTCAGCCCCGAAGAAGTCGACGAGGCCTGGCTGTCGCGGCACATGGCGCTGTCTTTTGCTCCCGACCCCGACTTGTTCATCCGCACGGGCGGTGAAATGCGCATCAGCAATTTCCTGCTTTGGCAGGCTGCTTACTCCGAACTGTTCTTCACCGACTGCCTGTGGCCCGACTTTGGCGAGACCGAAATCGATGCGGCATTGGCTGCCTACGCGCAGCGCGACCGGCGTTTTGGTGGCCTGCAGCCGCCGCCGGCTGTGACTGAACTCGGCTGACGGCCCAAGCCCATGCTGCGCCAGCGGGTCATCACCGCGCTCGTGATGGTTGCCGTGCTGCTGGCCGCGCTGTCGGTCAGCACCGCCTGGCCTTTTGCCTTGATCACACTGGCGCTGATGGCGGCCGGGGGCTGGGAATGGGCGCGCCTGAACCAAGCCACGGGCGCAGGCGCCCTGGCGCTGGGCGCTGCCGTGGCATTGGCAGGCCTGGGCGCATGGGCGGCGGGTGCGGCACAAGGCGTGCCTGCCGCACTGTGGTGGTCTGGTCTGGCCCTGTGGGTGGTGGGCGGGGCGCTGGCCCTGCGCAAAGGCCCAGCCGGCTGGCCCCAGGTGCCGCGCGCCGTGCGTTGGGCCTTGGGCGGGGTGGCGCTGTGGCTGGCCTGGCTGGCCGTGGCGCACGCGCGCAGCATCAGCATCAATTTGCTGCTGTCGGTGCTGTGCCTGGTGTGGATGGCTGACGTGGCGGCGTACTTTGGCGGCCGCGCCTGGGGCAAGGCCAAGCTGGCGCCCAGCATCAGCCCGGGCAAGAGCTGGGCAGGGGTGTGGTCGGGTGTGGTGAGCGTGCAGGCGCTGGCGCTGTTCTGGATGTGGCTGGACCGGCGTTACGGTTTTGACGGCGCCAGCTTTTACACGCGGCTGCACACCAACCTGGGTGGAGCTGGCATGGTGGTGGCACTGGGCTTGATGTGTGCCCTGAGCGTGGTCGGGGACTTGATGGAATCACTGGTCAAGCGCGCTGCAGGCGCCAAGGACAGCAGCAACCTGCTGCCCGGGCATGGCGGTGTGCTGGACCGCGTCGACGCCTTGCTGCCGACGCTGCCCGCGGCGATGGCGCTGTTGGCCTGGAGTGCGCGATGAGCACTGCTGATGCCGCTTCCGCCACCACAGGCCGCGCAGAAACCGCTGGCCTGAAGCGCGTGGCTGTTCTCGGTTCGACCGGTTCGATTGGCGTCAGCACGCTGGACGTGGTGGCCCGCCACCCCGACCGTTTTCAGGTCGTCGGCCTGAGTGCCTTCCAGCGTGTGGACCAGCTGTTCGAACAGTGCCGGCAGTTCAAGCCGCGCGTGGCCGTGTTGCCCGACGCAGCAGCCGCCCGCCGGCTGCGGCAGATGCTGGCTGCCGAAGGCCTGCCGGTTGAAGTGCACACCGGCGCAACTGCCCTGGCGGAACTGGCCGCCGCCGAAGACGTGGACAGCGTGATGGCCGCCATTGTTGGCGCGGCCGGCCTGCCGGCCTGCATGGCAGCGGCACGCGCGGGCAAGCGCCTGCTGCTGGCCAACAAGGAAGCTTTGGTCGTGGGCGGCGCCCTGTTCATGCAGGCGGTTGCCGAAGGCGGTGCAACGCTGCTGCCCATCGACAGCGAACACTCGGCCATCTTTCAGTGCCTGCCCGAAGACCCCAGAACCTGGGCGAGCCGCGTCGACCACATCCTGCTCACCGCCAGCGGTGGCCCGTTTCGCGACCGTGAACACGCGACGCTGCATGGCGTGACCCCCGAACAGGCCGTGGCCCACCCAAACTGGGTGATGGGGCGCAAGATCTCCGTCGACTCGGCCACGATGATGAACAAGGCGCTGGAAGTCATCGAGGCGCGCTGGCTGTTCGGCTTGCAGCCGCAGGACATCCGCGTCGTGATCCACCCGCAAAGCATCATCCACTCGATGGTGGTGTGCCGCGACGGTTCCGTGCTGGCGCAGCTCGGCACGCCCGACATGAAGGGCCCCATCGCTTACGGCCTGGCGTTTCCCGAACGCATCGAGGCCGGCGCCGCGCGACTGGACTTTTCCCAGTTGAAGGCCCTGACCTTCGAAGAACCCGATGCCAAGCGTTTCCCCGGCCTGTTCCTGGCCTGGGACGCGCTGCGCGCAGCCACCGGCACCACGGCCGTCCTGAACGCGGCCAATGAAGAAGCCGTCGCTGCATTTCTTTCGGGAACCATTGGCTTCACATCGATTCATACCGTCAACGCCAAGACGCTGGACCGCGTGCAGCCCGGCCTGGGTGAAAGCCATGGCCTGGACGACCTGCTGGAACTGGACCAGCGCGCTCGCGCGGCCGCCCGCAGCGTCATGAAGACCCTTTAAGACAGCCCCCTTTTGAACCCGAAAGCACAGCCCTCGTGATCAGTACCGTACTGGCTTTCCTGTTGACCCTGGGCATTCTGGTGGTCATTCACGAGTACGGGCACTATCGCGTGGCCGTGGCGTGTGGCGTGAAGGTGCTGCGCTTCTCGGTGGGTTTCGGGCGCGTGCTGTGGCGCCGCCAGGCCACGCCGCAGAGCACCGAATTTGTACTGTGCGCGCTGCCACTCGGCGGCTATGTGCGCATGCTGGACGAGCGCGAGGGCAATGTGGCAGCGGCAGACCTGCCGGGCGCATTCAACCGCAAGCCGCTGTGGCAACGCACGGCCATCGTGGCTGCGGGCCCGCTGGCCAACTTGGCCCTGGCCGTGCTGTTGTTTGCGTCTGCGCACTGGATCGGCGTGGAGGAGCCCAAGGCCCTGCTGGCGCCGCCCACTGCCGGCAGCGTGGCAGAACGTGCGGGCCTGCGCGCTGGCGACTGGGTGCGCGCCAGTTCGCTGGACGGCCAGAGCTGGACCGAACTTCGTTCAGTGGCCGACTTCCGTTGGCAGGTGACCCAAGCCGCCATGCAGGCCGGCCGCCTGCAGTTGCAGACCACCACAACCGACGGCCGCAGCCCGCGCAACGTGCTGCTGGACTTCACTGCCGTCGACCCGCGTGACGTTGACGCCGGGTTCGTCAAGAAGGCCGGCCTGGCGGGCCTGGCGAGCGAGCCCGTGCTGGCCGACGTGAAGGCCGGTGGCCCTGCCGCGCAAGCGGGCCTGCGCAGTGGCGACCGCGTGCTGCGCATCGACGGCAAGCTGGTGGTTGACGCCGCCGAGACGGTGGCGATGGTGCGGGCCGCGGTGGTGGACGGCCAGCCGCGCGTGATGCAGTGGCAGGTGGAACGCGCCGGCCAGACGCTGAGCCTGCCGGTCACACCGCGCGTGGTTCAGGAAGCGGGCCAGACATTCGGCCGCGTCGACGCACGACCCGGCCAACCGCCGGCCATGGTGTCGGTGCAGCACGGCCCCTGGGAGGGCCTGGCGCGCGGCGCAGAGCGCACCTGGGACATCTCGGTGCTGACAGTGAAGATGCTGGGCCGCATGCTCATTGGCGAGGCCTCCATCAAGAACCTCAGCGGCCCCTTGACCATTGCCGACTATGCGGGGCAGTCGGTGCAGCAGGGCTTGCCGTATTACCTGGGCTTCCTGGCGCTGGTCAGCGTCAGCCTTGGGGTGCTGAACCTGTTGCCACTGCCGATGCTCGATGGGGGCCACCTGATGTATTACATTTTCGAGGGCATCACCGGCCGCCCCGTCTCTGAGGCGTGGTTGGCCCGGTTGCAGCGCGGCGGCATCGCCATCCTGCTGATGATGATGTCTGTAGCCCTCTTCAACGACGTGACCCGCTTGCTGGGTCTGCACTGAAACTCATGTTCCTTGCTTCTTCGCCAGGGCCTCTGCGCCCTGCCACGGCCTACGTGGTTGCAGC
>JAYSXE010000284.1:0-5547 GCA_043717565.1 Burkholderiales bacterium | reverse complement strand
AGCAGCTTTGCCGACCACTTCATGCCCTACGGGCCCACGAAGTTTGTCAACGGCCAGAACCAGGGCGCGCAGCCGTTGATGACGCAGGTGGTGAAGGGCGACATCCGCGTCATCGTGCCGCGCGACTACCGTGAAGTGGACCCAATATTTCCCTTGCGCGCCTGATCACTCGCTGCCGTCAGCCCCCGAAGATGCTCGACTTCAACATCCTCTTCCCTTCGGTGCTGAACGGCCTGACCACGGGCGCGGTGTATGCACTCATCGCTCTGGGGCTGACGCTGATCTACGGCGTGCTGCACATCATCAGCTTCGCGCACGGCGCGGCATTGATGGTGGCGCTGTATGGGGTGTACGTGCTGAAGACGCAGCTGGGCATCGACCCCTACCTGGCGCTGCCCGTCATGGTGCCGGCGATGTTCGTGCTGGGCTACGCGCTGCAGCGCGGCATCATCAACCGCGCCAGCCACGGCAAGGACGAAAACATCCTGCTCGTCACGCTGGGCCTGTCCATCGTGCTGGAAAACGCGGCGCTGATGCTGTTCAAGAGCGACACGCGCAGCATCGAAACCGCCTACACGCTGACCACCGTGCCCATCGGCCCGGCCTTCATCGCGCTGCCCAAGCTGGTGGCTTTTGTGGGCGCGCTGCTGGCCTGCGCGGTGCTGCTGCTGGTGGTGACGCGCACCGACCTGGGCCGCGCGATACGTGCCGTGGCCAAGGAAAAACATGGGGCCAAGCTGATGGGCATTGACGTGGACCATGTCTACGCGATGAGCTTCGGCATCGGCCTGGCCTGCCTGGGCGCAGCGGCCTGTTTTCTGCTGCCGGCCTATTACGTGAACCCGCAGGTGGGTGGTGGCTTTGTGCTGGTGGCCTTCACCATCGTGGTGCTGGGCGGCATGGGCAGTTTTGCCGGCGCCTTGCTGGGCGGGCTGCTGGTGGGCGTGGTGGAATCGCTGGGCGGGTTGTGGTGGGGTGAATCGCTGGGGCAGCTGGGCATCTTTGCGCTGTTCATCGGCGTGCTGTTGTTCAGGCCCCAAGGTTTGTTCGGAGCTCGCGTATGAATCTCAGTTTGTTCCGGGTCCGCGCATGAACCGCAGCAGCCTGGCCCGCGACTTGGCCGGCATCGCACTCTTCGCCGCGGTGGTGGGTGCACTGACGCTGGTGCTGAACTCGGGTGTGTGGCTCACCTTCATCATGATGGCGCTGTACGCCGCGCTGCTGTCGCAGGCCTGGAACATCCTGGGCGGCTACGGCGGGCAGTTCTCGTTCGGCCATGCGCTGTTCTTCGGCACCGGCGCCTATGTGCAGGCCATTGCGCAACTGCAGGGCGGCATCAACCCGTGGCTGGCGCTGCTGCTGGCAGTGGCCGCGGCCGGCGCCGTGGCGGCGGCCGTGGGCGCGCTGACCTTTCGCTATGGTCTGAAGGGCAGCTACTTCGCACTGGTCACGCTGGCCTTTGCCGAAGTGTTCAGGGTGCTGGCGGTGGCAGTGCCCTTCACAGGCGGTGGCGTGGGCCTGATGCTGCCCTTGAGTGAATCGGTGGCCAACCTTCAATTCGGTTCGCGCAAGGGTTTCATCGTGCTGGCGCTGGCGCTGCTGGTGGCCGCGCTGCTGGTCACGGCCTGGCTGCGGCATTCGAAACTGGGCGCGCAGCTGCAGGCCGTGCGCGACAACGAAGACGCCGCGCGCGCGGTGGGCGTGAACCCCTTTGCGGTGAAGCTGCGCGCCACCATGCTGTCGGGCGCCTTCATGGGCGCTGGCGGGGCTTTCTACGTGCAGGTGTTCCAGTACATCGACCCCGGCATCGCCTTCGGTCCGGCCACGTCGGTGGAAGCGCTGGTGGGCGCCATCGTCGGCGGCATGGGCACGCTGTGGGGGCCGGTGCTGGGCGCCGTGGTGCTGCACCTGCTGGCCGAGCTGACACGCAACCTCTTCGGCAACCTGCCGGGGCTGAACATGGTGATCTACGGCAGCGTGCTGGTGCTCATCGTGATGCTGCTGCCACGCGGTCTGGCCGGTGTGGGCCGCAGCGTGCGCGACGCGTTTTCAAAGGGCCGGCGCGATGACTGAGCCGCTGCTGCAACTGCAGGGCGTGTCCATCGCCTTTGGTGGCCTGCGCGCGGTGCAAGGCGTGAGCCTGCAGGTGATGCCCGGCACGTTGACGGCGCTGATCGGCCCCAACGGCGCCGGCAAGACCACGCTGTTTGCGCTGATGTCGGGCTTTCTGAAACCCGACAGCGGCACGGTGCACTTCCAGGGCCGCGACATCATCGGCAAGCCGCCGCATCAGAACGCGCTGGCCGGCCTGACGCGCACCTTCCAGATCGTGCAGCCCTTTGCCGCGCAGACGGTGCTGGAAAACATCGCCGTCGGCGCGCACTTGCACGAACCGCGGCGCGCGCGTGCGCTGGCGCTGGCCGAAGCGGTGGCCGGGCGCGTGGGCCTGCTGCCGCAATTGCACAAGCCCGCCGGCGACCTGACGGTGGCCGGCCGCAAGCGGCTCGAACTGGCGCGCGCGCTGGCCACCAAGCCCAAGCTGCTGCTGCTGGACGAGGTGCTGGCGGGCCTGAACCCGCAGGAAATCGAAGAGATGATTCCGGTGGTGCGGGGCATTGCCGAAGCGGGCGGTTCAGCAAGCCCGGACAGCGCTGTCACCGTGCTGATGATCGAACACGTGATGCAGGCGGTGATGAACCTGGCGCAGCACGTGTGGGTGCTGGCGCAGGGGCAGCTGATCGCTGCCGGCACGCCGGCTGAAGTGACACGCAACACGACGGTCATCGAGGCCTACCTGGGCCACGGCACGGCCGAGAAACTGCGCGCCGCACACCCCGGCGCCGCCGCACCATGAACACGCCGCTGTTGCAGGTGGAACAGCTGCGCAGCGGCTACGGCCGCGTGGAGGTGCTGCGCGGCGTCAGCCTGGTGGTGCAGCCGGGCGAGATCGTGGCGCTGCTGGGCAGCAACGGCGCCGGCAAGAGCACGCTGAACAACACCGTCAGCGGCATCGTGCCGGCCACCGCCGGGCGTGTGCTGTTTGACGGCCAGGACATCACGCACGCGCACTACCGGCAGGTGGTGGCCGCCGGGCTGATCCACGTGCCCGAAGGCCGCAAGGTGTTTCCCAACCTCAGCGTGCTGGAAAACCTGGAACTGGGCTCGTTCACCCGCGCCCGCGCACGGCGCAGCGCCAACCTGCAGCGGGTGTTGGCCATATTTCCGCGGCTTCAGGAAAGGCTGGCGCAGTTGGCCGGCACGCTGAGCGGCGGTGAACAGCAGATGCTGGCCATCGGCCGCGGGCTGATGGCCGAGCCCCGCTTGTTGATCCTGGACGAGCCTTCGCTGGGCCTGTCGCCGCTGCTGGTGGAAGAGCTGTTTGCGTTGATCAGCCGCCTGCACGCCGAAGGCCTGGCAGTGCTGCTGGTGGAACAGAACGTGGCGCAGTCGCTGGCCATCGCACAGCGCGCCTGCGTAATTGAAAACGGCAACCTGCGCTTTGAAGGCGCGCCGGCCGACCTGCTGGCCAGCGACGAACTGCGCCGCGCTTACTTGGGGCTGGGTTGATGCAAAGACGACAGTTGATCATCGGCAGCGCGGCCAGCGCAGCCACCTGGGCGGCGGGCTTGGCCAGCGCGCAGCCGCTGCCGGGCACAAGCGGCACGCAGCCGCCGCTGCGCATCGTGGTGGGCGCGCCGCCCGGCGGCAGCACCGACACACTGGCGCGGGAACTGGCGCGCGAGATGGCGCCGTTGCTGGGGCGCACCGTCATCGTCGAAAACAAGTCAGGCGCCGGTGGCAACCTGGCGGCCGACGCCGTGGCCAAGGCCGCGCCCGACGGCAACACGCTGCTGCTGAGCTTCACCAGCCACACCATCAACGCCACGCTCTACCCCAGGCTGCCCTTTGACCTGGTGGCCGACTTCACGCCGCTGACCATGGTGGCCACCTCACCTTCGGTGCTGGTGGCGCACCCGGCGCAGCCCTACAACAGCGTGAAGGAACTCATCGCGCACGCCAAGCCGCGGCCGGGGCAGCTGAACTTCGCCATCGGTGGCATCGGTTCTTCGCTGCACCTGGCGGGCGAGGCTTTCAAGCTGCAGGCCGGTGTGTTCATCGTCAACATCCCCTACCGCGGCACCGCACCCGCGGTGGCCGACGTGCTGGCCGGCAACGTGCCGCTGATGTTTGCTGCCGTGGGCAACGTGCGCAGCCTGGTGGCCGCCGGCAGGCTGAAGGCGCTGGCCGTCACCAGCCGGCAGCGCCTGGCCCAGCTGCCCGGCGTGCCGACGGTGGCCGAGACGCTGCCGGGTTTTGAATCACAAGCCTGGTTCGGCCTGTTCGGCCCGGCGCGGATGGCCGCTGAACAGGTGCAGCGCCTGAGCGACGCCGCGCGCACCGCCGTCAAGAGCGAAGGCATGCGCCGCCGCGTGGAAAGCGACGGCGGCACGCCGGTGGGCAACACACCGGCAGAGTTCGCGCCCTTCGTGAAGGCCGACGTGCCGCGCTGGGCGCAGCTGGTGCGTTATGCCGGCGCCACACCGGACTGAATGGCGCAGGCCATGAGCAACCGCGCTTCGCCGCAGCCGAGCCCGTCAACACCGCCTCCTGCGCAGGCATCGGCATCGGCATCGGCATCGGCATCGAAAAATGCGCTGGCGCAGACTTTGGCGCAGAAGCTGGTGGCCCGCGCCGCCGGCCGCACCCAGGTGACACCGGGCGACATCGTCACCTGCGCGGTGGACCTGGCCATGTTCCACGACAGCAGCGGCCCGCGCCGCTTGCAGCCGCTGCTGGCCGAGCTGGGCGCACAGATCTGGGACAAGAACAGAGTGGTGCTGGTGATGGACCACTACGTGCCCGAGGCCGACGACGAGTCGCGCCGCATCGTGCGCATCGCGCGCAGCTGGGCGGCTGAACAGGCGCTGCCGCATGTGTACGACAGCCAGGGCATCTGCCACGTGGTGGTGCCGCAGCACGGCCACATCAGGCCCGGCATGCTGTGCGTGGGCGGCGACTCGCACTCGCCCACGGGTGGCGCTTTCGGCGCCTACATGTTCGGCATTGGCGCCACCGAGATGCTGGGCGTGGTGGTCACCGGCCAGATCTGGCTGCAGGTGCCGCAGACGATCTTCATGCAGTGGGACGGCTTGCTGGCCGACGGCGTGTGCGCCAAGGACATGATGCTGCACATGGTGGGCCGCTTCGGCATGAACGGCGGCCGCTACCAGGCAGTGGAATTCTGCGGCGCCGCCGTGCAGCGCTTGAGCATGCAGGAACGCATGACGCTGGCCAACATGAGTGCCGAGCTGGGTGCGCAGGCCGGCCTGGTGGCGCCTGACGACACCACGCGGCAGTGGCTGGCCGCGCACGATGCGCCCGACACCGACACCGCGCCCTGGTTCAGCGACCCCGGCGCGCCGGGCGAGCGGCACACCTTCGACGCCGGCACGCTGGCGCCGCAGGTGGCGCTGCCGCACAGCCCCGCCAACACGCACGGCGTTCAGGCGCTGCCGCGCACCCCCGTGCAGGTGGCCTACATCGGCG
>JAYSXE010000283.1:0-2519 GCA_043717565.1 Burkholderiales bacterium | reverse complement strand
GCGCGACCGTCAACGAATGGTTCAGGCGACCGAAGGCGCGGCACACTGCAGGGCATGACGCAGACCCGCACGCCGACGCAGATCATCCGCGACCACATCCGCACCGTGCCCGACTGGCCCGCGGCCGGCGTGCAGTTCCGCGACATCACGCCGCTGCTGGCCAACCCGCGGGTTTTTCGAGTGCTGATCGACCAGTTCGTGCACCGCTACTTCGACAGCCGCCCGCAGGTGGTGGCGGGGCTGGACGCGCGCGGCTTCATCATCGGCAGCGTGCTGGCTTATGAACTGGGCGTTGGTTTCGTTCCCATCCGCAAGAAAGGCAAGCTGCCTTTCACCACCGTGGAAGAAACCTACGAGCTGGAATACGGCAGCGCCACGGTGGAAATGCACACCGACGCCGTGAAACCTGGCGACCGCGTGGTGCTGATCGACGACCTGATCGCCACCGGCGGCACCATGATGGCGGGCAAGAAACTGCTGGAGCGTCTGGGCGCGGTGGTGATCGAAGGCGCCGCCATCGTCGACCTGCCGGAGCTGGGCGGTTCCGACAAGCTGCGCGCTTCCGGCCTGCCGCTGTTCACGCTGGTGGACTTCGCAGGGCACTGAGCCCGGCACTGAGCCCGGCACTGAAGCAGGCACTGCAGCTGACAACGATGGCGCACCGCGCCAGCGCTGTCACTTGCCAATGCAAAACCGACTGAAGATCTCGCCCAGCAAGTCTTCGTTGCTGAATTCGCCAGTGATGCTGCACAGGCTGTGGTGCGCCAGCCGAAGTTCCTCGGCCAGCAGGTCCAGTGCGCCGTCGTGCTGCGCGGCGTGGGCCTGCGAGGCCTGCACATGCTCCAGCGTGTCGCGCAGGGCCTGCACATGGCGCGCGCGCGCCGTGAACAGGCCTTCGGGCGCAGCCTGCCAGCCCGCGGCCTGCAGCAGGCTGCGGCGCAGCGCTTCCAGGCCCTGGCCCGTCTGCGCCGACAGCAGCAAGCCATCATCGGCCCCGTGCACCCACGCTGCGGCGGGGGCCGCGGAGTCGGGCAACAGGTCGGCCTTGTTGTAGACGTGCAGCACCGGCACGCCGGTGCCCACGGCCTGGGCCAACTGCTGGCTGATGCGCTGCTCGTCGGCGTCATAGGCCGGCTGGCCCTGGCGCGACAGGTCGTGCAGGAACAGCACGGCGTCGGCCTGGGTGATGGCTTCCCAACTGCGCTGCATGCCGATGCGTTCCACCTCGTCGGCGGCCTGCACGTCCTGGCGGATGCCGGCGGTGTCCACCACATGAAGCGGCACGCCTTCAATCTGAATGGTCTGGCTGACGCGGTCGCGCGTGGTGCCCGCTATCGGCGTGACGATGGCCAGCTCGGCGCCAGCCAGCGCGTTCAGCAGGCTGCTCTTGCCCACGTTGGGTTGGCCGGCGATGACCACCTGCAGCCCTTCACGCAGCAAAGCACCTTGGCGCGCTCGAGCGAGGGCTGTTTGCACCGTCTGCTCGATGCCGTCCAGCTGCGCGCGGGCGCCGGCTTTTTCCAGAAAGTCGATCTCTTCCTCGGGGAAGTCCAGCGTGGCCTCCACCAGCATGCGCAGCCGCACCATGCGCGCGGCCAGTTCACCCACCTGCTGCGAGAAAACCCCGTTCAGCGAACGCGCGGCCGAACGCGCCGCGGCCTCGGTGCTGGCGTCGATCAGGTCGGCCACGGCTTCGGCCTGCGCCAAGTCGAGCTTGTCGTTCAGGAAAGCGCGCTGCGTGAATTCACCGGGTCGCGCCAGGCGCAACCCCGGCTGCGCATGCAGGCACCGCGCCAGCAGCAGTTGCAGCAGCACCGGGCCGCCGTGGGCCTGCAGTTCCAGCACGTCTTCGCCGGTGTAGCTGTGCGGCGCGGGAAAGTGCAATGCCAGGCCGCGGTCCAGTACCTCGCCGGCGGCACCCATGAAGGGCAACAGCGTGGCCTGTCGCGGATGCAACACGCGGCCGCAAATGGCCTGGATCAATGGCGACAGGTCGCGGCCGGACGCGCGCACGATGCCCACCGCGCCGCGCCCGGGGGCGGAAGCGATGGCGACGATGGCGTCAGCGGTGATGCCCGATGTAGCGGGAGTGGCGGGTGGCTGCATGGCCGCGCGATTGTGGCGTGGCGGCTTGGCCGGTGCGCTGCGGGGCAGCATGCACGTTGTGTGGCGCGGGTGGAGCGGTGCATGCCACGGACGGGACATGCACTCCGGCCTCCTGAGCCAGCCGATCAAGGCCGGGTCGCCCGCATGGCTGCATCTTCAGCACTCCCGCGCTGGCCGACAAGCCCCCGCCGCGGGTTGAGGGGCCCGCACGTGTGCGCTGTTCACGCACACGCAAGGCCCTTGCTTTTGCTTACTTGCCCAGCACGCCCAATTGCTTGTTGATGAACCACTGCTGGGCAATCGACAAGATGTTGTTGGTCAGCCAGTACAGCACCAGGCCCGACGGGAAGAAGAAGAACATGACGCCGAAGATCAAAGGCATCATCCACATCAGCCTGGCCTGCATCGGGTCG
>JAYSXE010000282.1:0-13487 GCA_043717565.1 Burkholderiales bacterium | reverse complement strand
CGCCAGCAAACGGTCTGAGGCCACTTCCAGCCCGCCGCTGATGGCGATGCAGCCGCTGTCGGCCAGCTGCTGGCACAGCTGCGGCGTGAAGGTCTTCTCGAAGCGGATGTTGCCCCACCAGCTGATGGACACCTGGCGCGCCTGCAGCTCGGCCGCCAGCGCCTTCAGGCTCTTGGGCGGTGCGGCTTCGTCGACAAAGTGAAAGCCGGTCTGCCCGGTCTCGGCCACGATGGCCTCGATGCGGTCCACCAGCGTGGTGGCGCTGGCGGCGTCGAAGCGGCTGATGTAGTCCAGGCTCACATCGCAGAAGCTGCACTTCTTCCAGTAGCAGCCGTGGGCCACCGTCAGCTTGTTCCAGCGCCCGTCGCTCCACAGCCGGTGCATGGGGTTCAGCATGTCCAGCAGGCTCAGGTACTGCGGCAGCGGCAGGCCGTCCCAGGTGGGAATGCCCACGTCGGCAAAGGGCACGTCGGGTTCCACGAAGTTGGTGTAGCGCACAGCGCCTTCCACGCGGTGAAAGGTGCGCACCAGGCGCTGTGCCGAACGCTGGCCCTGCAGGTGCGCCAGCAGCGCCAGCAGCGGGCGTTCACCGGCGTCGAGCGTGATGTAGTCGATGTGGTCGAAGATGCGCGGCTCCTGCACGCTGCGCAGCTCGGTGTTCACGTAGCCGCCGCCCAGCACCGTGGTGATGTGCGGGTGTGCGGCCTTGATGCTTTGCGCGATGCGCAGCGCGCCGTACAGCGCGCCCGGAAAAGGCACGCTCAGCAGCACCACCGTGGGCTGGTGCTGCTGCACCGCCTGCAAGGCCAGCGTGTGCAGCAGCCGGTCTATCAGGTTGTGCGGCGCCGCCAGCGCGGTTGCCAGCGCGTCAAAGCTGCCCTGGCTGGCGGCCAGCTTTTCGCCGTAGCGCACGAACTCGAAGCGCGGGTCCACCGCGTCGCGTATGACGTCGGCCAGGTCGTTCAGGAACAGCGTGGCCAGGTGGCGCGCGCGGTCGTTCACGCCCAGCGCGCCGAAGGCCCAGGCCAGCGGGTCGCCGCCGTCAGCATCGGCCTCGAACGCGTCCAGTGGAGCAAAGCGCGGGCCTTCGGGTAGAAAAGCGCGGCTGGCGATGCGGTGGGCCAGCGTGCTGTCGCCGCCCTGCAGGAATCGGATGGTGGGCCGTATGGCCGCGCGGTAGGCCGGCCAGGCGTGCAGAAAGTTCTGCACCGTGGCGCTGCGCTGCGCGGCCGGCAGCGCAGCGGCTTCGTCATGCAGCGCCTGCAGGCCGGCCGGCGACAGCAGCTGCAGCACCAGGGCCAGTGCCAGGTCCACCTGCTGCGCGGCCACGCCCTGCGAGCGCAGGAAACCCGTGAGGTAGGCGGTGGACGGGTAGGGCGTGTTCAGCTGCGTCATCGGCGGGATGACGCTCAGCACGCGCAGCGGCGCGTGCTCGATGGGTGCGGTGGGTGCGGTCGTGAGGCCCGGCTGTTCCGCGACTTCCGGGGCCTGCGGCGCAGCCGGTGGGTTCAATTGCGGATTTGTAAGCATGGGTACGCGTGGTGGCTGTGCATTCTGCCCGCCTTGGGCGCAACCGGTTTCGCAGCAACCGTGCCGGTGCAGGGTGCTGCTGCCTAGACTGCCCAGCCATGAACAACACCACCTCGATCTCGCTGTCTGGCATGAACGCGGCGCAGTCGCGTCTGGCGGCGGCAGCGCACAACATCGCCAACCAGTCCACCCCGGGCTTCAAGCGCCAGACGGTGCAGGCCAGCACGGTGCCCGAGGGTGGCGTGAAGACGTCGTTGGGCACCGCGCCTGAGGCGGGCAACGCGCTGGTGAACGACGTTGTCGACCAGCTTCAGGCCAAGCACAGTTTCGCCGCCAACCTGGCCGTGTTCAAGACCCGCGACCGCATGTTGGGCACGGTGCTCGACGACCGTGTCTGAAGGCTGCTCGGTGGCGCGCGGCTGAAGCCCGCTGCGGCCACGCACGGCGCCTGAGTTGGGTTCGGCCGTGAAGCCGCGCCGGCGCGTCAACCCAGCCAGCGCAACAGTTGCTGGGCCACTGCGGGGCTGCTGAGCAGCGCCATGTGGTGGGTGTGGTGCACGGTCAGCTGCTGCTGCGGTGCAAAGGCCAGCCGGCGCTGCGCGTCGGCGTGACGGCCCAGTGCGCTGGCCAGCGGCACCAGCCCGTCACCCAGCAAACGGTCTTTCAGGTCCTTTTCGCGGCCGCCGGTGGTGCCGGCAATGGCGTAGCAGCGCAGGCCATCGGGCAGCGGCACCGCCACTGCCTTGCCGCCGGCCAGGGTGCCCAGCAGGTCACCGTGGCGCAGGCTGGTGATGCCGGCGCTGCGAGCGCGTGTCAAGCGCGCCAGCGGGGCGGCGTAGGGTGCTGCGCCCAGTATCTGGTCCACCCAACGGCCGGCACGTTCCAGCGGCGCGCCGTGGTGGGGTGAGCCCAGGAACACGGCGTCGTCGATCTGGTTCACCCACACCTGGCCGGCCTGTGCGCCCTGGTGCAGCGCGCTGCGCGCCACCAGCCCGCCCATGCTGTGGCCCAGCACCACCACGCGCTGCAGCGGATGCGGCCAGGCTTGCAGCAGCGCCTGCATCTGCAGCGCGAAGGCGGCGCCGTTCACGTGGATGGGCAAGCCGCTGTTGTAGTGCAGATAAACAGGCGTGTAGCCGGCGGCTTGGGCTAGCGCCACGCCGTGGTCATGGCCCTCGCGCAGCCATTGGTGGTCGTTCATGCACAGGCCGTGAAGCAGCACCAGCAGCCGTGGGCCGGCGTTCGGCAAGGCGGCAGCCAGCGCGGGGCGCTGCAGCGGCAGGGCCACGCCCTGGCTGCGCAGCGTCATGGGGGTGGCCAGCGGGTTGGCGGTGGCGGCCAGGTGGTCGCCGAAGACGCCGTTCAGGGCGGCCAGCAGCGCGTCGCGGCGCGGGCTGGCGTCTGGCACCGTGGTGCTGGAATCGGCCTGCAACCACGGGCCCAGTGCGCCCAGCAGCCTGTCAGCACTGCCACCCACCACGCGAGTCACGCCGCGGACGCTGCTGTAAACCAGGCGCGTGATGCCCGACGTTTTTTCAGGCCCCGGCACGCCGGGCAGGCCGGCAATGCGAGCATGCATCGCTTCCACCAGCGTGGTCAGGGCCAGCGTGCTTTCGGTGGCCAGCCGCGCGCTGCCGCGCAGGTCCTGCAAACGCTCTGCACGCCTGCCCTCAGCACGGGCTGCAGGGCGCACCGGGGCGCGCTTGGCGGGCGGCGAGGCAGGCGGTTTCATCGGCGGAGTCTAGGGGTGCCCCTGCCCCTGCGCCTAGGTTCGCGCGCTTAAACTGCGGACGGTTCTGGAGAGCGCCTTCAATGACAAAAACAAGTGCAACAGCGCCCAAACGCAGGGGTCCCCGTGCTGCAGCGCCCGGGCAGGACGCGGGAAAGGTGACGCTGGAAATGGTGGCGCAGGCTGCCGGGGTGTCGCCCAGCACGGTGTCGCGCATCCTCAACGGCACCGCGGTGGTCAGCAACGACAAGAAGCAGGCGGTGGACCACGCCATCGCCACACTGGGCTTCGTGCCCAACCCGGTGGCGCGTGGCCTGGCTGGGGGCCGCACGCTGAGTGTGGGTGTGGTGACGCAGACCCTGGACAGCCCGTTCTTTGGCGGCGCGCTGCGCGGCATTGAAAGTGAACTCAGCGCCGCCGGTTACAGCCCGCTGTTTGTCAGCGGGCACTGGAACACCGCCCACGAGGCGCGCTGCATCGACGAACTGCGCTCCAGGCGCGTGGACGGCGTCATCGTGCTGGCCGGCCGCCTGGGCGACGCGGCGCTGGTGTCGCTGGCGCAGAACCTGCCGGTGGTGGTGACGGGCCGCAGCCTGCAAGCCCCGGGCCTGCTGTCGCTGAACTTCGACAACTTCGAAGGCGGCCGCCTGGCCACGCACCACCTGCTGCAGCTGGGCCACCGGCGCATCGCCTTCATCACCGGCGACACGCGCCACCCCGACGCGCGTGAACGCCAGCGCGGTTACCGCGCAGCGCTGGAAGCCGCCGGCATTGCGCCCGACCCCGCGCTGGTGGTGCCGGGCCAGTACACCGAAGACAGCGGCCGCCTGGCCGTGGAACGCCTGCTCGACTCTCGGGTGCCTTTCAGCGCCATCTTCGCGGCCAACGACCAGATGGCCTTTGGCGCCGTGCTGGGCCTGCACCGCCGGCGCATGCAGGTGCCGCGCGACGTGTCGGTGGTGGGCTTTGACGACGTCGCCACGGCCACTTTTTCCATCCCGCCGCTGTGCACCGTGCACCACCCGGTGGTGGAAATGGGGCAGATCGCCGCCCGCGCCATGCTGGGCCTGCTGGCTGGCGAAACCCCGGCGCTGCAGCTGCCCGGGCCGCGGCTGGTGGTGCGCGAGTCCACGCGCAAGCTCTGACGCGGTTTCAAGGGCGCTGCGGTGCTGTGGCCCTGGCGCAGGCCGGTGCGCGCCACCGCCCGGGTGCGGGGGCTGTACGCACTAACCCTTGATTGACAGCTTCAAGGGGGGTCCGTACAGTTTGAAAGCGCTTTCATGACCGATGTCATGGAGGCCTTTCGCGGCGCCCCCATGCACTTTCAGCCCCCTTCCATCACCCGCCGCCAAGCCACCCAGGCCCTGGCCGGCGCAGTGCTGTCGCCCGCTTTTGCGGTGGGTGCGACGGCCGCGCCCCGGCTGCTGACGGTGGCGGCTTTCCCGGCCGTGGACAAGATTGTTGAAGCCGCCATCCCGACCTGGAAGCAGCGCCACCCAGACATTGAAGTGAAGGTGGTCAGCCGGCAGTTTGCCGACCACCACACGGCCATGACCACGGCGCTGTCGACGCGCTTCTACCTGCCCGATGTGATGGCGCTGGAAGTGGGCTATCTGGGCCGTTTCGCCCAGGGCGGTGGCCTGGAAGACCTGTCGCAAAGCCCTTACGAGATGGGCCGCCTGGCCGACCGTTTTGTGCCCTACGCCGTGCGCCAGGCCACCAGCCGCCAGGGCGCCATCGTGGCCGTGCCCACCGACATCGGCCCCGGCACGCTGCTGGTGCGCAGCGACGTGATGACCAAGGCCGGCGTCAGTGACGCCGACCTCACGCGCAGCTGGGACAGCTATGTTGCCGCCGGCATCCGCGTCAAGCAGACCACCGGCGCCTACCTGCTGGCGCATGCGCGCGACATGAAAGACATCACCATTCGAACCGGCGTGCCGCCGGGCGAGGGGCTGTATTTCGGCAGCGACTCGCAGGTGCTGGTGAACAGCCCGCGCTTCATGCGCGCTTTCGAGCTGGCGCGGCAGGTGCGCAGCAACAAGCTCGACGCCCGCGTCTCCGCCTGGAGCAACGAATGGAGCGAAGGCTTCAAGCGCGGCACGCTGGCCACGCAGCTCACCGGCGCGTGGCTGGCCGGCCACCTGAGCAACTGGCTGGCGCCGGCCACCAAGGGGCTGTGGCGCGCGTTGCAGTTGCCCGAGGCTTCTTACGCCGCCTATGGCGGCACGTTCCTGGCCATCCCGCGCGGCGCGGCGCCGGCCAGCAAGGCGCTGGCCTGGGAGTTGATCCAACTGCTGACGCTGAACCGCGACATGCAGCTGGGCGCCTTCAAGTCGCAAGACGCCTTTCCGGCGCTGGTCAGCACCTACAACGACCCGTTCTTCGAGCAGCCGCTGCCTTTCCTGGGCGGGCAGCCGGCACGCGTGATGTGGCGCGAAGCCACCCGCCACATCCAGGCCGTCACGGTGCACAAGCAGGACGCCTTCGCGGGCGAGGTGATCGACACCGAACTGGACAAGGTGCTGGACCACGGCAAGCCCGTGGCCACGGCGCTGTCCGACGCAGCGCGGCTGCTGGAAAAGCGCGCGCGCCGATGAACACCGCTGCTGCCGCCCGATGAAGCTGCCCCGCCTTTCGCCGCGCTGGACGCCTTACGTGCTGCTGAGCCCGTTTGTCGTGCTGTTCCTGGTGTTCGGCCTGTTCCCGCTGGGCTTCTCGCTGATGCTGGCGTTCCAGAGCTGGGAACCCACCAGCGGCCTGGGTTCGATGCGGTTCGTGGGCCTGGACAACTTTGCCTTTTCATTGCAGGACGAATGGTTCTGGAAAAGCCTGAAGAACACCGCGTGGCTGGCCGTGGCCAGCGGCGTGCCGCAGCACCTGGTGGCCATACCGCTGGCGGTGTTCATCCACACCAGTTTCAAGACGCTGCGCAACGGCGTGGTGGGCGCGTATTTCATGCCCTACATCACCAGCACGGTGGCCATCGCCATCATGTTCAGTTCGCTGTTTTCCACCGACTACGGCGTCGTCAACACCCTGCTGAACCAGCTGTTTGGCGTGCAGGCCATCGACTGGCTGGGACGGCCGGAAAACATCAAGCCAGCCATCGCGATGATCGTGTTCTGGCGCTATGTGGGTTTCAACGTCGTGCTGTATTTGGCGGCGCTGCAAACCATTCCGAAAGACCTGTACGAAGCCGCCACGATGGACGGCGCCGGCCGCCTGCAGCAGTTCTTCCACATCACGCTGCCCAGCCTGAAGCCGATGATCTTCTTTGGCGTCACGCTGTCGGTGATCGGCGGGCTGCAGCTGTTTGAAGAGCCCTTCATCCTGACCGGCGGGCGCGGTGGCTCAGACCAGTCGGGAATGACCACCGCCATCTACCTGTACCGCATGGCTTTCGACTTCAACGACTTCGGCGCGGCCAGCGCGATGTCGTGGCTGCTCTTCATCGTGGTGGTGGTGTTGACCTGGCTGACCAACCGCGCGTTCAGGCCACGGGGGCGTGGTTGATGTTGCCCGTTTCCAGTCGTGTTGCGGGTCCAGTTCCTGGTCGAATCGGGGTTGCGTGTGCATGTGCGTGTGCATCGCAGCCGGGGTTTTCGGCCCCGGGGCCGACTCACTTTCTGTGCTGGTGCAAAGAAAGTGAGCAAAGAAAGCACCTGGAAGAACATGTCGTGGTTGCCGTAGCCATCGGTCGCTGCCGCTCCAGCCGGTGCCACGCGAAGTCTCGCAAAGGGTTGCTCGACACATTGCCGCGACACCAGAGCAGTGAGGCCGGCAACGCCGTACGCGGTGAAGGCAGTGAAGGCGGCAGAGGTGTCAAAGGTGTCAAAGGTGTCAAAGGCGGTGAGAGCCCTGCAGACGGTGCAGGCGGAAGCGCCTTATTTGGTGATGGTGGTGCACACAGCGGTGCTGTTCGGGCTGCAAGCGATGCCTTCAGCAGACGCCGCTATGCAGCAGTTGGGTCATCGCAGCGCCTGGCGTCTGTCAAGGGCATCCGCCCGTCTGCGCGGCATGCCCATGACTTCTCTGGACCTGGCCGGGCAGCATGCTGCCGGAAGCGCCACATCGCCGTTTCGGCATGTTGTCGAGCAAGCCTTTGCGAGACCTCGCGTGGCACCGGCTGGAGCGCAGCGACCGGTGTCTACGGCAACCACCGCATGTTCTTCCAGGTGCTTTCTTTGCTTACTTTCTTTGCACCAACAAAGAAAGTGAGTCGGCCCCGGGGCCGAAACCCCCGGCTGCAATCCAGCCACCCCACCGCCGGCGGCCAAAGCCAAAGCCAAAGCCAAAGCCAAGGCCAGGGCCAAGGCCAAGGCGCCAGCAGGTCGCCCCACCTGCCATGAACACCACCCGTCTCGCCCCCTGGGCCGCCTATGTGGTGGTGGGCATCGGTGCGCTCATCATGCTGGCGCCGTTCTATTTCATGTTCGTGTTTGCCACGCAGTCGCGCACCGAGATCTTCAGCCTGCCACCGCCCATGTGGTTCGGCGACGACTTCTTCAGCAACCTGAAGATCCTGACCGACCGCATCCCGTTCTGGCGCAACCTGGGCTGGAGCGTCTACGTGGCCGTTCTGTCCACCGTGCTGACGTTGCTGTTCTGCAGCATGGGCGGTTATGCCTTTGCCTGCTTCGACTTTCGCTACAAGAACGCCCTCTTTGCGTTCGTGATGGCCACGATGCTGCTGCCCAGCTTCATGAACATGATTCCCACCTTCATGATCATGGACGTGCTGGGCTGGATCGACCAGCCCCGGGCGCTTTACATCCCCGGCGCGGCCAGCGCCTTCGGCATCTTCCTGATGCGGCAGTTCGTGCAGACCTCGGTGCCCAAAGACCTGATCGAGGCCGCGCGCATGGACGGCTGCAGCGAGCTCGGCATCTACTGGCGCATCGTGCTGCCGCTGCTGAAGCCGGCGCTGGGCACGCTGGGCCTCATCACCTTCATCGCCAGCTGGAACAACTTCATCGGCCCGCTGATCGTGATGCGAAGCCCCGAGATGTACACCCTGCCGCTGGCACTGCGCAGCCTGCAAAGCCCGGTGGACACCGAGTGGGGCGCCTTGATGACCGGCTCGGCCATCGCCACCATCCCGCTGGTCATTCTTTTCATCCTGTCGTCGCGGCAGCTCATCGCCGGCCTGACCGCCGGCGCCGTGAAGTGACACCAACCCCCTTCCTCATGCACCCCAGCCTGCCACCCGAACTGCTTGACGCATTTCCCGAAGACTTCGTCTGGGGCGTGGCCACCAGCTCGTTCCAGATCGAAGGTGCTGCGCAAGAAGACGGCAAGGGCCCGTCCATCTGGGACGACTTCTGCCGCGTGCCCGGCCACATCGCCGACGCCAGCAACGGCGACACCGCCTGCGACCATTACCACCGCTGGGCGCAAGACCTGGACTTGATCCAGCAACTGGGTGTGGGGGCCTACCGCTTTTCGGTCTCGTGGCCGCGCGTGCGGCCCACCGGCGACGGTGCATTCAACGCCAAAGGGCTGGACTTCTACGAACGGCTGGTCGACGCCCTGCTGGAACGCGGCGTCAAGCCCTACCTGACGCTGAACCACTGGGACCTGCCGGCGGCGCTGCAGGAAAAGGGCGGTTGGGCGGCGCGCGACACGGTGCACCGGTTTGTCGAATACGCGCAGGCGGTGCAGGCGCGCATGGGCCAGCGCCTGGCCGGCATCACCACGCACAACGAGCCCTGGGTGATGGCCATGCTGGGCCACGAGACGGGCAGCTTCGCGCCCGGTGTCAAGAGCCGCGCCGCCGCCATGCAGGCCGCGCACCACCTCATGCTGAGCCACGGCCTGGCCTTGCAGGCGCTGCGCGCGCAGGGCTGCAAGACTGCTCTGGGCATCGTGCTGAACCTGTCGCCGGTGGGCCCGGCCACCAGCAGCGCCGACGACACTGCCGCGGCGCGTCTGGAAGACGGCCGCCTGGTGCGCTGGTACATGGACCCGCTTTTCAAGGGCGCGTACCCGCAAGACGTGCTGGACCACCTGGGCGCCGACGCACCGCAGGTGCAGGCCGGCGACCTGGCCGCCATCCACACCGCGATGGACTTCCTGGGCATCAACTACTACACCCGCGCCGTGGTCAGCGCGCGTGGCACCTGGGACGTGAAGGGCACCGGCAACACGGTCACCGACATGGGCTGGGAGGTCTACCCCGACGGCCTGCCCGAACTGTTGCTGCGCATGCACAGCAAATGGAAGTTGCCGTCGCTGTACATCATGGAAAACGGCGCCGCGTTCCCCGACACGTTGCACAACGGCCGCGTGCACGACGCCCAGCGTACCGACTACATCGCACGCCACATCGCCGCCGTGGCGCAGGCCCTGCGAGGCGGCGTGCCGATGTCGGGCTACATGGTCTGGAGCCTGCTGGACAACTTTGAATGGGCCAGCGGCTACGCCAAGCGCTTCGGCATCGTGCACGTGGACTACGCCACGCAGCAGCGCACGCTGAAAGACAGCGCCCGCTGGTACACCGAATTCCTGCGCCAGCAGCGCCTGCGGCATGCCGCGGCTGCCCCGCAGGCCGTGGGGGTTTGACATGGGCCAGGTCAGCTTGCGCGGCATCAAAAAGAGCTACGGCGCCGTGGACGTCATCCGCGGCATCGACCTGGAGGTGCAGGACGGCGAGTTCATGGTCTTCGTCGGCCCCAGCGGCTGCGGCAAGAGCACCACGCTGCGCATGATCGCCGGGCTGGAAGACATTACGGCCGGTGAACTGCTGATCGACGGCCAGCGTGCCAACGACCTGCGGCCGGCCGACCGCGGCGCCGCCATGGTGTTCCAGAGCTATGCCCTGTACCCGCACATGACGGTGGCCGAGAACATGGGCTTCGCGCTGAAGATGGCCGGCGTGGGCAAGGAAGAAAGGGCGCGCCAGGTGGGGCGTGCGGCCGAGATCTTGCGCATCACCGAACTGCTGCAGCGCTTTCCGAAAGAACTGTCGGGCGGCCAACGCCAGCGCGTGGCCATCGGGCGCGCCATTGTGCGCAAGCCCAAGGTGTTCCTGTTCGACGAGCCGCTGTCCAACCTGGACGCTGCGCTGCGCGTGAACATGCGCATCGAGTTGAGCCGCCTGCACAAGGAATTGCGCACGACGATGATCTACGTCACGCACGACCAGGTTGAGGCCATGACCATGGGCGACCGCATCGCGGTCTTCCACGAGGGCGTGGTGGCACAGCTGGGCGAGCCGATGACGCTGTACCAGCGCCCGGCCAACGAATTCGTGGCCGGCTTCATCGGTGCGCCGCGCATCAACCTGGTGGACCGCCCGGCCGGCAACGCCAGCGCGGACCACCGGGCGCTGTGGGAAGCGATGGCCCCCCAGGCGCCTGCGCACGCCGTGCGTGCCGGCCTGCGGCCCGAGCACTGGGCCCTGGTGGCCGCCGGGCAGGGCGTGCCGGCGCAGGTGGAACTGGCCGAGCACCTGGGCGACAGCTCGGTGGTGTACCTGCGCGTGCAAGGCGTCGCCGAACTGCTCAGCGCCAAGGTCGGCGCCGGCCACCACCGTCTGCAGGCCGGGCAGGCCGTTGGCCTGGCACCCGACGCGGCGTGGGCCCTGGCCTTCGACGCCCAACAGCATCTGGTGGCGTGAGAGGAGCGCACATGGCAAGCAAACCAAAGCGCATTCCCGGCTGGACGCTGGTCTGGCACGACGAATTCGACGGCACCGAGGTGGACCGCAGCAAGTGGGACTTCGACCTCGGCAACGGCTTCTACGACTACAAGAACCACGCCTGGGTGCCCGGCTGGGGAAACGAGGAACTGCAGTACTACACGCACGAGCCCGAGAACGTGCAGGTGCGCGACAGCTGCCTGTACATTCGCGCCGTGAAGGCGCCGCTGCACGGTTGCGGCTACACGTCAGGGCGGCTGAAGACCAAGGCGCGCGACGGCACTGTGCTGTTTGGCAAGCAGTACGGTCGTTTCGAGTTCCGCGCCCGCGTGCCCTGGGGCAAGGGCCTGTGGCCGGCGCTGTGGATGCTGCCGGTGGAAGACAAGTACGGCGGCTGGGCGGCCAGCGGCGAGATCGACCTGATGGAGATCGCAGGCGAAAAGCCGCACGAGGTGCTGAACAGCATCCACTTCGGTTCCACCTACCCGAAGCGGTCGCTCATCACCTGGGTGCACCCGTTGCCCGAGGGCAGCACGGTGTCGGACTGGCACGTCTACAGCGTGGAATGGGAGCCGGGCGAGATCCGCTTCTACGTTGACGGTGTGCACACCTGCACCTACGACCACTGGTGGAGCTGCAGCAAGCTGAAGAACGGGCAGGGTGTTGAACCCGCCAAGACCGCCGACCTGAACCCCTGGCCCGCGCCTTTCGACCAGCCCTTCTACCTGGTGATGAACGTGGCCGTGGGCGGTAACTTTCCCGGCGTGCCCAACGAGGCCACGCACTTTCCGGCCGAGCTGGTGGTGGACTACGTGCGCGTGTACGACAAGAGCGGCGGCTACGGCGCCGCCAAACCCATCGGCAAGGGCAAGTTCCCTTGGCAGGCCAAGAAGAAAGCTTGAGGAACCGCACCATGTCACGATCCCCCTCCGCCCCTGGCGACGCGCTGCACACCGGCGTCACCCGCAGCACCGAGCATGGCGAGTCGCAGCAACAGCGAAAACAGGTGCATTCCGGCGCCGCGCCGCAGGCCAGCGCTGTCGACCGCAGCACCTGGTCGCGCAGCGGCCCCGAGGTGTGGACCACCGAGACGCGCAGCGCCTTGGCTGCCGACTTCCGCGCCACGCTGCAACAGGGCCTGCACGGCCTGTGTTTCAGCCCTTACCTGGAAGGCCAGCAGCCGGGCTCGCAGGTCAGCGAGGCGCAGATCCGCGAGCGGCTGCGCATCATCCAGCCGCATGTCGGTTGGGTGCGCACCTTCTCGTGCACCGACGGCCACGAGCAGACGCCGCGTGTGGCGCATGAACTCGGCATGAAGACGCTGGTCGGCGCCTGGCTGGGCACCGATGCCGAGATCAACGAGCGCGAGATCGAGAGCGTCATAGCCGTCGCCCGCGCGGGGCATGCCGACATCGTGGCCGTGGGCAACGAGGTGATGCTGCGCGAGGACATGTCCGAAGACGCGCTGCTGGGCTTCATCCAGCGGGTGAAGAGCGCGCTGCCCGGTGTGCCCGTGGGTTACGTCGACGCCTACTTCCTGTTCGAGAAGCACCCGCGCATCACCGCTGCCTGCGACGTGGTGATGACCAACTGCTACCCGTTCTGGGAAGGCTGCCCGCGTGAACAGGCCCTGGCCTACATGCAGACCATGGTGGCGCGCACGCGCGCCGCCGCGCCCGGCAAGCGGGTGTTGATCAGCGAAACCGGCTGGCCCGACCAGGGCAGTGCTTTCGAGGGCTCGGTGCCGTCGCGCGAAGGTGCCATGCAGTATTTCGTCGACACCTGCCGCTGGGCGCGCGAAGACGGCGTCGAGATCTTCTACTTCTCGGCCTTCGACGAAGCCTGGAAGGTCGGCGCCGAGGGCGACGTGGGCGCCTACTGGGGCCTGTGGGACAAGGACGGCGAACCCAAGTTCGGATGAGCACGATGACGACCCCGCTGACCCTGCCCACGGGCAACGCGATCTGTTATTCCGGCTATCGCGACGGCCAGAGCCCTGGCAACCAGACCTACCCGTCGCTGGCCGAGATCCATGAAGACCTGCGCATCCTGCAGAAGAACTGGAAGCTGCTGCGCCTGTACGACTGCAGCCTGCACGCCGACCGTGTGCTGCAGGTGATCGAACAGCACGGACTGCCCTTCCAGGTCATGCTGGGCGCCTACCTCGGCGCCGAGATGAACAACTTCGGCTGCCCGTGGGGCGGCACCTACAGCGAAGAACAACTCGAAGCCAACGCGCGCGAAAACGAGGCCGAGGTGGCCCGCCTCATCGCCCTGGCCAACCGCTACCCCGGCATCGTGTTTTCAGTGGCCGTGGGCAACGAGGCCACGGTCGATTGGACCGACCACTTCGTGCCCGTGCACCGCATGATCGAACACGCGAAACGCGTGAAGGTCGCGGTGCGCCAGCCCGTCACCTTCTGCGAAAACTACGTGCCTTGGCAACACAAGCTGCGCGACCTGGTGGCCGAGCTGGACTTCATCTCGCTGCACACCTACCCGGTGTGGGAATACAAGCACATCCACGAGGCGCTGGACTACACCAAGGACAACGTGGCCAGCGTGGCGCGGCTGTACCCCGACAAG
>JAYSXE010000281.1:0-13505 GCA_043717565.1 Burkholderiales bacterium | reverse complement strand
CCTGGCAGCTGATCTACCGCATTGCCCAGCGTTTCACGCTGCGCGCACAAAGCGGGCTCGAGAATTCGCTGGACGTGATCTGGGTCTGGCGCGTGCAGGAAACGCCGGCCGACGCGAGCATGAGAAAATCCACGATCACGCCGAAGTGACTGGCCAGAAAAGCAACCACGTCGCCGCCGCCTCGCCGTAGTTCAATGGATAGAACGGGCGCCTCCTAAGCGCCAGATACAGGTTCGATTCCTGTCGGCGGGACCAATCGACAATCAGCAAAAGGCCCCGGCGGGCCTTTTGGCTGTCGATTGGGGACGTACTCGTGCCCAGCGCGGAGCCCCGCGCCACACCGTCAAAGCCCCATCACGCGCTCCGCCGTTTCCAGCAAGCCCTCGGGCCGCACCTCCCTGCGGTGCTGCTCATTGAATTCCTGCAGCCGGCGCAGTTCGCGCGTGATCCAGTGCGGAAAGCCCATGCGGCCGCCCCGGCGGTCGACCAGCAGGTCTTCCAGCACCTGGGCGGTCAACTGCTCATCGGGCCAGCCCCAGGCGATGCGGTTGGCCACGCGCGGATAGGCCATGCACAGCCGGTAGGGCCGGCGGCGCGCGGGCAGGCGCTGCAGCCAGTGGCGCGTGGTGCCGGTCAGGGCGTGGTCTTTTAGCGCGTCGGGGCGGCGCACGGCCTGCCACGCCGACGGCTGGTCGGCAGCCTGCGGCGGCCAGTGCATCTTGCGCAGAACTTCGAACATCGGGCACCCCTTGCAGCTTTGCGTCCGGCGCCAGACGCAGGACACCACACGGGGGCTTTCGGCGGTGCAAGGCTCGGCTTGAGCCACGGCGTCGCGCAAAACGGCACACGCCCCCGTACAACCGCCCGGCGCGGTTGCGTTTCAGGCGGCCGGGGCGCGCAGGGCGCGGCTGAGCACCACCACCGGCAGCAGGCCCACCAACACGATGGCCAGTGAAGGCAGCGCCGCTTCGGCCAAGCGCTCGTCGCGCGCCAGGTTGTAGGCCATCACGGCCAGCGTGTCGCTGCCAAAGGGACGCAGCACCAGCGTGGCCGGCAGTTCCTTCATCACGTCCACAAACACCAGCAGCGCCGCCGCGGCCGCCGAGCGGCGCAACAGCGGCAGGTGCAGTTGCACAAACACACGCCCAGCGCTGCTGCCCAGCATGCGGGCCGTCTCGTCCACGGCCAGCGGCACGCGTGCGTAGCCGGCCTCCACACTTTGCAGCGCCACGGCCGAGAACCGCACCAGGTAGGCCAGCATCAGGCCCAACACGGTGCCGGTGAGCAGTGTGCCCAGCCCCAGCGCAGGCCACCGCTGCTGCGCCCAGGCCAGCGGCAGCAACAGGCCCACGGCCACCACCGCACCGGGCACGGCATAGCCCAGCGACAGCACCCGCGCCGCCGGCTGCAGCAGCCCGCCGGGCTTGGCGCGCAGCGCAAAAGCCACCGCCAGCGCCAGCGCCGTGGCCAGCACCGCCGCCAGCCCGGCCAGCTGGAAGCTGTTCCAGGACCACTGCGCAAAGCGCTGCAGCGGCAAGCCCACTTCGCCAAACCGCACTTCCTGCAGCAGCAGGTGCAGCAGCCAGCCAACCGGGCCGACAAAGCCCAGCAGCACCGGCAGGCTGCAGGCGGCAGCCATTGCCCAGCCGGCCAGCCCCTGCAGCCGCAGCGGCCGCGCATCGTTGCCACTGCCTTGCGTGCTGCGCGAGGCAAAACGCAACTGCCGTTGTGCGTGGCGCTCGGCGGTCAGCAGCGCGGCCACCACCAGCAGCAGCACAGCCGCCAGCTGCGCCGCCGCCACGCGGTCGCCCATCACCAGCCAGGCCTTGTAGATGCCGGTGCTGAAGGTGCTGAGGCCGAAGTAGGAACCCACGCCGTAGTCAGCCAGCGTCTCCATCAGCGCCAGCGCGGTGCCGGCCGCCACGGCCGGACGCGCCATGGGCAGCGCCACTTCAAGCACGCGGCGGCGCATGGGTGCGCCCAACAGGCGGGCGGCTTCCATCAGGCGCACTGCGCGTTCGCCCAAAGCGGCCCGCACCAGCAGGTAGACATAGGGGTACAGGCACAAGACAAACAGCACCACGGCGCCAGGCAGGCTGCGCACATCACCCCACAGCGGGGCCCGTGTCTGCAGCAGGTTGCGCAGCCCGGTGTGCAGCGCGCCGCTGAACTGCAGTGCGTCGGTCCAGGCGTAGGCCAGCACATAGGCCGGCATCGCCAGCGGCAGCAGCAGCGCCCATTCCAGCACGCGCCGGCCGGGGAACTGGAACAGCGTCACGGCCGCGGCCAGCGCCGAGCCGAGCACCATCACCCCCACCCCCACCCCCAGCGCGAGCACCAGCGACTGCAATGCATAAGCCGGCAGCACGGTGTTCCACTGGTGGCGCAGGCCGGCAAAGGCCTGCGCGTCCATGGCCAACCACGCACCCAGCACCCCCAGCACGGGCAGCGCCAGCAGCAGGCACAGGGCGACCAGCAGGAATCGGAAGGCAGCGGACACGGGCGTTGGTGTTGTGTGTGGGGCGTTGGAGGAGTCCCGGCCTGGCGCAGCAGACGGCTGGGCCCGGTGTGCGGCACCAGAGGCCGCGCCCGGCGACCCACCGCGGGCTGCAACGCTGCAGTTGGGCCCGGCGCGAGGCGTTGGAACGGTATCGTTAATGCGAACAATGCGCATTTGCAATGCCGATTATGATCGCAGCCATGTTCCTGAGTCTGGAGTCGGTCACCGTGCGCTACGGCCGTGGCGTGCAGACGCGCGCCGCGGTAGACGGCGTGTCCATGGGCCTTCAGCAAGGCGACATCGGCGTGCTGATTGGCCCTTCAGGCTGCGGCAAGACCTCGCTGCTGCGCGCCGTGGCAGGGCTTGAAGGTTGCGCTGCGGGCCGCATCAGCATTGGCGGGCAGACGCTGTCTGACGCCGCCGCCCACACCCATGTCAGCGCCGAGCAGCGCCAGATCGGCATGGTGTTCCAGGACTACGCGCTGTTTCCTCACCTCAGCGTGGCCGACAACGTGGCTTTCGGCGTGGCCGGGCTGCCGCGCCACGAAAGGGCGCAGCGCGTGTCGCAGATGCTGGAAATCGTGGGCCTGGCCCATGCGGCGCAGCGCGCGCCGCACCAGCTCAGCGGCGGCCAGCAGCAGCGCGTGGCGCTGGCCCGCGCACTGGCACCGCGGCCGCGCCTGCTGCTGCTGGACGAACCCTTTTCCAGCCTGGACGTGGACCTGCGAGAGCGCCTGGCGCAAGAGGTGCGCGAGATCCTGAAGACCAGCGGCACCACTGCGCTGCTGGTCACGCACGACCAGCTGGAAGCCTTTGCCGTGGGCGACGTGATCGGCGTCATGCACAAGGGCCGCCTGGAACAGTGGGACGACGCCTATTCGCTGTACCACCGGCCGGCCAGCCGCTTCGTGGCGCAGTTCATCGGCCATGGCGTGTTCGCGCCGGCGCAGATCGTGGCCTGTGCACACGGCCCCTGCGTCCACACGCCGGTGGGTGAGCTGGACGATATCGCCGGCTGCCCCCTGCCCGGCAGTTACCCGGGCGGTGAATGCGACGTGCTGCTGCGCGCCGACGACATCGTGCACGACGACAACTCGCCGGTGCGCGCGCTGATCGAACGCAAGGCATTCCGCGGCTCGGAGTTTCTGCTGACGCTGCAGCTGCAAGGCGGCCAGCGCGTGATGGCGCATGTGCCTTCGCACCACGACCACCAGGTGGGCGAGTGGATCGGCATCCGCGCGCAGGTGGACCATGTCGTGACCTTCCCGCGCGAAAGCGCTGCCGGGTCTGCCGACTGACCTCGCTGTGATCTCCCTGGGCCCAGCCGGCGGGCTGGCAGCGGGTGGTCGAAAACCGCAAACAGCACGCTTTTCAGCCCCCACCGCGGAATTGACCTTTCTTTACCCGCTTTCACGGCCTTGCCAACCACCCGTTGGTTGTGCCGAAAAGTGCAGCCAGACCTATACTGGACCATCCGGCCAGACAGCGCCGGTTCTGCCTTGAAAGGGGTGGGTGAACGATGGGTGCAAAACTGAAGGTTGCGGGCATTCTGGCCGTTGGGGCCGTGGCCGGCGCATTGACCACCATGCAGCTGCAGGCCGTGGCGCGCAGCACGGTGGCGCTGCCGCTGGAAGAGCTGCAGCAACTGTCGGCCGTGTTCGACCGCGTGAAGACCGAATACGTCGAACCGGTGGATGAGAAAAAGCTCATCAGTGACGCCATATCCGGCATGGTGTCCGGGCTCGACCCGCACTCTCAGTATCTGGACAAGAAAACGCTGAAGGAATTCCGCGAAAGCACCGGCGGCAAGTTCGTCGGCATCGGCATTGAAATGTCGATGGAAGAAGGCGCAGTCAAGGTGGTGTCGCCCATCGAAGGTTCGCCGGCCTTCCGCGCCGGCCTGAAGTCGGGCGACCTCATCACCCGCATCGACGACACCCCCGTGCGCGGCCTCACGTCAGACCAGGCCGTCAAGCGCATGCGCGGCGACCCCAGCACCAAGGTGGTGCTCACGGTCTTCCGCAAGCTGGAAAATCGCAGCTTCCCGGTGACCATCATCCGCGAAGAAATCCGCATGCAGAGCGTGCGCGCCAAGATGGTGGACCCCGGCTATGGCTGGCTGCGCGTGAGCCAGTTCCAGGAGCGCACCGTCGACGACTTCGTGCGCAAGATCGAAGACCTGTACAAGCAAGACCCCAACCTGAAGGGTCTGGTGCTGGACCTGCGCAACGACCCCGGCGGCCTGCTGGACGGCGCGGTGGCCTTGTCAGCCGCCTTTTTGCCCAGCGACGTGGTGGTTGTGTCGACCAACGGCCAACTGGCCGACTCGAAGCGCACCTTCAAGGCCAGCGTGGAAGACTATGGCCGCCGCAGCAGCAGCGACCCGCTGAAGCGCCTGCCGGCCGCACTGAAGAAGGTGCCGCTGGTGGTGCTGGTGAACGAAGGCTCGGCCTCGGCCAGCGAAATCGTGGCCGGCGCGCTGCAAGACCACAAGCGGGCCACCATCATGGGCGCGCAGACCTTCGGCAAAGGCTCGGTGCAGACCATCCGCCCGCTGCCGGCCGACACGGCGCTGAAGATCACCACGGCGCGTTACTACACGCCAGCGGGCAAGTCCATCCAGGCCAAGGGCATCACGCCCGACATCTTCCTGGACGAAACCGCCGAGGGCAACGTGTTTGCCGCGTTGCGCATGCGCGAAGCCGACCTGAACAAGCACCTGGTCGGTGCTGAAGAGAAAAAAGACGCCGAGCGCGAGAAAGCCCGTGAAGAAGCGCGCCAGAAGCTGGAAGAGCAGCTGGCCAAGAGCAAGGAACCGGTGAAGCCGCTGCCCGAATTCGGCAGCGCTGAAGACTTCCCCTTGCAGCAGGCCTTGAACAAGCTGCGCGGCCTGCCGGTGATGGCCAGCAAGACCAGCGCCGAGCAGCGCGCTGAAGCCGCCGCCAGCGACAAGAAGTAAGGCGGCTCCGGCCCGGACACCCGGGCCTGCACCGTTTCCAACGACACTCCAGGCCCGCTTGAACGCCACGTTCAGCGGGCCTTGTTTTCAACGCATGAACGACCAGCAACTCCTGCGTTATGCCCGCCACGTGATGCTCGACGAGATCGGCATCGAAGGCCAGCAACGCGTGCTGGACGCACACGTGCTGGTCATCGGCGCTGGCGGCCTGGGTTCACCGGCGCTGCTGTACCTGGCCACCGCCGGCGTGGGCCGCATCACCGTCGTCGACCACGACCATGTCGAGCTCAGCAACCTGCAGCGGCAGATTGCACACGGCCAGTCGCGGCTGGGCCTGGCGAAGGCCGAGTCGGCCTGCACCACCATGGCGTCGCTGAACCCTGACCTGCAGCTGCGCGCCGTGGTGGCGCGCGCCGATGCGGCCCTGCTCGCCGAGCTGGTGCCACAGGCCGACGTGGTGCTGGACTGCACCGACAACTTCAAGACGCGGCACCTGATCAACGCGGCCTGCGTGCAGCACGCCAAGCCGCTGGTGTCGGGTGCGGCCATCGGGTGGGACGCGCAGATCGCCGTCTATGACACCCGCGACGCCGCGGCACCGTGTTACGCATGCCTGTTCCCGGCCGAGGCCACGTATGAAGAAGTGGCCTGCGCCACCATGGGCGTGTTTGCGCCGCTGGTGGGCATCGTGGGCAGCGTGCAGGCGGCCGAAGGCCTGAAGCTGCTGGCCCACACCGGCAGGCCACTGACCGGCCAGTTGCTGATGCTGGACGCCCGCAGCATGCAGTGGGACCGCATCAGCCTGGGCCGCCAGGCCGCTTGCCCGGTGTGCGGCCACCGGCCCCTCCCCCCACCCGCAGCGACCACACCGGCCGCACCACCCGCCTGATCCCGGCCCGGCACCGGCGGCACGGGCCGCCCCTTCATCGACCCAACGCACCCCCTTCATGATCCCAATGCCTTCCACCGCCGCGCCGCTGGGCGAACGCAATTTCCCCAGCGCCGAAGAAGACGCCGCGCACGCCAGCACGCCGCCGCTGTACGACGGGCCCGAGAGTTCGTACCGGCTGGCCTTCGCCGACTCCGACTTCCTGCTGCGCGATGAACTGCGCCCGGTGCGCATGCAGCTGGAACTGCTGAAGCCCGAACTGGTGCAGCGCGAACAGGGCATCGAAAGCACGATCGTCATCTTCGGCAGCGCGCGCATACAGCCGCCGGAACAGGCCGAACAAGTGCTGACGGCCGCCAGGAACAGCGGCGACCCCGCCGCCGTGCGCCGCGCGCAGGTGGCGGTGGAAATGAGCCATTACTACACGCAGGCGCGAAGCTTCGCGGCGCTGGTGACGCAGCGTTCGCGCGCGCTGGAAACGCCCATCTACGTGGTCACTGGCGGCGGGCCCGGCATCATGGAAGCGGGCAACCGCGGTGCCTTTGACGTGGGCGGCAAGAGCATCGGACTGAACATCGTGCTGCCGCACGAACAGCAGCCCAACCCCTACATCACGCCCGAGTTGTGCTTCCAGTTCCACTACTTCGCGCTGCGCAAGATGCACTTTCTGATGCGCAGCATCGCGCTGGTGTGCTTCCCGGGCGGCTTCGGTACGCTGGACGAGTTGTTCGAGACCCTGACGCTGGTGCAAACCGGCAAGAGCCGCAAGCGCCCGGTGTTGCTGTTCGGGCGCACTTTCTGGGAAAAGCTGATCAACCTGCCGCTGCTCATCGACATGGGGCTGATCAGCCCGGGTGACGAACAGCTGATCCAGTACGTGGAAAGTGCCGAAGAGGCCTGGGCCGTGCTGGCCGCCCACTACGGCTTTGAAAGCATGCCCGCGCAAGCCGGCGACCTGTCCGTCGACATCTGACGGCGGCCAAGCCGTTGGTCACCCGGGCGCTGCCGGCCCCAGAATGTCCCCATGCCCAACCCCATCTCACTCATTGGCGCGCCCACCGACATTGGCGCAGGCGCGCGCGGCGCCAGCATGGGGCCCGAAGCCCTGCGTGTGGCCGGGCTGCAAGCCACACTGGAAGCGCATGGCCTGCAGGTGCAGGACCTGGGCAACCTGTCGGGCCCGGCCAACCCCTGGTTGCCCCCGGTCGACGGCTACCGCCACCTGGCTGAGGTGACGGCATGGAACCAGGCGGTCCACGAAGCCGTGTTTGCCGAACTGCAGCGCAACCGGCTGCCCATGCTGCTGGGCGGCGACCACTGCCTGGGCATCGGCAGCATCAGCGCCGTGGCGCGGCACTGCCGGGCCACCGGCAAGAAGCTGCGCGTGCTGTGGCTGGACGCCCATGCCGACTTCAACACCAGCGCGCTGACACCCAGCGGCAACATCCACGGCATGCCCGTGGCCTGCCTGTGCGGGCACGGGCCTGCCGAGCTGGTGCGCATTGGCGGCCAGGTGCCCGCGATCGACGCGCGCTGGGTGCGGCAGATCGGCATCCGCAGTGTCGACGCCGGCGAAAAGCGCTTCGTGCACCAGGTGGGGCTGGATGTGTTTGACATGCGCTACATCGACGAGATGGGCATGCGGCACACCATGGAACTGGCCCTGGCCACGCTGGATGCCCACACGCACCTGCATGTCAGCTTCGACGTCGACTTTCTCGACCCCGCCATCGCGCCCGGCGTGGGCACCACGGTGCCTGGCGGCCCCACCTACCGCGAAGCCCAGCTGTGCATGGAAATGATCGCCGACACCGGCCGGCTGGCCAGCCTGGACGTGATGGAACTGAACCCGGCACTGGACGTGCGCAACAGCACCGCCGTGCTGGCCGTGGACCTGATCGAGAGCCTGTTCGGCAAGAGCACGCTGATGCGTGCCTGACCAGCAAGGCGCCGTGGTGAAACACAAGGGGTCCCGGTGAGGCCGTTCGCCTGCAACAGCCCGTGCTGGCGCGTCGGCAGGGCCTGGTGCGGCGCAACGGTGGGGCGCGCGGCCGCCGCAGTGGTGGCCGCAGTGGTGGCCGCTGCCATGGCCCTGGCGGGCCTGCTGCCCGCCGCATGGGCGCAGCCTGAATCGGCTGCCAACAAGACCCCCGCGCCACCCGAGTCCGCCACCCCCGGGCCGCCGCCTGTGTTGAATCTGCTGGCCCCGCGCGAAGCCCGCAGCGTGGTGAAGACCGACCGCGTGCACGTGCTCGGGCGCACGCTGCCCGACACGCGCGTGGTGGTGGGCGGCGAACCCACCGCCGTGTTCAGCACGGGCGTGTTTGTGCGCGACAACGTGCCGCTGGTGCCGGGCGACAACGAGATCGTCATCACCGCCGAAGGCCCTGACGGACAGACCCGCACGCACACGCTGCAGGTGCAGCGCCAGCCGCCGGACCCGGGCGTGGACTGGCCGACGCAGCGGCTGTTCATCAACGGCAGCTCGCTGCAGCCTTCGCAGCTGGTGTACCTGAAGCCCGGCGAGTTCGTCGACGTTTCGGTGCAGGCCACAGCGGGCCAGCGCGTGCGGGCGCAGTTGCCCGGGCAGCCCTGGAAGCCGCTGTACGAGGCCAGCCCGGGGCATTACCGGGCGTCGCTGAGCCTGGCCGCAGCGGCCGCCACGGCCAACGTCACGCCGGCCCCCGTGCGCGTCGAACTGCAGGCCACTCTCGGGCCTGGCGTCGCAGCGCCCCGACGCATCCAGGCGCTGACACCCGGCGCGGTAGGCCAGTGGCCGCTGGACCCCGACCGGCTGTGGGTGGTTGCCGAGGACGGCGCGGGCCTGCTGCACGGCCTGCACGAGGTGCGCCTGGGCGGGCCCTTCCTGGCCGAGCTGCATGCCGGCGCCTTGCTGCACGTCACCGGCCAACACGGCCCGCACCTGCGCGTGCGGCTGGCGCCGGACACCGAAGCCTGGGTGGCCGCATCACAGGGCCGCTGGGCACCCGCGGGAACCGCGCCACCGAAGGCGCACTTCACGTCGCTGTCGGTGCAAGGCAGCGCGACTGGCGACGTGGTCAGCATTCCGCTGGCTGCAACCGTGCCCTATGCCGTGCGCGCCGTGGCCCAGGGCGACCGGCAAGGCCTGGAGCTGGAACTGTTTGACACCCACCACGCCGCCACCTGGGTCAGCCACTTGGCCAGCGCGCAGGTGGTGCGTGAAGTCACGGTCGAGCAGGTGGCCCCCGGCCGGGTGCGCGTGCACGTGGCACTGCACGGACCGCGCCTGTGGGGCTGGCGCGCGGAACGCAGCGGCCAGGCGCTGCGCCTGCTGGTCCGGGCAGCGCCGGCCCTGGCCGTCAGCGGGCCTTCACTTGCAGGCTTGAGGGTGGCGGTGGAAGCCGGCCACGGCGGCCCCTCCAACCCGGGCGCGGTGGGGCCCACCGGCACGCCGGAAAAAGACATCAACCGCTGGACGGCCGAGGCCTTGAAAGAAACCTTGGAAGCCGCCGGTGCCGACGTGCTGATGGTTCGGCGGGGCGACGACAACCCCGGCCTGCGCGAAAGGGCTGAACAGGCGGTAGCAGCCCAGGCCCACGTCTACATCAGCTTGCACGCCAATGCGGCCGAAGTCAGCCGCGGCTACGGGCGCGTCAGCGGCACGTCCACCTACTACAAGCACGCCCACAGCCGCGCGCTGGCCGCGGCCATTCAGCAGCAGATGCTGCAGCACACCGGGCTGGCCGACTTCGGCCTGGTGGGCAACTTCAACTACGCCCCCATTCGGCTGGCCACGTGGATGCCGGCGGTGCTGGTCGAGCAGGCCTTTGTCAGCAACCCGGCCGACGAAGCGCAACTGCTCGACCCGGCGGTCAGGCAACGCATCGCGCAGGCCGTGCGCCTGGGCCTGGAAGCCTTCTTGCGCGCACCTTGAAAGCGGCGCCGCTGCGCCAGCACCAGTGGCCCTGCGCCACCCGGCGCCCTTGCCCTAACATGCCACCATGCCTTCCGTAACGCCAGCCCCTTCGTCGCCAACCCACCGCGCACGGTCGCCTGGCCAGCGCTGGCGGCAAGCCCTGGTGTTGGCCGGCGCGCTGGTGCTGGGGCCCGGCTGGGCCGCAGGCCCGGTGCCGCTGGCCGGTGCCGCGACACCGGTGCTGGAACCCGGCGGCCCCGGCCTGTCTGCCAACCCGGCCCTCCCCCGGCCGCCTGCCGCGCCCCTTGCAACGCCCGCCGCACCCGCAGCGCCTGCGGCCACGCCGGCACCAGAGACAGCAGCCGCAACCGTCACTGGCGCCGGCCAGCGCATTTACGAACGCACCCGGCCGCTGCTGCTGCAGGTGCGCACGCTGCTGAAGACCCAGGACAGCCAGTCCTCGGTGGGCTCGGGCTTTCTGGTCGACAGCAGCGGCCTGCTGGTCACCAATTACCACGTCATCAGTCAGTACGCGCTGCAGCCGCAGCGCCACCGGCTGGTCTACGCCAGCGTGGACGGCCAGCAAGGCGCGCTGCAGTTGCTGGCTTTTGACGTGGTGCACGACCTGGCGCTGCTGAGGCTGGCCAACCCGGCACCACTGGCCGGGCGCGGCACGGTGGCGTTGCGGCCGGCTGACGAACCACTGGCGCGCGGCGCACGCATTTTTTCGCTGGGCAACCCGCTGGACGTGGGTTTTGCCGTCGCCGAAGGCACCTACAACGGCCCGGCAGAACGCAGCTTTCTGGAAACGCTGTTCTTTGGCGGGTCGCTCAGCGCCGGCATGAGCGGCGGCCCTGCGCTGGACGAACAGGGCCGCCTGATCGGCGTCAACGTGGCGGCTCGGCGCGACGGCGAACAGGTCAGCTTTCTGGTGCCCGCGGCGCGCGTGCGCGACCTGCTGGCGCGCAGCGAAAAGGCACAGCCCATCACCACCCCGGCTTGGGACGAGATCACACGCCAGCTGCTGCTGCACGAAGCCCGGCTGACGCAACGCTTCGTGGCCCTGCCCTGGCGTGGCGCAGGGCACCCCACCTACCGCATACCGGTGCCGCAGGAACAGTTCATGCGCTGCTGGGGCCAGGGTTCGCCACAAGCCACGCGGGGGCTGCAGTTCGAGCGCAGCGACTGCACCATGGACAGCCGCATCTTTGTCAGTGGCGCCCTGCTCACCGGCTTCATCACCGTGCGCCACGAGGCTTACGACGGCAGCCGCCTGGGCATGCTGCGCTTTGCCGACCGTTACAGCGCCAGTTTCGCCAACGAATTTGTGGGTGTCGACGACCGCCAACGCACTGCCGCGCAGTGCGTGGAAAAAACCGTCAGCGCCGGCGCCAGCGAAGGCAGCAAGGTGGGCATGCCGGCGCTGCCGCTGAAAGCCGTGGTCTGCCTGCGCGCCTACAAGAAGCTGCCCGGCCTGCTTGACCTGTCGGTGCTGGTGGCCACGTTGGACCAGGCCACGGCGGGCGTGCAGGGGCGCTTCGACGCCCAGGGCGTCAGTCTGGCCAGCGCCGAGAAGCTGGCCCAACACTACCTGAACAGTTTTGCATGGAACACCCCGAAGACCGCCTCGCGCTAGTGACGCTGCTGGACCGCGACGGCCACGCGCTGCGCAGCGCCGACGTCCACGCCTGGCCCCTGACCATCGGCCGCGCACTGGACCAGCACCTGGTGCTGGAAGACCCCAGCGTGGCCCCCCGGCATGCCACCGTGGCGCCCGACGCCGAAGGCCGCCTGCTGCTGACGGTTGGCCCCAGCGTCAACGGCGCGTGGGTCAACGGACAGCACCTGGCCGCCGGCGCACAACAGGTGTTGCCGGCAAAGGCCAGCACGCTGCAACTGGGCCACACCAAGCTTCAACTGCGCCTGCGTGGCGAAAGCCTGGCACCCGAAACACCCCTGCCCGCACACCTGACGCGCAACGGGCGCAGCACGGCCGCAGGCACGCCCTGGAACGCCCCGCAGGCCGGCGGCCGCCTGGCCCTGGTGGCCGCACTGGTGATGGCCGCGCTGGTATTCAAGCAAGGTCTCAGCATGGACCCCGGCGCCGACTTCACCGCCTGGCTGCCTGCCCTGGTGGGCCTGCCTGCGGCGCTGGCCGCCTGGTGCGCCACCTGGGCGCTGTTGTCCAAGCTGTTCCAGAACCGCTTCGAGTTCATGGCGCACCTGCACATTGCGCTGCCCGGGCTGCTGTTCATCGAGTTGCTGGACACCGTGCTGCCCACCGTGGCGGCTTCGCTGGGCGTGCCGCTGCTGTGGCGGCTGACACCGGTGCTGCGGGTGCTGCTGATGGCCTGGGTGGTGTACCGCCACCTGGCTCTGCTGATGCCGCACCAGCCGCAGCGCGCGGCGGCGGCGCTGGTGTCGGCAACCGTGGTGGGCGGCGCCATCAACCTGGCTTTCATACACCGCAGCACCGACCGCCTGAGCGCCCCCGCCTACATGACCACGCTGCCAATGCCGCTGCTGAATGCCACGCGCGCCGTGCCTTCGGCCACGCTGGTGCAGGACCTGGCACCACTGGCAGCGCGCTTGCAGAAACGAGTGACCAAGGCCCGCAACGACGACCCGGGCGAAGGCGACGACGGCGAATAGCACTGCGGTCGGAACCTGTGCCGATGACGGGTGCCGGCGAGATGTTGCTGTGCACAATTGCGAATCCGTATGCCGCCTTGGCACGGACTTGACGCCCGAAACAGAGCCCCCTTGCTGACCGACACCCCCACCGCCCCCGATTCACCCCGCCCGCGCAGTGCCCCCTGGCGCCGGGCCTGGCTGGTGGCGGGCCTGGCGCTGTGCCTGGCCGGCCCCGGCGCCACGATCGCGCAAGCGCAGCCCGCCGACGCTGCGCTGGCGGGCACCAGTGCCACCAGTGCCACCAGCGCCACCAGTGCCACCAGTGCCACCGGTGGCACCTTGCGCGTGGCCAGCGCCTTCGACCCGCAGACCATGGACCCGCACGCCATCGCGCTGCTGTACCACACGCGGGTGGCGTTCCAGATCTACGACTCGCTGGTGGGGCGTGACGAAAAGTTCAGGCTTGAACCCGCGCTCGCCCTGTCGTGGCAGGTGGTCACGCCCACCGTCTGGCGGTTCAGGCTGCGCCCGGGCGTCAAGTTCCACGACGGCAGCAGCTTTGGTGCCGACGACGCGGTTTTCTCGCTCGAACGGGCGCTGGCACCGCCGTCACAGCGGGCTTTCC
>JAYSXE010000029.1:0-2013 GCA_043717565.1 Burkholderiales bacterium | reverse complement strand
ACCTGGGTTTTGCCAACGGCTGCGCCTTCGACTACGGCGGCTCGGCGGTGCTGATCCAGCCGATAGAGCGCACCAACCTGGTCGCCCGAAGCGGCTTCAAGCTTGGCGCCGACCACCTTGTGTTCGCCGAACTGGCGGCCTCGCAAAACAAGGCCACCAAGCAGTTCGAGCCCTACCAGATCACCACCACCGGCAGCATTGCTGGCGCACAGTACCCGGTGGGCGGACCCTACTACCAGGACCTGTCGTCGCTGATCTCCACCTTCGACAACACCAAGAAGATCGCCTACCGCTGGCGCTGCACCATCTGCGGTGGCCGCACCATCGAGACCACCACCGATGCCTACCGCCTGCTGGTGGGCATGGAGGGCATTGTGTGGGGCAACTGGGACTACAAGCTGGGGCTGTCGGGCGCCGGCAGCAAGGCGCAATCGCTGCTGGGTCCGGGCTACCTGTTCACCGACTTGATGGTGGCCGCGCTGGGCAGTGGCAAGGTCAATCCCTGGCTGCTGCCGGGTCAGACCCAGACCGCCGAGGCGCTGGCGCTGATCGCCGGTGCCAGCGCCAGGGGCACGCGCCTGTTCGATGGCAAGTCCACGCAGTTGCAGGCCGACGGCACCCTATCGGGTGAGATCCTGAAGTTGCCCGCCGGGCCCGTGGCGGTGGCCGCCGGTTTCGACATTCGCCAGGAGTCGTACCAGTTCAGCGACGGCTCGGTGACTACCCGGCCGGTCTACCAGGCCCCGTTTGACGCCGAATTTCCCAAGGTCAAACGCGACATCGTGGCGGTGTTTGCCGAAGTGGCAGTACCTGTCATCAAGGGCATGGAAGCGACGTTGGCCGTGCGCAATGACCATTACAGCGATTTTGGCAACACCACCAATCCGAAGTTCTCGCTGAAGTATTCGCCCATCGACGCACTGCTGCTACGCGGCTCCTACAACACAGGCTTTCGTGCTCCCAGCTTCTTCCAACTCTATGGCGTGACCACTGAGTCGCCGGTCCCAGGCAATATTGCCGACCCGGTGCTTTGCCCGGCCGGCAACGTTACCGGCGCCGACCTGGCGGTCTGCGCCATCCGGCCGAATTCGCGTCAGGGCGGCAATCCTGGCCTCACGCCTGAAACCTCCAAGCAGTGGACCATCGGCTTTGTGGTGTCGCCCACGAACTGGCTGAGCGTCAGCGCCGACCTGTGGGAGATCAGGCGCAAGGCACTGATCTATGAGCTGACACCGCAGCAGGTGGTGGCCAACTACGCCACCTTCCCGAACAACCTGGTGCGCGGCAGCGACAACCGGCTGGACGGCCCGGGGGGCTACATCCGGGCCGGTTTCGTCAATGCCGACGGCGACATCACCCGGGGTGTGGATCTGAACCTGCGCGCCAACGGCCGTGTGGCAGCCGGCAAGTGGAACCTGAACCTGGACGGCACCTACATGGACAGCCACAGGTCACGCATCTTCGCCTCGCAGTCGTATGTCGAGACCGCGGGTCAATGGAATTCACGAGACCTCTTCGTGCGCTGGAAGCACCAGGCTACCGTGGGCTACAGCCAAGGTCCGTGGGGCGGCAGTGTGAGCCAGGCCTACACCGCTGGCTACATGGATGAGGTGCCCAGTGGCGTGGTGCCGGCAGGCTTCGTGGCCGAGGTGAAGAGCCACACCACTTACGACCTGGCCCTGACCTACACCGGCATCAAGAACCTCACATTGACCGGCGGGGTGAAGAATCTGTTCAACACCGATCCGCCGTTCACCGCCCACAACCTGGACTTTGCGGCCGGTGCCGGCTGGGATCCTCGGGTGGCCGATCCGCGCGGCCGGGCCTTCACGCTTCGGGCCAACTACAAGTTCTTCTGACCTTGCCCAACCCGCTTCGCGCCGAAGACGTCCCTCACCACCCCGACTTCCGCCCGCTGGCCGGGCTGTGCGGGGTGGCCTTCGACCTGCGCTACGCCAGCACCAACAACTTCGTCGGCCGGGTGCTGTACGCCGGCCTGGACTGCGCCTGGCT
>JAYSXE010000280.1:0-41651 GCA_043717565.1 Burkholderiales bacterium | reverse complement strand
TGCGGTTGCGCACGACGATCGCATCGGCGCCTGCCGCTTCGGCGTGCAGCCGCGCCGCGTCGTCGACCAGCTTCGGGTCGTACAGCACATCGTGCGCTGCCTGCAACTGCGCGACGGCGCGCTCGTCCATGAACTCGGTGATGACGATCCGGCTCATGCCGACTCGAACAAGCGCGTCATCACGAACTCGCGATGCCCGAGCGCCTCGGCCGCGGTGAGCCGCCCGTTCGCGATGCGCAGCATGCACTCGAGCAGCCGGTCGCCGGCCTGGTCGAGGTTGATCTCGCGCTGCAGCAGCCCCGAGGTGTCGACGTCGATGTGCTCGCTCATCAGGCGCACGGTGCGCGGGTTCGAGCAGATCTTGATGACCGGCACGATCGCGTTGCCGATCACGTTGCCCTGCCCGGTCGGGAAAAAGTGCAGCGCGTAGCCCGAGGCCGCGCACAGGGTCACCATCTCGGCGGCGGCGCTCGACGAATCCATGAACCACAGCCCCGGGTGCGTCGGCATCTCGGCCTTGTCGATCACGCCGTCGACCGTGCACTTCTTGCCGATCTTCTGGATGTTGCCGAGCGCCTTTTCCTCGATCGTCGTCAGGCCGCCGGCGATGTTGCCCTTGGTCGGCTGCGAGTCGGAAAGATCGCTGGTCTTGTGGCGGTTGATCATGTCCTGGTAGCGGTTGAACATGAACATGAACTGGTCGCGCACCTCGGTGGTGGCGCAGCGCTCGGCCACGATCTTCTCGCCGCCGGTGATCTCGGACGTTTCGCCGAAGCACAGGTAGTTGCCCAGCGGGTGCAGCTTGTCGAAGGCGTTGCCCACGGTCGGGTTCGCGCCGCAGCCGCTGGTGGTGTCGCTCTCACCGCACTTGGTCGAGACCCACAGCTCGGAGATGGGGCAGACTTCGCGCTGCTTTTCGCTGGCCCATTGCACGTATTCGCGCGCGGCCTTGCTCGCTTTCATGATGGTCTCGTGGTCGCCATGGCCTTCGATGCCGAAGCCCACCACGGGCTTGCCGGTGGTGGCTATGCCTTCCACCACCTTCTGCGTCCAGCCGTCTTCGATGCCGATGACCACCACCGCCGCCACGTTGGGGTTGCATCCGGTGCCGATGAGGGTGCGGAAGTGCAAATCAAGGTCGGCGCCAAACTGCAGCCGGCCGTAGGGGTGCGGAATGGCTAGCGCGCCCTTGATGTTGTGCGCCACGGCTTCGGCAGCGGCATTGGACAGGTCGTCCAGCGGCAGGATGATGACGTGGTTGCGAATGCCGACGCGGCCGTTTTCGCGGCGGTAGCCGAGGAAGGTGGTTTTCTTGCTGATGACGGACATGTTGACTCTTCCGATCTGTCGATTGTTTTGTTCAACGAGCTGAATGGAGTGGTGCAGGGGGCGTAGCGAGCGGGTTGCAGGCTAGGCGCGACCCGCAGCAAGGCTCCCGCCTTGCGAGGATCGCAACGACGCATGCGGCTCGCGCAGTAGCCCCATGCGCCGCTCCATCACCAGCGCTTGGTTTTGATGTTGTGCACATGCGCATGCTCGCCCGAAACGATGGGCTTGATGACCTTGCCCATGTCGATGCCGTACTTGACCACGGTGTCGCCCACCGCCATCTTGCGCAGCGCCACCTTGTGGCCGATGGGGATGTCCTGCTTGGCGGTGACCGAGGTCATCTTGTCCTCGTCCATGATCCAGCCCTTGAGCTTCATGCCGGCTGTCACGCCCTCCACCACCACCACGGCCACGCTGTCCTGGCGGTCGTGCAACACAAAATGAATCATTGAAAGTGCTCCTGATCGGCCGGCAGCCCGGCGGGTGGCGCGCAGTATCGGCGTCGGCCCTGGCCGGTGTCAACCGAGTCATCTATATGACTTGCAGGTGGTGAGCTTTCCATCCCTGCCGCTGCTCGGTACCATGCTTGCATGCCCACCCGTAGAAGCCGTGCAGCAGAGCCTGCCGTACCCGCACCCGCACCGCAGCATGCGGCACGGCGGGCCGGTGATGCCCGCCCGCTGGCCCCGGGCGCACGCCGCTCGGCGGTGCTGCCGCTTGAAGCCATCACGCCCGAAGCCGCAGGCATGCCGCTGTTCCGCGCCGTCAAGCGTGCGCTGTTGCACAGCATCGAAAGCGGTGCTGTCGCGCCTTCGGGTGCGCTGCCCAGTGAAACCGCGCTGGCGCAGGGCTTCGGGGTGTCGGTGGGCACGGTGCGCCGCGCGGTGGACGACCTGGTGGCCGAGCACATCCTGGTGCGCCGGCAAGGCCGCGGCACCTTCGTGGCTTCACACGGCAGCGACCGCTTCCTGTTCCAGTTCTTCCATGTCGAACGCGGCGACGGCCTGCGCGAAGCACCGCAGGTGGAACTGGTCAGTTTCGAACGCACGCGGCTCGACGAAGAAGGGGCCACGGCGCTGCACGGCCGCGTGGGCGACGCCGCCTTCCAGGTTGAACACCGCCTGCGCCTGCAAACCCGGCCCGTGGTCTACGACCGCCTGGTCATCGCCGCGGCGCAGTTCAGGGGTCTGACCGAAAAGCGCTGGCGCGAACGTTCCAGCACCATCTACCACCTGTACCAGCACGAATTCGGCATCACGGTGGCGCAGGCCCATGAACGACTGCGCGCCACCGGCGCCGACCGCAGCGCTGCGCGGGTGTTGGGGGTACCGATGGGCCAGCCGGTGCTGCAGGTACGGCGCGTGGCGCTGGACCTGAGCGGCAAACCGGTGGAATGGCGCGTCAGCACCGTGGTGACCGCGCAGCACGACTACGTGAACCTGCTGTCGCGGCCGGCGTGAAAGCTGCCGGCACGGCGCAGATGGGGCGCCGCGTGGCGCACTCGCAGGCCGCGCCAGCGCCCTGGCTCAGGCGCCCAACAACTGCCCGCCGTCCACCGTCAACACCTGCCCGGTCATCCAACGTGCGTGGTTCGACGTGAGGAACAGCGCCACCTCGGCAATCTCATCCGGCGTGCCCATGCGGCCGAATGGAATGCTCTTCAGCGTGCGGTCGTAGAGGGCGTCGCCCGCCTGCCGGCGCTGGTCCCAGACACCGCCCGGAAACTCGATCGAGCCGGGCGCGATGGCGTTGACGCGGATGCCCTGGCGGCACAGCATGGCGGCCTGGCTGCCGGTGTAGCTGTTCATCGCTGCCTTCACGGCCGCATAGGCCGCCGAACGCGTGGAAGGCCGGTAGGCCGAGATGGACGTGATGTGCAGCACCGAAGCCCCCGCGCCCGAGGCCTGCAGCCAGGGCAGCGCGGCGTGCGATGCGCGCACCATGGCCAGCACGTCCACCGAAAGCCCGGCGGCCCAGGCCGACTCGTCATCGCCCATGCCGAAGCCCGAGGCGTTGTTCACCAGCACGTCGATGCCGCCCAGGGCCTGGGCTGCGGCGGAGATGTAGCCGGCTACCGACGCCGCGTCGGCCAGGTCGCAAGGCGCCGCATGCGCGCGGTGGCCGTGGGCCGCAATGTCGGCGCGCGTGGCGTCCAGAGCCGCTGCGCCGCGCGCGCAGATGGAAACGTCGGCCCCCGCCGCTGCAAAGTTCAGCGCAATGGCGCGCCCGATGCCGCGGCTGCCGCCTGCCACCACCACACGGCGGCCTGAGAAGTCAAAAGGCATGGTCATTGGTCCCGAAGTTCTGCGACTGACGATACTGCAAGCCACCCGGCACGGGCGCGAGGAACGTGGTGAAAACCACGCCTGCGCCAGCGCGATTCCGCGCCGACACTGCGCGCATAGTTTCCCCGCCTGGAGCCCTGACGATGCCTGAAACCGCAAGCACCCCGCTGATCCTGGACCACGTCTACCAGCATGAAGCAACCCGAGCCGACCAGGTGTTCCTGACGCAGCCGCTGGGCGGTGGGCAGGTGCAAGACTTCACCTGGGCGCAGACCATGGACCAGGCACGCCGCATGGCCGCGCACCTGGTGTCGCTGGACCTGTCACCCGGTGCCAACGTGGCCATCCTGGCCAAGAACAGCGCCCACTTCTTCATGGCCGAATTGGCCATCTGGATGGCGGGTGCCACCACCGTGGCCATCTTCCCGACCGAAACCGCCGACAACGTGGCCTATGTGCTGCGCCACTGCGAGGCGCGGCTGCTGTTCATCGGCAAGCTCGACACCTGGAATTTGCAAAAGAGCGGTGTTCCCGCGGCGCTGCCGTGCGTCGCGCTGCCCCTGGCGCCCGACGTGGGCTGCCCGACCTGGGACGACATCACTGCGCGCACGCCGCCGCTGCAAGGCCGGCCGCAACGCGCCGGCAGCGACCTGGCGATGCTGCTGTACACATCGGGTTCCACCGGCCAGCCCAAGGGTGTGATGCAGAACTTCGCCAGCATCACCACCGTCACGCACGGCATCCTGGCCGATGGCCTGGCGCGCGACGGGGGTGTGCGCCACGCCGACGATCGGGTGCTGTCCTACCTGCCACTGGCGCATTGCTTCGAACGCGCCTGGGTGGAATGCACCGCGCTGGTTGAAGGGGACGTTCGCGTCTATTTCACCGAGTCGCTGGCCACCTTCATGGCCGACATCCAGCGTGCCCGGCCCACCCGGTTCGTTTCGGTGCCGCGCCTGTGGACCAAGTTCCAGCAGGCGGTGCTGGCCAAGATGCCCGCCGAGCAACTGGACGCCGCGCTGGCCAACCCCGCCACGGCTGCCGCGGTGGGCAAGAAGGTGCTGGCCAGCCTGGGCCTTGAACATGCGCGCCGTGCGGGCAGCGGTTCAGCACCCATGCCGGTGGCGCTGATGCGCTGGTACCGCCGCCTGGGCCTGGACCTGTACGAGGGCTACGCGATGACCGAGGACTTCGCCTTTTCACACACCGGCGACCCAGGTGAACGGGCGGTGGGCACCGTGGGCCGCCCCTTCCCCGGGGTGCAGACGCGTCTGGCCGAAGACGGCGAGGTGCTGGTCAAGTCGCCCGGCCAGATGGTGGGTTACTACAAGCAGCCTGAACTGAACGCCGAGTGCTTCACCGTCGACGGCTTTTTCCGCACCGGCGACCTGGGCCGCTACGACGAATACGGCCAGTTGCTGCTGACCGGGCGCAAGAAGGAACTGTTCAAGACCGCCAAGGGCAAATACGTGGCGCCGGCGCCCATTGAAGGCTGCCTGAACGCGCACCCGCTGGTGGAACTGTCCATGGTCTCGGGCCTGGGCCAGCCCGCGGCCTATGCCGTGCTGGTGCTGGACGAATTCACGCGGCCGCGCTTGGGCGACCCGGCGGTGCGCGCCCAGGTGCAGGCGCAGCTGACGCAGCTGCTGCACGACGTGAACGCAACCCTGGCCAGCCATGAACATCTGCAGATGCTGGTGGTGGCCAAGGAACCCTGGAGCATGGAAGCGGGCACGCTGACACCGACGATGAAGATCAAGCGCGCCCGCATCGAAAGCAGCGTGGCCGATACCGTGGACGGGTGGTACGCCACGCACGAGCCGGTGATCTGGGCCTGAGCTTCAGGTGATTGCAGCGCCGCGCAGACGCCACAGGGCGCAACGCCTTCAGGTGATTGCAGCGCCGCTGCCCGCGGTGCTGCCCCGCGCCACCAGCGTCCACGGCAGGGCCACCGGCACCGCAGCGCGGTGGCTGCGCAGCGCATTCAGCAGCGACTGTGCCGTCTCGGTGCCAATGCCATAACGCGGCAGTTGCACGCTGCTCAGCCCGGGGCTCAACTGGCGCGCGATGGCGAAGTCGCCAAAGCCCAGCAGCGCCAGGCGTTCGGGCACAGGCAGCCGGCGCTGCGCCGCTTCCAGCAGCGCGCCGCTGGCCAGGTGGTCGTTGGCAAAGGCCGCGGCGGTGATGGTGGGTGGGCCGGCGCGCACCAGCTCGCCCAGCACGTGGCGGCCGGCGTCGAAGGCTTCGCCGGCCGGTGCCACCAGCACCGTCACCTGCGCGCCGGCGCGGCGTGCCGCGCTGGCGAATGCCAGGCCCCGTTCGTGCGCGCGGTAGTCCTCGGCCACGCCGCTGTCCACATAGGCCAGGCGGCGGTGCCCGGCGGCCAGCAGGTGTTGCGCCATCGCGCGGCCCACCTGGTCGTGGTTGAAGCCGATCTGCGTGAAAGCCGCTCGCTGGCTGCCGGGCTCGGGCGGGTGGTGGTCCCAGATCTCGATGACCGGCGTGCCCGACGCCTGCGCGTTGGACAGCAGCTTCAGCGCACCCGGTGAATGGCGCCGCCCCGTCACCACCACCGCAGCCGGGCGCCAGCCCATCAGCGCGCGCAGCTGGTGTTCTTCGCGTTCCAGCGAATAGCCGGTGCTGGCGATCAGCAGTTCAAAACCGGCGGCCTGCAAGCCGTCGCTGAGCCCCTGCGCGGTTTCGGCAAAGATGGAGTTCGCCAGGTTGGGCACCAGCGCCGCCACGATGTTGCTGACACCACTGGCGAGCAGGCCGGCCTGCTGGTTGGGCACATAGCCGGTCTGTGCCAGCGCCGTGCGGATGCGTTGCGCCGTGTCTGGCGCCACCACGGTGGGTTCGCGCAGGTAGCGCGACACGGTGATGGCCGTCACGCCCGCTGCCGCCGCCACGTCCTGCAGCGTCATGCGCCCATGGCCGCGGCGGGCCTGGCGTTCAATAGGGGCGGTGGAAGGTGCCTTGGGTTTGCTTGCGGCCATGGGGTGCGGCGGTGGTCTGCAACGGCGAGGGCGGCTGAATGAACGCGACAGGGCTGCGATGGGATTGCGAAACCAGCACCGAACCAACTGGACCGCAGCAATGTTGATTCCGCTGCTTGTTGTCGCGAGCGTAACCCGCCCTCGCCACCGGGTTAGTCTCAATGGACTGTACCCAACCGCGACCATAATGTTAGCGGTAACAAAGACTGATGAACACCGCATGACGCGCCCACCCGCCGAACTCCGCAGCGCACGCTGGTTTGCCGCCAAGGGCATGCGCGGCTTTGCGCACCGCCAGCGCATGCAGCAGATGGGGTTGCGGCGCGAAGACGTGATGGGCCGGCCCATCGTGGCCATCATCAACACCTGGAGCGACTTGTCGCCCTGCCACGCCCATTTGCGCGAAAGGGCCGAGGCCGTGAAGCGGGGCGTGCTGCTGGCCGGTGGCATGCCCTTCGAACTGCCCGCCATGAGCCTGGGCGAGGTGATGGTCAAGCCCACCACCATGCTGTACCGCAACTTCCTGGCCATGGAAACGGAAGAGTTGCTGCGCAGCCTGCCCATCGACGGCGCGGTGCTGCTGGGCGGTTGCGACAAGACCACGCCCGGCCTGCTGATGGGAGCCATCAGCATGGGCGTGCCGGCGCTGTTCTGCCCCGCCGGGCCAATGTTGAACGACCGCTACCAGGGCAAGACCGTGGGTGCTGGCACGCACACGCGCCTGTTCTGGGACGAGTACCAGGCCGGCCAGATCAGCGACGCCGAATGGGTGAAGCTGGAATCGCGCATGACGCGCAGCCCCGGCACCTGCAACACCATGGGCACCGCCAGCACCATGACGGCCATTGCCGAAGCGCTGGGCCTGGCGCTTACAGGCAGCACCAGCATCCCGGCCATGGACGCAGCGCACCCGCGCATGGCTGCCGACTGCGGTGAACGCATCGTGGCCATGATCGGCGAAGACCTGACGCCACAGCGCATCCTGACGCGGGATTCGTTCATCAACGCCGCCGTGGTGCAGATGGCGCTGGGCGGCAGCACCAACGCCTGCGTGCACATCATCGCCATGGCGCGCCGCGCGGGTGTGGACCTGACCCTGGCCGACCTGGACGCCGTGGCCCGGCGCGTGCCGGTGCTGGCCAACCTGTTTCCCAGCGGCGACCGGCTGATGGAAGACTTCTACTACGCCGGTGGGTTGCCCGCGCTGATGAACCGCCTGCGCGACGAACTGTCGCTGTCGGCCTTGACGCTGACAGGCCGCACGCTGGGCGAACAGATCCAGGGCCACGAGGTGGTGGACAACGACGTCATCCGGCCACTGAACAACCCCGTGAGCAGCAGCGCGCTGGCGGTGCTGACCGGCAACCTGGCCCCGATGGGTGCCGTCATCAAGCCCAGCGCCGCCACGCCCCGCCTGCTGAAGCACCGCGGCAGTGCGCTGGTGTTCGACAGCCAGCCGCAGATGCAGGCCGCCATGGCCGACCCCAACCTGGACGTGGACGAAAACACCGTGCTGGTGTTGCGCAACGCCGGCCCGGTGGGCGCACCGGGCATGCCCGAGTGGGGCGGCCTGCCCATACCGCAGAAGCTGTTGCAGCAAGGCGTGCGCGACATGGTGCGCATCAGCGACGCGCGCATGAGCGGCACGCACTACGGCAGCTGCATCCTGCACGTCAGCCCCGAAAGTGTGGTCGGCGGGCCGCTGGCGCTGGTGCGCAGCGGTGACATGATCGAACTGGACGTGGCCGCCCGCAGCATCCGCATGGACGTCAGCGACGACGAACTGGAACGCCGCCGCGCCGCGTGGGCGCCACCTCCCAGGGCTTACGGCCGCGGCTGGGCGCAGCTGTACCAGCAACACGTGACGCAGGCCCATGAGGGCTGTGACCTCGACTTCCTGCAAAGCGGCCCGGACACGCCCGAGCCGGTCATCTACTGAAACCACCAGGCCCCGCCATGAACCCATTCCAACAACTGCTGGCCGACCGCGCAACCAAGGTGCCCATCGGCACCTGGGTGATGGCGGCCAGCCCCATCGTGGCCGAGGCCGTCGGCACGGCCGGTTTCGACTGGGGCGTGATCGACATGGAGCACACGCCGCTGGACCTGATGGACCTGGTGCACATGCTGCAGGCGGTGGGCAACACCCGCATGGCGCCGCTGGTGCGTGTGCCGTGGAACGACACCGTGCAGGTCAAGCGCGTGCTGGACGCCGGCGCCCATTCGCTGCTGTTTCCTTTCATCCAGAACGCCGATGAGGCGCGCAAGGCGGTGGCCGCCACGCGCTACGCACCCGAAGGCGTGCGCGGCATGGCCGGCATGAGCCGCGCGTCACGATTCGGCACCGTGCCGCAGTTCTTCAAGCAGGCCAATGAAAACGTGTGCGCGGTGCTGCAGATGGAGACGGTGGAGTCCATCGCCAACCTGGAAGCGATAGCCGCCGTGCCGGGCGTGGGCGCGTTGTTCGTGGGCCCGGGCGACCTGTCGGGTTCGATGGGCCATGTCGGCAACCTGACGCACCCTGAAGTGATGGCGCAGATGACCAGCGCCGCGCAGCGCGCCAACCGCCTGGGCATGCCCATCGGCACCGTGGGCGGCACGCCCGAGGTGGTGGCGCAGTACCGCGCGATGGGTTACGACTTCGTGGCCGTGGCTTCAGACCTGGGCCTGCTGATGCGCGCCGCGCAAGCCGCCGCGCAGGCGCTGCGGGCCATCGACGGCGGCGCCCCCCCAGCGGCGCCGGCCAAGCCGCAAGGCGCTTACTGAGCCTGAGAGTCTTTCGATCATGGCCGCCGTCGACCTGCACGCCGTCAGCAAGAGCTACGACGGCAAGAACACCGTCATCCACGGCATAGACCTCGAGATCCGCCACGGCGAGTTCGTCGTCTTCGTCGGCCCCAGCGGCTGCGGCAAGAGCACGCTGTTGCGCATGATCGCCGGCCTGGAACCCATCACCGGCGGTGACGTGAAGATCGACGGCCTGCGCGTCAACGACCTGCCGCCGCGCAGCCGCGACATCGCCATGGTGTTCCAGGACTATGCGCTGTACCCGCACAAGACCCTGTTCGAGAACATGGCCTTCGGCCTGCGGCTGCGCAAGACGCCCGAGGCCGAGATCCAGCGCCGCGTGATGGGTGCGGCGCAACTGCTGCGCATCGACCACATGCTCGACCGCCGGCCTGCCGCGCTGTCGGGCGGCCAGCGCCAGCGCGTGGCCATCGGCCGCGCCATCGTGCGTGAACCCAAGGTCTTCTTGTTCGACGAGCCGCTGTCCAACCTGGACGCGCAGTTGCGCAACGAGATGCGCAGCGAGATCAAGCGCCTGCACCAGCGCCTGGGCGCCACCATCATCTACGTCACGCACGACCAGACCGAAGCCATGACGCTGGCCGACCGCATTGCCGTCATGCAGGCCGGCCACAAGATGCAGTACGACACGCCCGACGCCATCTACAACCGGCCCGCGGCCTTGTTTGTGGCGGGTTTCACCGGCGCGCCTCCGATGAACCTGTGCAATTGCACGCTGCTGCCCACGGGCCAAGCCGACCTGGGTGGCGCCGCCATTCAATTGCCGGCCGAACTGGCGCGCCGCGCGGCGGCGGTGCGCTCGCCTGCAGGCGGCGGCGCGCCAGCCCTGAAGTTCGGCATCAGGCCTGAAAACCTGGCGCTGTCGCCCACGGCTGTCAACGCGCAGCGCGTGCCAGCCGTGGTGTCATTGCTGGAACCGCTGGGTGCAGAAACCCTGGTGACGTTGCAAGTCGGCAAGGCCGAGATGGTGGCACGTGCGCCAGCAGCCTTTCGCAACCCGCCGGGCAGCGCCATCGATGTCTTTGTGAACCCTGAACACCTGCACCTGTTTGACGCCACCACCGGCGCCGCACTGTAAGGAGGCCCCTCATGCTGATTCGTCGTTTCGCCCTTGGTTCTTTGCTGGCCGCGGCCAGTGTGGCCTTGTGCCTGCCGCTGGCCGCCAGCGCGCAGACCAAGTTGCGCGTGTTTTCGGGTGGCCAGCAGCAGCGGCCCGACCTGATGAAGCGCCTGTTCGAGGACTACAGCAAACGCAACCCCGGCGTCAGTATCGAAGTGGAAACCGGCGGCTCCACCAGCGAACTGCAGCGCCAGTACCTCAGCACCGTGCTGAACGCCAAGGACCCGACCATCGATGTCTACCTGATCGACATCGTGAACCCCGCGCAGTACTACGGTGCCGGCTGGCTGGAACCGCTGAACGCCTACATGGGTGAACCGGCCGCCGCGCTGAAGTCTTACCTGCCGGTGTACGCCACGTCCAACGTGGTGGACGGCAAGATCGCGGCCATGCCGGCCTTTGCCGACGCGATGTTCATGTACTACCGCAAGGACCTGCTGGAAAAACACAGGGTGGCCGAGCCCAAGACCTGGGACGAACTGGCGGCCGCCGCCAAGAAGATCGTCGCCGCCGAAGCGCAGGCCGGCAACACCACCCTGCAAGGCCTGTCCATCCAGGGCGCGCCCATCGAAGGCGCGGTGTGCACCTTCTTGCTGCCCTACTGGAGCCAGGGCAAGGAATTCAACGACGCCAGCGGCAAGCTGACGCTGGACCGCGCGGCAGCCGCCAAAGGCCTGCAGCAGTGGCTGGGCCTGGTGGACGCCGGCGTGGTGAAGAAGAACGTGGCCGAGGTGAAAACCGGCGACACCGTCAACGAATTCAAGGCCGGCCAGATTCTTTTCGGCATCAACTGGGGCTTTGCCTGGGACCGTTTCAAGGACGACGCCGACTCGCAGGTCAAGGGCAAAGTCGGTGCCATGCCGCTGCCGGCCGTGGCCGGCGGCAAGAGCGCCACCTGCATCGGCGGCTGGCAGTGGGCCGTCAGCGCCTTCAGCAAGAACAAGGCGGAGTCCGCGAAGCTGGTGCGTTTCATGTCCAGCCCCGAAGCCAGCAAATTCCTGGCCGTTGAAGGCTCGCTGCTGCCCACCTACAGCAGCGTCTACACCGACGCCGACGTGGTCAAGGCTGTTCCCTGGTTCAAGGACGCTGCAGCGGCGGTGGTGGCCGGCAAGAGCCGCCCCATGAGCCGTGACTACGGCCAGGTCAGCGACGTCATCCGCACCACCACCAGCGCTGTGCTGGCGCGCACCAAGACCCCTGACGAAGGCGTGGCCGACATCGCTTCACGCCTGGCTCGGGTGATGCGCTGACAACACCGGCGCGGTTGGCCAAGGGCAGGTGGGGCGCAGGCCCGTGCGCCTGCCGGCACAGCCCACCCGCAACCGCAAGCCCTGGATGACTTCCAAGCCCACGCTCTTTGACCGCCTGCGCGACCCCAGCGAAAAGACGCTGGGCGTGCTGCTGCTGGCCCCGGCGTTCATCCTGCTGGCGCTGATCGTGGCCTACCCGATCGGCAAGCTTATCTACAACAGCTTCTTTGACCTGCGGCTTTCGGGTGCGGGCAGCACGGCGAAGTTCGTGGGGTTCGAAAACTACGCGCTGGTGTTTGCCGACGCCGAGTTCTGGAACGCCGCGAAGAACACCGTGCTCATCACGCTGATCACCGTGCCCGGCGCGCTGGTGGTGGGCCTGGGGCTTGCCCTGCTGGCCAACCTGCCGTTCAAGCGCCAGTGGCCGGTGCGGCTGGCCTTGCTGCTGCCCTGGGCGCTGCCGCTGTCGTTTGCCGGCCTCATCTTTGCGTGGTTCTTCCACACCGAATACGGCGTCGTCAACGACGTGCTGCGCCGCCTGGGCCTGGTGGATGCCCGCGAACCGGCGATGTGGTTGCTGAAGCCCGCATGGGCCTTTGCCGCCATATGCCTGACCATCATCTGGAAGAGCAGTTCTTTCATGGCGCTGATCCTGCTGGCCGGCCTGCAGATGATTCCCAAGAGCCTGTATGAAGCCGCTGAAGTGGACGGCGCTTCACGCTGGCAGCAGTTCTGGGGCATCACCATACCGATGCTGATGCCCAGCATTCTGGTGGCGCTGATCTTCCGCACCATCACCGCGCTGCAGACCTTTGACATCCCCTACACCATGACCAAGGGCGGCCCCGGCAACAGCACCGAAACCCTGGCCATGCTGATTCACAAGACCACCATCGACTACCTGGACGTGGGCTACGGCAGCACCCTGGCGGTGTGCATGTTCGTCATCTCGCTGCTGGTGACGGCGGTGTACCTGAAGCGCGTGGGCGCCAACGCGGCATGAACGGCCTGCCCATCTTCAGCCCCCGCACGCTGCGCCTGCTGGCCGCGGGAATCGTGGTCGTCAACGGTTTCTTCCCGGCGCTGTGGATACTGCTCACGTCGCTGAAGACCGAAGCCGAACTGGTGGCCAAGCCCATCACCTGGTGGCCGCACCAGCCCACGCTGCAGAACTACGTGCGCGCCTTCGGCGACCAGCCGCTCTTCAACTACATGGTCAACAGCGCGGTGGTTGCCATCGGCTCCACCATCGTGTCGCTTCTGGTGTCTTCGCTGGCGGCCTATGCCATTGCGCGGCTGAACCTGAAGCGCCGGCAGCTGATCTTGACGTGCATCGTGGCCAGTTCGATGTTCCCGCTGGTGACGCTGCTGGTACCCATCTTCGAAACCATGCGCAGCGCGGGTTTGCTGAACACCTACACGGCGCTGATCCTGCCCTACACGGTGCTGAACCTGCCGGTGTGCACGCTGGTGCTGGTGGGCTTTTTCCAGAGCATTCCGAAGGACCTGGAAAACGCCGCCATGATCGACGGCTGCACGCGCATGGGCGCGCTGTGGCGCGTGGTGGTGCCGCTGGCCGCGCCGGGTGTGTTCACAGCAGGCATTTTGGCCTTCGTCAACGCCTGGGACGAATTCCTGCTGGCGCTGTCGCTGAACGCCAGCGCCAGCATGCGCACGCTGCCGGTGGGCATCACGCTGTACCAGGGTGAATTCACGTTTCCCTGGCCCATCATCTCAGCGGCGCTGATTGTCGCCATCGTGCCGATTGCGGTGCTGATTGCGCTGTTTCAAGAGCGTGTGGTGGGTGGTCTCACACAAGGCGGATTGAAGGGATAACAGCGGATATGAACGACATACGCTACGGCATCATCGGTTGCGGCAGCATGGGCCGAGAACACATCGAGAACCTGTTTTCGATGGGGGGCGCGCAGGTCACGGCGCTGGCCGACACGCATGCTGAAAGCCGCGCGTCTGCGCTGGCCATCTGCCGCGGCGCCAAGCCCCAGGTGTTTGAACACCACAGCGAATTGCTGGCCAGCGGCCTGTGCGACGCGGTGGTGATCGCCACGCCCAACTTCACGCACGTGGACGTGATGCGCAGCGCGCTGGCCACCAAGCTGCATATCCTGGTGGAAAAGCCGCTGGTCACGCGCATGCACGACGGCTTGGAACTGCTGCGCCTGCAGCAGCAACGCCCGGCCGGCGCCGGCATCGTGTGGGTGGCGCAGGAATACCGCTACATGCCCCCGGTGGCCGAACTGATACGCATCGCGCATGGTGGTGGTGTGGGCCGCATCCACCAGGTGGCGATTCGCGAACACCGTGAACCCTTCTACCCCAAGGTGGGCGACTGGAACCGTTTCAGCGCCAACACCGGTGGCACGCTGGTGGAAAAGTGCTGCCACTACTTCAACCTGATGGACCTGGTGTTGCGTGAAAAGCCGCTGCGCGTGTTCGCCAGCGGCGGCCAGCGCGTGAACCATCTTGATGAACGTTATGCCGGCCCGGGTGGTGTGCGGGTGCCCGACATCCTGGACAGCGCTTACGTGATCGTCGAATACCCCAGCGGCGCACGCGCGATGCTGGACCTGTGCATGTTCGCCGAAGGCAGCACCGACAACGAACACCTGGTGGTGGTGGGCGACGAAGGCAAGCTGGAAAGCCTGCTGCCCAGCCTGACGCTGCGCCACAGCCGGCGCGAAGACTGGGGCCAGCGCAACGCCTGGGGCCAGACTTCGGGCACCGGCAAGGGCGTGAACGTGAAGCGTGTGTGGGACACCAACATCAAGTACGCCGGCCACCACTTCGGCGCCAGCTACATCGAGCACCAGCGTTTTGCAGCAGCCATTCGCGCCGGGCAGCCGCCCGAGATCGGGCTGGAAGAAGGCCTGCGCGCAGTGGCCACCGGCTTGGCCGCGCACCGCAGCATCGACGAGGGGCGCGTGGTGGCGATGGCTGAAGTGCTGCCCGCCGGTTGGTGACCACCATGAGCTACGCCCACTACCCCAGCCTGCGCGACCGTGTGGTGTTCATCTCGGGCGGCAGCTCGGGCATTGGCGCTGAACTTGTGCGCGCTTTTGCGCAGCAGGGCTCGCGTGTGGCCTTCTGCGGTACGCGGCCCGATGGTGGCACCGCCTTGGTTGACGAAGTGCAGGCTGCAGGTCATAGCGCGCCCTGGTACGCAGCCTGCGACGTGCGCGACGCCCTGGCCTACCAGGCACTGTTGCGGCGCGTGGTGAACGAACTCGGCCCCATCCGCGTGCTGGTCAACAACGCCGGCCGCGATGACCGCCACAAGATGGAAGACGTCACCTCAGAGATGTGGGACGAGCGCTTGGCGCTGAACCTGAAGCACTACTTCTTCGCCATCCAGGCCGTGGCGCCGGCGATGGCAGCGGCCGGTGGCGGCAGCGTGGTGAACATGGGCAGCGTCAGCTGGATGCGCGGCCGGCCCAACCTGGTCGGCTACACCACGGCCAAGGCCGGCATCCTGGGCCTGACGCGCACGCTGGCGCGTGAACTGGGCCCGCGCAACATCCGCGTCAACGCGCTGGTGCCCGGCGCCATCGTCACCGATCGGCAGAACGCGCTGCACCGCGACCCGGTGGCCGACCAGCAGTTCCTGGACGCGCAATGCCTGAAGATCCGCCTCGACCCCGGCCACGTGGCGCGGCCCACGCTGTTTCTGGCGGCAGACGACAGCAACGGCATGACCGGCCAGCATGTGCTGGTGGACGCCGGCATCGCGCAGCAGTCGGTCATCACCTGAACCCAAGCGCGCAGTGAGCGAAAAAAAGGCCCGGTGTTCCGGGCCCTTTGTCATGGTGCATGGGCCGGAGGCCCGGCCTTGCGTGCTCAGAAGTCGTAGCGCGCGTTCACGCCGAAGTAGCGCTTGTCGTCGCGCGGCACGTAGCGGTTGATGTGGTTGCCGCCGCTCTGGATGAAGGTGGCATAACTCTGGTTGCCCAGGTTCTTGCCCAGCAGTGCCACGCGCCAGCCAGCGGTGCTTTGCAGCGCGATGGAAGCGTTCCACACGCTGTACGCCGGTTGGTACGCATCGGGCTGCTGCTGCAGATCGAAGTTGGTGCCGCTCTGGCGGTTCACGTCCACCCCGTAGTCCACTGAAAGCCCACCGCCCAGGCCCTGGCTGTACTTCACGCGCACGCTGCCCTTCCAGTCGGGCGAAAACGGCATGGGCTTGCCATTGATGTCGCAGCTGGCGGCAGCCCCTGGCGGGCAGTTGAAGTTCATGACCCGTGCTTCCACGTTGGCCACCGCTGCGGTGACCGTCAGTGCTGACGTGATGCGTGCCGTGGCGTCGATCTCCAGGCCCGACGTGGTGATGCTGCCGGCGTTGACCAGCCGCGTCACGATGACGCCGTTCACCAGATCGGGCACGTTGGCCTGGTAGCCGGTGTAGTCGGTCTTGAACAGCGCCAGGTTCAAGCGCAGCTTGCCGTCCCACAGCGTGGTCTTCAGGCCGGCCTCCATCGACTTGCTCTTCTCCGGGGCCAGCACGTTGTCCTGCGTCGGCGTCATGTTGAAGAACACGTTGTAGGCCGGGCCCTTGTAGCCGCGGGCGTAGGTCAGGTAGCCCGCCACGTTCTTGGTGATGTCGAACTGCGGCCCGATGCGGCCCGACCAGGCCTCTTCGCGGGTGGCGCCATTCACGCGGGCCCGTGTGGGGTTGATGCCCGGCGCCGAGACGGCTGCGGGCGTGGTGGCGTCGGGCGTGTACACGCGGCCGTGGTAGTAGGACAGGTCGTCCTGGGTGTAGCGCAGCCCGGTGATGGCGCGGAACGCTGGTGTCAGGTTCCACGTGCCTTCACCAAACGCCGACAGGCTCTTGTTGACCATGCCGTAATCGGCCACCCCGTTGTCGTTGGTGGTGCTTCCAGCGCTGCACGGCACCAGGCCATTGGCCAGCGCGGTGGCAGTGGAATTGGCGCAGCGCGTGGTGGTGCGCCCATAGGTTTCGTCGCCCTTGCCCTTGATGTAGAACACGCCGGCCACGTAATCCACCAGTCCGCTTTGGGTCGAGGCGATGCGCAGTTCCTGGCTGGTCTGCGAGAAGTCGAGCACACCGCGGTCGGCGGTGCGGTTGAAGCCCCGGTACAGCGTGCCCATGCGGTCCTGGTCCTGGAACTGTTCGTTGGACCATTTGCGCAGTGCCGTGATGCTGGTCACCTGGTGCGAACCCACGTTCCAGTCCACCTGGGCCGAGAAGCCCTGGTTGGTGTCGGACACGCGGGTCTTCATCTCGCTGTTGATCTCGCGGTTGGTGGGCGAAGGCACCACGGGCGCCACGGCAAAGCCGTAGTTCGGGTTGGCGGTAACGGCAAGGCTTGGGTAGGCGCGCACGTTGGTGCTGTAGGAAACACCGGTGGGTGGTGTGTCGTCGGCCTTCACGTGGTCGGCGAGCAGCACGATCTTCAGGTCCTTGGTGGGTGTGATGTCCACGCGCGCCCGCACGCCCTGGCGGTCGAAGCCATTGACCTTGCTGCCGTCAAACACATTGGTCACGTTGCCATCGAACTTGCCGGCCATGGCCGACAGGCTGGCCCGCACCAGGTCCTTGGCCAGTTCGCCGGAAACCCCCAGCCGCACGCGGCGCTCGCCGCCTTGGAACAGGCCCAGGTCGGCGTAGCCGCTGAATTCCTTGCTGGGCGCGCGCGTTACGATGTTGATGACGCCAGCCGAAGCGTTTTTGCCGAACAGCGTGCCCTGCGGGCCGCGCAGGATTTCGATGCGGTCGATTTCCACCAGGTCCAGCGTGGCCTGGCCCGGCCGTGCGGTGACCACGCCGTCCAGCACTGTCGACACCGTGGGCTCCACGCCCGGGCTGGTACTGATGGTGCCCACACCGCGGATGAACAGCGCCGAGTCTTTGTTGCTGGCGTTGGTGCGGAAATTCACCGTGGGCACCTGGCTGCTGATGGCTTCCAGGTTGTTCAGGTTGGCCTGTTCGAGCGTGCCACCGCTGATGACCGAAATGGCGATGGGCGTGGCCTGCAGCGACTGCACGCGCTTGGTGGCGCTGATGATCACTGTTTCCACCTTGCCACTGTCCGTGGCCTGCTGGGCCAGCGCGGGCATGCAGGTGGCCAGGGCAGCGGCCAGTGGCAGCAATGCGGGCAGCCTGCTGGGTGCCAGCAGCGCCCTGCCGCGGGGCAGGGCTTCTTGATGTCGGGTCATGGCGGTCTCCGTCGTGTCGTGAGGCCGTCTGGTGCGGCCGGGGGTACTGTGTTAGCGCTAACAACTGCGCCGCGCAACGGTAGCACCGGCACCGTGGCATGCGCACTGCGGCAAACCCGGTAGGTGTTGGGTGCAAACAAAAAAGCCCCACTGCGGGGGCTTTACAGGGCGCGGCGCCTGCGGGAGGCACTGTGCCGGGCGGGCTGCAGGCCGGCCCGCCGCGCTTCAGCGCATCACATCACCCAGGCACAAGTACTTGATCTCCACGTAGTCGTCCATGCCCTGGCTGGCACCTTCGCGGCCCAGGCCGCTTTGCTTGACGCCGCCAAAGGGCACTTCGGTGGTGGAAATCAGGCCGGTGTTGATGCCCACCATGCCGTATTCCAGCGCTTCGGCCACGCGGAACACGCGGCCCACGTCGCGGCTGTAGAAGTAGCTGGCCAGGCCGAACTCGGTGGCGTTGGCGGCTGCCACCACTTCGGCCTCGGTTTCAAACTTGAAAACCGGGGCCACGGGGCCGAAGGTTTCTTCCTTCGCGCAGCGCATGTCGCTGGTCACGTCGGCCAGCACGGTGGGGCTGTAGCAGCGGTCGCCGTCGCGCTTGCCGCCCACCACCACGCGCGCGCCCTTGGCCAGTGCGTCGGCCACGTGCAGTTCCACTTTCGCGATGGCCTGGTGATCGATCAGCGGGCCCTGGTTCACTCCGGGCTCGAAACCATTGCCTACCTTGATCTGGCCCACCTTGGCCGCCAGCTTGGCGACAAATTCGTCGTAAACGCCGGCCTGCACGTACAGCCGGTTGGCGCACACGCAGGTCTGGCCGGCGTTGCGGTACTTGCTGACCATGGCGCCTTCCACGGCGCTGTCCACGTCGGCGTCGTCAAACACGATGAAGGGCGCGTTGCCGCCCAGTTCCAGGCTGATCTTCTTGATGCTGGGCGCGCACTGCGCGGCCAGGATGCGGCCCACCTCGGTGCTGCCGGTGAATGACAGGTGGCGCACCACGTCGGAACTGCACAGCACCTTGCCGATGGCGATGCTGTTGTCGGCGTCGGCGCACAGGATGTTCAGCACCCCCGCCGGCATGCCCGCGCGCTGTGCCAGTTCGGCCACGGCCAGCGCCGACAGCGGTGTCTGCTCAGCCGGCTTGATGATCACCGGGCAGCCGGCGGCCAGCGCCGGCGCCACCTTGCGCGTGATCATGGCGATGGGGAAGTTCCACGGCGTGATGGCTGCGCACACGCCAATGGGCTGCTTGACGATGATGTAGCGCTTGTTGTTGTCGGTGGTGGGAATGGTCTGGCCGTAGACGCGCCGCGCTTCTTCGGCGAACCACTCGATGAAGCTGGCGCCATAGGCCACTTCACCCTTGGCTTCGGCCAGCGGCTTGCCCTGTTCGGCGGTCATGATGCGGGCCAGGTCGTCGGCGTTGGCGTGCAGCAGTGCAAACCACTTCATCAGGATGGCGCCACGTTCCTTCGCGGTCTTGGCGCGCCACGCCGGCCAGGCCTTGTCGGCCGCACTGATGGCGGCTGCGGCGTCGGCAGGCCCCAGGTTGGCCACTTCGGCCAGCGTCTGGCCGGTGGCCGGGTCGGTGACGGCAAAGCGCCGTGCACCGGCCTGGCCGGCGGTCCATTCGCCGTTGATCAGCGCGTCGGTCTTCAGCAGGCCGGGGTCTTTCAGGCTGGCCAGGGGGGATGCTTTGTCCATGGCAGGGGGTGCTCCGTTGTTCTGCAAGGTCGTGAATCTACCGTGTACCGGCTGTACCGGCTGAACCGGCCCGCAGGCGGGCCGGGCCTGCGGCAACAATGGCCGTCCTTCACGACCCGGTAGCGGTGCCCGCGGGCCAAGGCTGCTGCAAGACGGCATGAACCCGAATTCTGCTTCCGGCCGATGGGCCCGTTTCTCGGCACGCTTTGACGGCCTGCTGCTCAGCGCGCCACAAGCAGGCCCCCCTGCCGCGGCGCCAGCACCATGCGCCGATGCTGCAGGCCTGGCGCAGGCGCTTTCGGCCCTGTGCGGCAACAGCGGCGCATGGGCCTGTGCCCGCCAGACGCTGGCAGCCGGCAGCGGCCCGCAGGCCATGCAACGGGCCTGGGTCCAGCACCAGATGCTGAAGCTGGACGGCACGCTGCACATGCAGCAACTGGGCGGTGCCTTGCGCCAGCGGCTGCACCGCCTGGCCGTGAAGCTGCACGAAACCGCCGCTGTGGGCACCATATGCCCGGATAGTGTTAGCGGCCCCTGGGACTGCGGCTGGCTGAACAGCGGCCCTGCAGCTGAGGCCCAGGCCGCGCGCTTCGCACCCCGGCGCCCCACGCTGGTGGTGGCCTGGGGCCTGCAGCAGCCGGTGCTGGAAACGTTTCAAGCCGCGTTGGCACAGGGGCAACAGCGCTTCACGCACCCGGTGCGTTTGTGGGTGCTGGACCTGCCGGCGCTGGCCTGACGACCACCGGCCCGCCACTGGCACAGCCTTTACAATCTGGTCGATTCAACCAAATCAAGGCCAGGCCTTTCGCCGACGCGCTGCACCATGGAATCGGTGGGACTTTTTGAAGCCAAGACACACCTGTCGGAACTGATCGCACGCGCCGAGCGGGGCGAAGAAGTCATCATCACGCGCCACAACAAGCCGGTGGCCAAGCTGGTGCCCATCAGCGAGGTGTCGCCCCAGTTGTACCAGCAGCGGCTGGCCGCGCTGCAGGCGCTGCAGGACATGGGTCGCAACATGCAGGAACGGGGTGGCCCCATCACGCGTGAAGAAATCCTGGACTGGGTGCGCGAGGGGCGGCGTTGATCGTTCTGGACTCTTCATTTGCGCTGGCGCTGGTGCTGCCCGACGCTGAACGCCCGGCCAGCACGCACGAAGTTCTGGCCGCGCCGCTGGCCAGCCCGGTGATCTGGCCGTTGGAGATTGCCAACGCCCTGCGCAGCAACCTGCGCCGGGGGCGCCTGGACGCCGCTGGCGTGGCCGAAGTCTTCAGGCTGCTGAACGAACTGCAGGTCAACGTCATCAACCCCGGCGACCAGCAGCCCCGGCGCCACTTCGACCACGCCCAGTCTCACGACCTGACGCCGTACGACGCCACCTACCTGGCACTGGCACAACAGCTTTCCAGCCCGCTGGCCACCCGCGACGCGAACCTGGCGCGCGCGGCGGTCCGCGCGGGCATCGCCGTCCTCGAGTGATGGCTGCGCGCCGCCCACCTGCCGCGCCGGCCATGCTGCGCGCCGCAACACCCCTTTATTGACCCTGAGCCGCCCACTGCCATGCAAGCCTCTGACATCCGCTCCACCTTCCTGAAGTACTTCGAATCCAAGGGCCACCAGATCGTGGCCAGCAGCCCCGTGGTGCCGGGCGACGACCCCACGCTGTTGTTCACCAACGCCGGCATGAACCAGTTCAAGGACGTGTTCCTGGGCTTTGACAAGCGGCCCTACACGCGGGCCACCACCAGCCAGAAGTGCATCCGCGCCGGTGGCAAGCACAACGACCTGGAAAACGTGGGCTACACCGCGCGCCACCACACCTTTTTCGAGATGCTGGGCAACTTCAGCTTCGGCGACTACTTCAAGAAGGACGCTATTCGCTACGCCTGGGAACTGCTGACGGTGAACTTCAAGCTGCCCAAAGAAAAGCTGTGGGCCACCGTGTACGCCGAAGACGACGAGGCCTACGACATCTGGTTGAAGGACATCGGCCTGCCCGCCGAGCGCATCGTGCGCATCGGCGACAACAAGGGCGGCCGCTACATGAGCGACAACTTCTGGATGATGGGCGACACCGGCCCCTGCGGCCCGTGCTCGGAAATCTTCTACGACCACGGCCCGGAAGTGGCGGGTGGCCCGCCCGGCAGCGCCGAACAGGACGGCGACCGCTACATCGAGATCTGGAACAACGTGTTCATGCAGTTCAACCGTTCTGAGGACGGTGTGATGCACAAGCTGCCCAAGCCCAGTGTCGACACCGGCATGGGACTGGAGCGGCTGGCCGCGGTGCTGCAGCATGTGCACAGCAACTACGAGATCGACACCTTTGTGCGCCTGTTGGCGGCAGCGAAAAACGCGGTGCAGTTTTCGGCCGGCGGTGCCGAGGTGGACGCCACCTCGCCTTCGCTGAAGGTCATCGCCGACCACATTCGTGCCTGCAGCTTCACCATCACCGACGGTGTCATCCCGGGCAACGAAGGCCGCGGTTATGTGCTGCGGCGCATCGCACGCCGCGCCATCCGCCACGGGTACAAGCTGGGTGCGCGCAAGCCCTTCTTCTACACGCTGGTGGCCCCACTGGCAGCGGAAATGGGCGAGGCCTACCCCGAGCTGAAGCGCGACATGGAGCGTGTCACCGAGGTGTTGAAGGTGGAAGAAGAGCGCTTCTTCCAGACCATCGCCAACGGCATGGAGATTCTGGAATCGGCACTGGCAAAGCTGCCGAAAAGCGGCGGCGGCATGATTGACGGCGACCTGGCCTTCAAGCTGCACGACACCTTCGGCTTCCCGCTGGACCTGACGGCTGACGTGTGCCGTGAGCGCAACGTGAAGGTGGACGAAGCCGGCTTCAATGCGGCCATGAACCGCCAGCGTGAACAGGCGCGCGCGGCCGGCAAGTTCAAGGTGGCGGCTGGCCTGCAATACACCGGTGCCGACACCGCCTTCCACGGCTACGAACACCTGGTGTGTGAACACAGCAAGGTCACGGCGATCTACGTGGACGGCAGCTCGGTGGCCAGCGCCAAGGCCGGTGACGACGCTGTCATCGTGCTGGACCACACCCCGTTCTACGCCGAAAGCGGCGGCCAGGTGGGCGACACCGGCGAGCTGCGCAACGCCACCAGCCGCGTGGCCGTGGAAGACACCATCAAGGTGCAGGCGGCCGTGCACGGCCACCAGGGCCGGGTGCTGGAGGGCACGGTTAACGTGGGCGACACCCTGGTGGCGCGCGTTGACGGCGAACACCGCGCCCGCACCGTGCGCAACCACAGCGCCACGCACCTGATGCACAAGGCGCTGCGCGAAGTGCTGGGCGGCCACGTGCAGCAAAAGGGCAGCCTGGTGAACGCCGAGCGCACGCGTTTCGACTTCGCGCACAACGCGCCGGTCACCGACGCGCAGGTGGCGCAGATCGAAACGCTGGTAAACGCCGAGATCCTGGCCAACGCCGCTACGCAGGCGCGCGTGCTGCCCATCGACGAAGCGCAGAAGACCGGCGCGATGATGCTGTTCGGCGAAAAGTATGGCGACGAGGTGCGCGTGCTCGACATCGGCAGCAGCCGTGAACTGTGCGGCGGCACGCACGTGCAACGCACCGGCGACATCGGCTTGTTCAAGATCGTCGCCGAAGGCGGCGTGGCAGCGGGCATCCGCCGTGTGGAAGCCGTCACCGGCGTCAACGCGCTGGCCTACCTGCAGCAGCTGGAAGGCAGCGTCAACAGCCTGGCCGCCACGCTGAAGGCCACACCGGCCGAGGTGCCCGGCCGCGTGGCTTCGGTGCTGGAACACGTGCGCGCGCTGGAAAAGGAAGTGGAAGCGCTGAAGAGCAAGCTGGCTTCTTCACAAGGCGACGAACTGCTGGCGCAAGCGGTGGACGTGAACGGCATCAAGGTGCTGGCTGCCGTGCTGCAAGGCGCCGACGCCAAGGCGCTGCGCGAGACCATGGACAAGCTGAAGGACAAACTGAAGAGTGCCGCCATCGTGCTGGCGGCGGTGGAAGGCGGCAAGGTGCAGCTGGCTGCCGGCGCCACCCCCGACGTGATGGGCCGCGTGAAGGCCGGCGAGCTGGTGAACTTCGTCGCCCAGCAAGTGGGCGGCAAGGGCGGCGGCAAGCCCGACCTGGCGATGGCTGGAGGCACCGATGCGGCGGGCGTGCCGGCGGCGTTGGCCAGTGTGGCGGGCTGGGTGGGCAGCAAACTCTGAGCCTTTGTCGTTCAAACAAAAAGCGGGCCTTGAGGCCCGCTTTTTTGTTCCCAAAGCCAGCCTGTGCTGGCCCGGTTGCATCGCGTCAGAATTGGTACCGCAAGGTCACCTGCACGGCCCACTGTGACTCGCCGGCTGTCTGGCGGGTGATCAAGTCCTCGATGCTGCCCATGCTGTAGATGTACTTGCCGTTGGCATCCAGACCGTTGTAGTTCACAAAGCTGCGGGCTGAAGGGAAGTTGATCTCGTCGATACGGCCCCACTTCTTGTTCAGCAAGTTACCCAGGTTCAGCACGTCAAAGGTGAGGCTGGCTTTGTGGCTCTTGGCGAAGCCGGGCAGTTCCTGGCTCAGTCGCATGTCAAAGTTGTTCACCCATGGAGCGTAGTTGTCATTGCGACCGACGACGCCACCCTTGGAAGACGATAGACCCTTGTTGCCGTCGACCACCTGCCAGAACTGCGCCTCAGCCTCGGCGGCGGTCTGTCCTGTGGCGGGGCGGAAAACCACTTCGCCAGAGCCGGGGGCGCTGGGGATGTACATCAGGTCGTTGCTGGCACCATCGCCGTTCAAGTCGTTGATGTAGGTCCAGCTGTAGGGCTTGCCGCGACGGCCTTCATAAAAAACGCCAACCGAGGTCTTGTAGTCGCCCACAAAGGCTTTTGACCACGCCAAGCTGGCGCTGATGCGGTCTTTCGTCACGTAGTTGGAGTTCTGCAGCACCTCTTCATTGGGGTTGAAGATGTTGCGGTTGCTCCAGTTTGACGACGAGGTTGACGATGTCAGCGGGCTCACTTCCTTGGCCGTGGTGCGTGTGTAGTACGCGGACCAAGAGAAACCCGAAGGCCCGGTCGGCATCTGCAGACCCAAAGTGATGGCATCGCCACCGCCCTGGCTCGTTTTTTCGGCCAGCAGGATGTTGCGTCCGAAGCTGGCGTTGCTGAGCGCGCGGTCGCGGCCGCCGCTGCAGGCGCCCGCAGTCTGCAGGTTGCTGCCACTCCAGCACGCAACGTCATAGCTCTGCGGCATCCAGAACAGTTGCCGGCCGTCAGATCCCGTTCGTGTCGGTGCGCCCAGGTTCAGGTGTTTGTAGTAGAGCCCAGCCTTGGTTTTGGTGTGCAGCCATTCGGCGCTGGCTACCAGCTTGCCCACCATCGGCAGCGCAGGCAGTTCGGTCTCGAATGCCAGGTTGGCCTTCCAGACCGATGGCTGTTCAAGTGAAGGCGACAGGAAGTCGACGTTGGGTGCTGGCGGTGTTCCCGGAGGCGCCACCTGAGCGTCGGGGTTGGTGCGGAACACGGGCGCCAGAGTGGCCGTGCTGTTGCTGTTGCCGTTGCACTGCTGGAACGTGGTGCAGCTGAAGGTGGTGACCGCCGCGCCGGTGTTGCTGAAGGGGTTGCTCAGCCAGACGTTGGCCGCCGCGCCCTGGAAGAGACCAAAGCCGCCGCGCAGCTGGATGCGGCGCTCGTTGGTGCCCAGCTTCCAGTTGAAGCCCATCCGTGGCTGCACCAGTTCGCTGTTGTCCAGTGTCACGGTGTTGTCCATGCCGAAGCCGCCGGTGTCTCGGACGACGGTGTTGCCTGTCACGCTACCGGCCACGCGGGGCGCAGCAGCGGCGGTGTTAAATATCGGCCGACTGGGCACTTTTTGCTGGTCCAGGCGCACGCCGAACATCACGTTGAAGGCGGGTGTTACCTTGAGGGTGTCTTGCAGGAAGACGCCCAGGTTCTGGTATTCCCAGGCGGCCGCTGCGTCGTTGACCGACCGACCTGCCAGAGCCGTTTGCAGGGTGTAAGACGACGGTGCGCCGCGCTGGAAGTTCTCAAGTGCTGCCGTATCACGCTGCGCTGGGGTGACGGTGGCGGCATTGCAGTTGGTGATGGTGCCGAAGCTGTAGGTACCCGGTTCGCACGCGAAGGTGTAATTGCCGAAAACGTTCTGCAAGAAGGCGTTGAAGACTTCGTTGTTTGCGTAGTCAGCACCAAACTTCAATTCGTGTGCGCCCACGTTCCAGGTGGCGCCCGCGTAGATGTCGGTGGTCTTGTTTTGCAGCACGTTGAAGTGCCGGCTGTTTTCGGTGCCGAAACTCAGGGTGCGGTTGTTGGCGCTGACGCTGGTGGGCGTACCCGTTGGCAACGCGCCCGAGAAGCGCACCCCGACGGCGGGCGCCCGCGCGCTCAGCAACAGGGGCCGGCTGTCGTAATCGCGCTGCGACAGCTTCAGTTCGGTGCTGAAGGAGTCGGTCCAGCTGGCAAACCACTGGCCGACCACCGTCTCCAGCGTCTTTTTCTGGTCGAACCACCACGAACTCAGTGACAGGCCGGTCGGCGAGAAACCGTTGAGCTGCGGCTCGTTTTGCTCGGTCTTGGTGTAGCGCAGGCTGGCAGTGTGGTTGTCGTTGATGTTCCAGTCCAGTTTCATCAGCGTGTCTTTGACCACCACCTCCAGGCCTTGCGGTACTTCAGACGAGCCGACGTTCAAGCCCCAGGTGTTCTGGGCAATTTGCTGCGCGCTGGCGATGGCGGCCGGCGTGATGCCGACGTTGGTTAACACGCTGCCCAGCGGACCAAACGCGGGGCTGGTGCGCGAACTCTTCAATTCTTCGTAGTTGACCAGAAAGAACAGTTTGTCCTTGATGATGGGGCCGCCCAACGTGATGCTGTAGAGCGATTCTTCGAAGGTGGGTGGTTCGAAGTAGGTGCCATTGGTGCGGTTGTAGCGCTTGCCGGCAAGGTCGTCGTTGCGGAAGACGTAAGACACGCCGCCCTTGAACTCATTGGTACCGCTCTTCGTGGACGCGTTGATGTTGGCGCCGGTGTAGCCCCGCTGCGTGATGTCGTAATTGCTCAGGTTGGTCTGCACCGCCTGGATGACGTCGATGCTGATGGGCTGCTTGATGGTGGGCAGATTGTTCGATTCAAGGCCGAACGTGTCATTGATGGTGACACCGTCGATCGTGATGCTGTTGTAGCGGGTGTTCTGGCCCAGCGCAGAGATCTCCCCACGCTCCTTGTCAGTCTGCGCCAGCCGGGGGTCGGCACGTGCGTAGTCCGCCAGGCTGCGTTGCACCGACGACTGTGCATTCAATTCGCGCGTGCCCAGGTTGGTGCCTGCGCCCATGGCGGCGGCGTTGAAGCGGTCTGACCGCCCGGTGACGGTGATGGTCTGCGTGGCTGCTGAAAGCGTGGCGTCGTACGCCAAGGTTTCGGCCAGCGACAAAAACAGCCCCTCGCGTCTTTCACTCTGACCGCCCTTGCTGACGGTCACCGTGTAGGGCCCACCCGCGCGCAGGCCGCGTGCGGCGTAGCGGCCAGCTGCATCGGTGGTGACGTTGCTGGTCGAACCCGATTCTTCGTGACGGATGGTGACGGTTGCGGCGGCCACAGGTTTGCCGTCGGCACCGGCCACCACGCCGCTGATGCCCGACGTGGTGTTTTGCGCCAGCACGGGCGCTGCGGCAACGATGGCCACCGCCGCGGCAATGGCGGTGCGGGTGCAGGCCAGGTTCCAGGGTGCGAGATTCATGTTTTCTCCTCTTGGGGGTATTAGACCCGCCGCGGCAGGGCGCCGCAGTCGGGGGAAAGGCGGTGTGCACGACCAGGTGGCGTTGCAGCCGCGCACCTGTGAACGGTTTGAGCTTCGACTATGCAACGAACCGAACACCGGCTGGGCCTTCGCAAGGTGCTGATGTCATGCAGAGAACTCCTGCTTGACGCCGGTTTGTACATGTGCTTCCAAAAGTGTTTGAGGGGTTTTGTGCCGTGGTGGCTTTGTGCAAGGGTTGTGCCAGGGTTGCTCGTTCGGGGCGCCTCTAGTCTGTAGGCGGCAACTTTCGGGGAACCCGCAAACCGTGTGCGCGCAGTGCTTCAATCCAGAAAACCAAAGAGGATGCCCGTTCGGCATGACAAAGGCATGAAGCCAGTTTGTTCTGCGGAAGGCGGACCACCCAGCCGCGCCGCCTGAAGCGACCCTGCGGCAACGTGGGAAGATGCCGGGCGGCCGGCGCCGCGCCGATGTGCAACCCGGGACCCGGCCCATCCGGAAGCATGGACATGAACCCCGCCCCGCTCCTCAGCCGCCGCGCTTGCCGACGCGCATGCCATGGCCCGCCTGCACCGAAGCCAACCCCTGCTGACGACTTGGCCGCTTCCAGATTGAAGGCCGAACCCATGAAGCATTCCGTCCAGCCATGGGCATCAGCCATCGCGCTGCTGTGTGCCTGTGCGGCCACCAGCGCCCTGGCGCAGCCCTTGTCGCCGCAGCTGGTGGAGGTGCCCAGCCTGGACCAGCCCGGGGGTGCGCCGGTGATGCTGCCTGCTCACTGGTTTGCAGCGCATCCGGCCGCGGCACCGACTGGCAACGCCAAGCTGCAGCCTGCGCTGGTGCTGTTGCATGGTTGCGGCGGTGTTTTTGGGCGTGGCGCGCAACTGGCCGAGCGCTACACCGAACTGGCCGCGCGCCTGGCCCGACTGGGCGTGCAGGCGCTGGTGGTGGACTCGCTGACGCCGCGCGGCGAGCGCGAGTTGTGCACGCAACGCACGGGCCAGCGCAAGACGACCCAGTTGCAGCGCCGCCGCGACGCGCTGGGCGCATTGCAATGGCTGGCTGCGCAGCCCGGCGTGGACCCCCAGCGCATCGGCTTGCTGGGCTGGTCCAATGGCGGCAGCACCGTGCTGGCCGCCACCAACCTGGCGCATTCCGAGGTGGCTCGTGCGCCCGTGAAGCCCAGCCTGGCCGTGGCCTTCTACCCCGGCTGCGTGACCGAGCGCGACCGCGGCTACAAGCCCGCCGCGCCGCTGTTGATGCTGCTGGGCGACGCCGACGACTGGACGCCGGCAGCGCCGTGCAAGGAACTGGCGGCCAGCGTGCACAGCCCCTGGCAGCCGCAGTGGGTGGCCTATGAAGGCGCGCACCACGGGTTTGACAGCACCGCGCCGGTGCGCTTTCGTGCTGACGTGCCCAACGGTGCACCGGGGCAGGGCGGCGTGCATGTCGGCGGCCAGCCGCTGGCGCGCGGGCTGGCGGCGCAGCGGCTGCAAGAATTCCTGCTGCAGCAGTGGAAACTGCCCCCGCCTTCAGAAAGTTCCACCGAACCGCCCGCGGCGGCCCCTTCACCCAACCCCAGGCCCGGCACTTGAACCCTTTCATCCACGCCACCGTGCGCGACAGCTCGCCCGCCGAAGTCGAGGCGCTGCACAAGATCTGTGAACAGCTGGCCGGCTTCAACCCCAACATCCACCTCGAATGGGTGGACGGTTTCCTCACCAGCCTGGCCGCCGGCCCGCAGCTGCCCGTGCCAGAGGTGTGGTTGCCCGCCCTGTGCGGCGACGCCTTTGACCGCGCCTTTGCCGACCCCGCCGACCGCCTGCAGGCGCAGCGCGCGCTGCACACGCGGCTGAAGGTGCTGTGCGAGCAGCTGAACCCTGAAAAGCTGTTGGACGCGGGCGACGCGCTGCGCCTGAGCCCGCTGATGATGGAGTGGACCGACGCCGACCGCGAAGAACTGGTGCAAGACGGCAAGCTGGCGGCCGAAGACCTGCCGGTGGTGGTGACGGGCGCTGAATGGGCGTTGGGTTTCATCGACGGCACCGAAGCCTTTGGCGAAGCCTGGCTGGGGCCGTTGGACGAAGAGCCGCACGCTGCGCGCGAAGGCTTGCTGGACCAGCTGGTGCTGCTGTTCATGCCCCGCGACGAGCCCGAACGTGCCGAGATGCTGGCGAAGTACTACCCCGCTGGGGCGGAGCGTGAGCCGGGCGCAGCGGCCGACAGCAAGGCCGAAGGTTCGCCTGCGGCCGACACACCTGGGGCCGACACGCCTGCAGCCGACGAACCTGCAGCCGACGAACCTGCGACCGACGAACCTGCGACCGACAAAGCGGCGGCCGAAAAATCGGCGGCCGAACCCAGCCATGAAGACCTGATCACCGGCGCCTTGTTCGCAGCGCAAGACCTGCGCCTGTTCTGGCTGGACAACGCGCCCAAACTGGCGCCGCGCCGCGTGGCCGCCGAACCGGGCCGCAACGACCCCTGCCACTGCGGCAGCGGCAGGAAATTCAAGAAGTGCCACGGGGCAGTGCCCTGATAGAGTCCCGCGCCATGCTTGAACCTCTGGCCCTGCAGGGCAAACACATCGTGCTGGGCCTGTCGGGCGGCGTGGCCTGCTACAAGGCGGCGGAATTCGTGCGCGAACTCACCCGAGCCGGCGCCACCGTGCAGGTGGTGATGACCGAAGCCGCGGCGCAGTTCATCACGCCGGTGACGATGCAGGCGCTGAGCGGCCGCGAGGTCTACACCAGCCAGTGGGACACCCGGCCCGGCAACAACATGGCGCACATCAACCTCACGCGCGAAGCGCATGCGGTGGTGGTGGCACCCGCCAGCGCCGACTTCATCGCCAAGCTGGCGCAGGGCCGGGCCGACGAACTGCTCAGCCTGCTGTGCCTGGCCCGCCCCGTGCAGCACTGCCCTCTGCTGGTGGCGCCGGCCATGAACCGCGAGATGTGGGCCCACCCCGCCACGCAGCGCAATGTGGCGCAAGTGCGCGCCGACGGCGCCACCGTGCTGGGCCCGGCCGCCGGCGACCAAGCCTGCGGCGAAGTGGGCGACGGGCGCATGCTGGAAGCCACCGAGCTGCTGGATGACCTGGTGGCCTATTTCCAGCCCAAGCTGCTGGCCGGCCGCAGCGTGCTGGTGACGGCCGGCCCCACCTTCGAGGCCATAGACCCGGTGCGCGGCATCACCAACCACAGCAGCGGCAAGATGGGTTTTGCCATCGCACGCGCCGCGGCCGAGGCGGGTGCCACGGTGACGCTGGTGGCCGGCCCGGTGCACCTGCCCACGCCGCGCGGCGTCGCCCGCATCGACGTGCACAGCGCGCAGCAGATGCTGCAGGCCGTGCTGCCGCTGGCCGCCACGCACCAGGTCTTTGTGGCCACCGCTGCCGTGGCCGACTGGCGGCCTGCGCAAGTGGCCGATCAGAAGATGAAAAAAGACGGCAGCGGCCAGGCGCCCGCGCTGGTGCTGACCGAAAACCCCGACATCCTGGCCACCGTGGCGCGCCTGCCGCAGGGCCAGCGCCCCTGGTGCGTGGGCTTCGCCGCAGAAAGCCACGACGTCGTGAAACACGCCCGCGCCAAGCTGGTGCGCAAGGGTGTGCCACTGGTGGTGGGCAACATCGGCCCGGCCACCTTCGGCCGTGACGACAACACGCTGGTGCTGGTGGACGCAGCCGGCGAAAAGGAACTGCCCCGCGCCAGCAAGCTTGGCCTGGCGCGCCAGCTGGTGGCCGAAATCGCCACGCGCATGAACGCCTGACTGCAACCGCCCATGACCACCACCATCGACCTGAAAGTGCTGGACCCGCGCATGGCCCAGCACCTGCCCGCCTACGCCACCGGCGGCAGCGCCGGCCTGGACCTGCGCGCCTGCCTGGACGCGCCGCTGGAACTGGCGCCGGGCCAGTGCACGCTGGTGCCCACCGGTCTGTCCATCCACATCGCCGACCCCGGCCTGGCGGCGGTGTTGCTGCCGCGCTCGGGCCTGGGCCACAAGAACGGCATCGTGCTGGGCAACTTGGTGGGCCTGATCGACAGCGACTACCAGGGCCCGTTGATGGTGAGCTGCTGGAACCGCAGCGCCGTGCCCTTCACGGTGCAGCCCATGGAACGCATCGCGCAGATGGTCATCGTGCCGGTGGTGCAGGCGCAGTTTCGCGTGGTGCAGGACTTCGCGTCCTCCGACCGCGGCACCGGCGGCTTCGGTTCCACCGGCCGGGGCTGAATGGCGAGCGGGTGAGCTGCCTGCCGGCGGTCAGTGCAGCGGTTCTTCGGGCGGCTTGGCCACGCCTCCGACCGCAAAGGCCAGCGGCGCTGAACCCAGCGTGCCGGCTTCGATTTCCTCGGCCGTGGCTTCGCGCACGTCGTGCACCTTGATGTCCAGCCGGATGGCCACGCCGGCCAACGGGTGGTTGCCGTCCAGCACCACGTGCGTGGGGTAGACCTCGGTGACGATGTAGATGGCGTCGGCCGGCATGTCGGGTGTCACGCTGCCCTTGGGCAGGCCTTCGAAGGCCATGCCGGTTTCCAGTTTTTCGGGGAACAGGTCGCGGCTTTCGAAGCACACCAGCTCGGCCTTGTAGTCGCCAAACGTGTGTTCGGGTTCCAGCTGCACCTTCACCTGTTCGCCGGCCACGTGTCCGGCCAGCGCTTCTTCAAGCTTGGCCAGCAGGTCGGTGCCACCGACGAAAAATTCCACAGGGTCGGTCAGCGAGTCGATAGCGCGGTTCTGGGCGTCGGTGAGCTTCCAGGTCAGGCTCACCACGCAAGGGGGTTCAATGGTCATCATCAAAAGATGATGTCACACACGGGCCAGGCGCTGGTGCCGCCGGGCGCCAGCGGGCACCCGCGCCGCGCACGAGAATGCAGCCATGGACATTGACACCCCTCTGGAATTGCTGGGCGGCCTGAGCCCGCGCCGGTTCATGCAGCACCACTGGCAACAGAAGCCGCTGCTCGTGCGCCAGGCTTGGCCTGGTGTGCAGCCGCCATTGACGCGGGCCCAGGCCTTTGCGGCGGCGGGCAACCCGGACATTGAATCGCGCGTGGTGTTGCAAGGCGACCCCCAGGGCGTGGGCGGGTGGAACCTGAAGCACGGGCCCATTGCGCGGCGCGCACTGCCCTCTGCCAGCCGCCCCGGCTGGACGCTGCTGTTGCAGGGTCTGGACCTGCACGTGGCAGCAGCACATGACATGCTGCAGCGCTTTCGCTTTGTGCCCGACGCGCTGTTGGACGACGTGATGCTGTCGTGGGCCAGCGTGGGCGGCGGCGTGGGACCGCACACCGATGCCTACGACGTTTTTCTGCTGCAGGTGCAAGGCCAGCGCCGCTGGCGCGTGGGCCCGGTGCCGCAGCCGCAGTGGGTGAAGGGCGCGCCGCTGAAACGCTTGCGCCAGTTCAAGCCCACCCTGGAATGGCTGCTGCAGCCCGGCGACATGCTCTACCTGCCGCCGCTGTGGGGCCATGACGGCGTGGCCGAGGGCGGACAGTGCATGACCTGTTCCATCGGCTTTCGCGCCCCGCAGGCCGATGAACTGGCGCTGGACCTGCTGCAAAGGCTGGCCGATGAAGAGGCCGAACCCGGCGCGCCCGCAAGCAGCCTGTACCGCCACCCACCGCAGGGCGTGACGGCCACGCCCGGGGCACTGCCACCGCAGCTGCAGGCTTTTGCGCGCACCGCCTTGGAAGCGCGCCTGTCGCAACCGCTGGCGCTGGCCCGCGTGCTGGGTGAATGGGCCACCGAACCCAAGGCCCAAGTCTGGTTCGAACCCGGCCAGCCGTGGTCGGCCGGGCAGGGCGCGGTTCTGCACCGGCGCACCCGCATGATGTACGACGAGCACCACGTCTTCATCAACGGCGAAGCTTTTGAAGCCGCTGGCCGCGACGCGCAGCTGATGCGGCGCCTGGCCGACCGGCGGCAGCTGGCGGCCGCCGACATTGCTCGCCTGGGCCAGCCCGCCCGTGCCTTGCTGGCCGAATGGGTCGTCGCTGGCTGGGTGGGCGCGCGCGCCGCTGCCAGCGACCTGTCCTGACCAGCGGCTCGAACCGTCACGGAGGCCCGACATGACCCCGGAACCCAACACCAACGGCCCTGACAGCGCGGCGCCGGCAACCCCAGCCCCGCCCGATGTGCCGCCGCGCATGGACAGCCCCGAGACCATGGGCGCGGCCATGCGCTGGGGCTTTGAAACCGCGATGGCGCACGGCGCACGCTGCATCACCTGCGTGGCACCGCGCTTTGACCGCCCGTGGCCGCTGGAAGACGACGCCTTGCTCACGGCCCTGGTTCGTTGGCTGCGCTTGCCCGAACGCCGTCTGGTGCTGCTGGCGGCCGACTTCGCCGACATGGGGCCCCGCTTCCCGCGCTTTGCGCAGTGGCGCCGGCCCTGGGTGCATGCCGTGCCGGCTTGGCGCTGCCTGCCCGAGCAGGCCAAAGCTTTGCCTGAAGCGCTGTATGACGATCGCCGTGTCAGCGTGCAGTGCTTCGACGCCGAGACCGGGCGCGGTCATGCTTCACTCGAATTGCGGCATCGGCTGCTGCTGGCGCAGCAGATTGATGCGATTTTGCAACGCTCTGAGCCCGCTTGGCCCACGAACACCCTGGGGCTCTAGGGAATTCCCGGGCCCGGGCTATACTCGTGGGCTAGACAGTGGGCTGTGTGGTTGGTATTTGCAAGAGACTGAAGGGCTTTCGAGCAGCAGATGTGCGGTGCACACGGCTGGCACGAAAGAACCGAAGTTGTTTTGATCTTGCCTGCCGCATCTGCCGCGCGGGGCCTTGAGCCAGCGCTGGCGAGATAAGCACAGCCAGCGTCTTTGCGTGATGGGTCTCTGAGCAATGTCGAAGAGTACCCAAGAAACTCGACTCCTGACCCACAAACTCCTGAGGATAAATATGAACAAGTCGCTCGTTTTGGCTTCCCTGGTTGCTGCTGTTGCTCTGGCCGCTTGCGGCAAGAAGGCAGAAGCCCCGGCCCCGGCTCCCGCTCCAGTCGCTGCGCCCGCCCCGGCTCCTGCTCCCGCACCCGCCCCGGTGGCCGACGCTGCCGCTTCGGCCGCTACCGCCGCTGCTAACGTGGCTTCGGGCGCTGCTGCCGGTGCTGCTGCTGCTGCCACCGTTGCCAAGGACGCTGTTGGCGCCGCCAAGGACGCCGCTGCCACCGCCAAGGACGCTGCCAAGGACGCCGCTGGCGCTGCCAAGGACGCCATGGGCGCTGCCAAGGACGCCGCTGGCAAGGCTGCCGACGCTGTCAAGAAGTGATGGGTCGCGTGCCTGAAAGGGCACGCGCTCTTGCTGAGCATCAAGAAAGCCGCCCTCGGGCGGCTTTTTCTTTGGGTCATTGATTCCAGCGGAAGTTTGCTTGCGGCCCGGCGCCGCCCCTGGGGCGCTCGCCGGGCCCAGACCCGTTCACTTCAGCTCGTTGACCAGCAACGCGGCGATGCGGCGGCCGTTTTCACCCACTTCAGCCGCACCGCTGGAAGACAGCACGCTGACCGCCGTCTTGTTGCCGTTGCCCTTCAGTGCCACGCGGTAGCGCACAGCCGCCTGCGGGTTGCTGCTGTCGCCAAACAGCCGCGCCCAGAAGCCCGGTTCCTCCTTGCCCGCCGACTTCGGGTCGACGTAGCGCACGTAGTAGATGCCCGATGCCCGGTCCCGGTCTTCAACCGTGAAGCCGCCGCGGTCCAGAGCCAGGCCCACACGGCGCCAGGCGCGGTCGAACGGGTCGTCCACTTCCAGTGTGGTGGCGCCGGTGCTGGTGGCACCGGGCAGGCGTGAATCGGGCGCCGGGCCGGCTGCCGTTACCGGGCCCGTTCGTGCGGGGGCAGCGCCCGCGGCTGCCACCTGGGTGCGCGCTGCGTCGTCCTTGGCGCCCAGCGCCACCATCAGCTGTGCCAGCACTTCGGCTTCCAGTTGCGGGTCTGACGGGCGGCCCCGCCAGGTGGTGCTGTCCCGACGCTCGTTCACGTAAACCTCTTCGGCGCCGCGGTGCGAAATGTAGATTTCGCTGCCGCCGGCCCCAGTGGCGCTGCGTTCGATGCGGGTGCGGAAACGGTCGCGTTCGCCGGTGTCGTACAGGTTGCCCAACAAGCGGCCGATGGTGTTGCGAACGGCGTCGGCCGGCAGCTTGGCGCGGTTCATCGACCAGTTGGTTTCCATCACGCCGGTCTTGGCGTCTTCGCTCTCGATCGTGAAGCCCTTCTGCTCCCAGAAGGTCTTCAGCGCCGGCCACAACTGTTCGGGCGCAAGCGGCACCACCAGCCAGCGCTGCTGCCCGGCGCGTTCGATGCGCATCGCGCCGGCGTTGCTGAGCGCCACGCTCAACGGTGCTGCGGCAGCGCTGGCCGAAACGGCACTTCCGGCCTGCGCCGAGCCTGACGCGGTGACCACGCCACCCTGCACCTGGTAGCGCGAATCCTTGGCCAACTGGGTCAGGTCCGGCGGCACTTCGAGCGGCTTGGTCTTGGCCGCGCCGCTGCGGTAGTCGGTGGAGTCGCTGGAAAACAGGCTGCCGATGGCCGAGCAACCGGACAGCGCGGCGACCAGCGCCAACACGGCCACGCGGGTGGCCGTTGCGGGGGCGCCGTGCAGGTGGCGGGAATGGGGGGCGGCCGACGGCTTGGGCAATGGATTCACTTGGGGGTCTCCGCAACGGGGGCCTGGGGCCGCCGGTGCATGGGGGTGCGGTTCAGTCGCAGGAATGAAGCTGGTAAGACGGCAGTCGTCGGGCGCGGGTCAGGGCGCCCAGATGCCGGCGTCGCGCAAGGCCTGGTCCACCAAGGTGCGGCCGTTGTCGGTCAGCGGCACGATGGGCAGCCTGACCGTGGGCAGTGCCATGCCCAGGCGGTGCAAGGCCCACTTGGACGGGGCGGGGCTGGGTTCGCAGAACAGTTGCTGGTGCAAGGGCAGCAGCCGCAGGTGCAACGCTGCAGCGCGGCGCGATTGGCCTTCCAGCGCGGCCTTGCACAGTTCATGCATCAAGCGCGGCGCCACGTTGGCCGTCACGCTGACGTTGCCGTGGCCACCCAACAGCATCAAGGCCACGGCGGTGCTGTCGTCGCCCGAGTAGATGGAAAAGCCGGGCGGCGCGTGCTTGATCAGGTAGCTGGCGCGGCCGATGTCGCCGCTGGCTTCCTTGATGCCCACCACACCCGGCAGCCGGGCCAGGCGCAGCGCGGTGTCGGGCTGCATATCGGCCACCGTGCGGCCGGGCACGTTGTACAGCACCAGCGGCAGGTCCACGGCGTCTGCGATGGCCTTGAAGTGCTGGTAGATGCCTTCCTGCGAAGGCCGGTTGTAGTACGGCACCACGGAAAGGTGGCAGTCGGCGCCGACCTGCTTGGCATAGCGTGCCAGCGAAATGGCTTCGGCGGTTGAATTGGCGCCAGTGCCGGCCATGATGGGCACACGCCCCTTGGCGTGCGTGACCGCAACGCGGATGACCTCGAAGTTCTCTTCCATCGACACCGTGGGCGACTCGCCCGTGGTGCCCACGACGCCGATGCAGTCGGTGCCTTCGGCCACATGCCAGTCGATCAGGCGGCGCAGGCCGGCGTAGTCGACGCTGCCGTCTTCGAGCATCGGTGTGACCAGGGCAACGATGCTGCCAGTGATGGGGTTCATGCGGGCGGATTCCCTGCGCGTTGGCAAAACAGTGATTTTAGCGGGCTGCCCGCGTGGGGCACGGGCCCCTCGCTGTGTCGCGTCACGGCGCCAGCCGGAAGCGCAGCGGCGGGTGGGTGTCGGCGCTGGCGTTCACGGCGGCCAGCCGCTGCACGAAGCGCGGCGCCTCGGCTTCAAAACCGTCTTCATAAGCCACCACGCGCAGGCCTGCAAAGGCACGCAGCAGTTCACCCGGCTGCAGCAGAAAATCGGGCCGCGATGGGCGGCCGATGGTCTGGTGGCCGTGGGCAAAGGTTTCGTAGATCAACACCCCGCCCGGCGCCAGTGCCTGGCCAATCGCGGGCAGCAGCGCCCGCCACAGGTAGTTGGTGACCACCACGCCGTCAAAGGTCTGGCCGGCGAAGGGCCAGGGCCCGTTTTCGATGTCGGCCTGCACCAGCTGGCCCACACCGGCCACACCGGCCAGGCCGGCGAGGGCCGCGGCGTCGCGGTCGACGCCGGTGACGTCATAGCCTTGTGCTGCCAGCCAGCGCAGGTGGCGGCCGCCGCCGCAGGCCACGTCCAGCACGCGGCCCCCGGGTTTGAAAAGGCCGGCGTGCCGCCGCACCCAAACCGAAGGTGCCCCTTCCGGGCCTGCATGCGCCACGCCGCTGGCCATCAGAAACAGGCCCACATTGTGTTGGCCAGTTCCACCGCCAAGTGCGGGTTCAGGTAGGCCGCAAACACCAGCAGCAGCGCGCCCGCAGCGGCCGCGCCCCACGCCAGCACGCGCATGCGCGGCTTCATGCCGCGGCCGGCCGTGCGATGGCCGTTTCGCGCACAGGCAGGTTCACCACCGCTGCAAACAGGCCCAGCGCAGCGGCCAGCCACCACACCACGGTGTAGCTGCCGGTGGTGTCGTACAGGCGCCCGCCCAGCCAAACGCCCATGAAGCTGCCCACCTGGTGGCTGAGGAACACAAAGCCGCTGAGCATGCCCATGTACTGCACACCAAAAATCTGCGCCACGATGGCGTTGGTGGGCGGCACCGTGGACAGCCACAACACCCCCATGACGGCAGAAAACACGTAGACGCTGGTGGGCGACAAGGGCAGGGCGATGAACAGCACGATGGCCACCGCGCGCAGCGCATAGATGGTGGCCAGGATGTAGCGCTTGGACATGCGCTGCCCCAGCACACCCGCGCCATAAGTGCCGATGATGTTGAACAAGCCCACCAGCGCCAGCGCCACGGTGGCCACCCGCGGCTGCAAGCCGTTGTCTTTCAGGTAGCTGGGCATGTGCACGCCGATGAAGGCCAGCTGGAAACCGCAAACAAAGTAGCCCGCCGTCAGCAACTGGAAGCTCGGGTAGGCAAAGGCTTCCTTCACAGCAGACCAGGTGCTCTGCTGCGAAGGCAGCGGCGCGCCGCGAGCCGGTTCTTTCAGCCCCAGGGCCAGGGGCATGATGGCCAGCACGCCGCAGGCCAGGATGAACAGTGCCGTCTGCCAGCCAAAGCTGCTGATGAGCCAGAAGTCCAGCGGCATCATGATGAACTGCCCGAACGAACCGGCGGCCGCGGCCACGCCCATGGCCCAGGACCGTTTCTCAGGTGCCACGTTGCGCGCGATCACGCCGTAGATCACGGCATAGGTGGTGCCCGACTGCGCCATGCCAATCAGCACGCCGGCGCCGCCCAGGAAACCGGCGCCCGTGGTGGCCGCAGCCATCGTGGCCAGGCCGGCGCCGTACAGCAGCGCGCCCACCAGCAGCACCCGGAAGGCGCCGAAGCGGTCGGCCAGGCCGCCAGCCAGCGGGCCGCACAGGCCCCAGGCCAGGTTCTGCACCGCCATGGCAAAAGCAAATGTTTCGCGCGTCCAGCCGCGTTCCAGGGTGATGGGCTGCAGCCAAAGGCCGAAGCCGTGGCGGATGCCCATGCTGAGCGTCACGATCGCGGCGCCACAGATCAGCACCTGCTTCATCGACAGCGGGGTTGCGGCGGGGTAGGCGCTGGTCATGCAGTGAACTGTAGCGAAAGCGCGTGCAGGCTTGATTGGGGCGGGCCCGCCGCAGGCCTCGCGGTGCCGAAGGGTTACCAGGCGGCTGTGTGCATCTGTGGTGCGAAGCGGCGCTTCACGAGTGATTGGCGGTCGAAATACGTGCGAACAGTGAAAAGAGTGCGTGGTCTGCGCTGAATGCCGTGCAGTCTTCACCGCAGCGGTCGCTACATTGGCAAGCAGCAAAGGAGCTGATGATGAAGGTGCTGGTGCTGGGCGGTGGTGTCATTGGCGTGGCCTCGGCCTATTACCTGGCCAAGGCCGGCCATGAGGTGGAGCTGGTCGACCGCCAAAGCGGCCCGGCGCTGGAAACCAGCTTCGGCAACGCCGGCGAGATCAGCCCCGGCTACAGCGCGCCATGGGCGGGGCCGGGCGTGCCCATCAAGGCCATCCGGTGGATGCTGATGCAGCACAGTCCGCTGGTCATCTGGCCGCTGCTGGACCCCGCCATGTGGCGCTGGGGCGCCATGATGCTGGCCAACTGCACCGAAAAAGCCTATGCGCTGAACAAAAGCCGCATGGTTCCGATTGCCGAATACAGCCGCGACTGCATGAAGGCGCTGCGCGCCGAAACCGGCATCAGCTACGACGACCGCGCGCAGGGCACGTTGCAGCTGTTCCGCACGCAAAAGCAGCTGGACGGCATTGGCGGTGACGTGGCCGTGCTGAAGCAGTACGGCGTGCCCTTTGAGGTGCTGGACCGCGCGGGCTTCTGCCAGGTGGAACCGGCGCTGAAGCTGACGCAAGAAAAGTTCGTCGGTGGGCTGCGCCTGCCCGGTGACGAAACCGGTGACTGCTTCAAGTTCAGCAACCGCCTGGCCGAGATGGCGGCGGCACTGGGCGTGCAGTTCCGCTGGAACACGCGCATCCAAAGCCTGCAGGTGGGGGGCGGCGCCATCACCGGTGTTTTCACCGATGCCGGCCTGCTGAAGGCCGACCGCGTGGTGCTGGCCCTGGGCAGCCACAGCCCGCAACTGCTGGAGCCGGTGGGCGTGCGCATCCCCGTCTACCCGGTGAAGGGCTACAGCATCACGGTGCCCATCACCGACGCGCAGTACGCGCCCGAAAGCACCATCATGGACGAGACGCACAAGGTGGCCGTTACGCGCCTGGGCGACCGCATCCGCGTGGGCGGCACGGCCGAGCTGGCCGGCTACAGCCTGAACCTGCGCGAACCCCGTCGTGCCACGCTGAACCATGTGGTCACCGACTTGTTCCCCAAGGGCGGCGACGTCAGCAAAGCCACCTTCTGGTGCGGCCTGCGCCCGATGACACCCGACGGCACGCCCATCGTGGGCGACTGCGCGGTGAAAAACCTGCTGCTGGCCACCGGACACGGTACCTTGGGGTGGACGATGGCGGCGGGCACTGGGCGGGTGATGGCCGATCTGGTCAGCGGCAAGCAGCCTGACATCGACATCAGCGGCTTGAACATGGCGCGCTACGGGCGCTGATCTCCCGGGCTGCGGCCTGCAAGGCGGGCATGCGGGGGCGGCTGCCTAGAATGCCGCCCATGCCATCCGTCAAGCAAAACGCCACCTACGCCGAAGCCTCGATCCGCGTGCTCAAGGGTCTTGAACCCGTGAAGCAGCGCCCGGGCATGTACACCCGAACCGACAACCCGCTGCACATCGTGCAAGAGGCGATTGACAACGCCGCCGACGAGGCGCTGGCCGGTTTTGGCAGCCGCATTGCCGTGACGCTGCACACCGACGGCAGCGTGACGGTGGACGACGATGGCCGCGGCATTCCCTTCGGCCTGCACCCTGAAGAGCGGGTGCCGGTGGTGGAAATCGTGTTCACGCGGCTGCATGCCGGTGGCAAGTTTGACAAGGGCGCGGGCGGCGCCTACAGCTTCAGCGGCGGCCTGCACGGCGTGGGCGTCAGCGTGACCAATGCGCTGAGCAAGCGGCTGGCGGTGACGGTGTGGCGCGAAGGCCAGTGTGCTGCGCTGGCTTTTGGCGGCGGTGATGTCATCGAGCCGCTGGTGGTGCGCAAGGCCGCGGGCAGCGAACGCAAACACGGCACCAGCGTGCGCGCCTGGCCTGACGCCAAGTATTTCGAAAGCGCCGACTTACCGCGCGCCGAGTTGACACACCTGCTGCGCAGCAAGGCCGTGCTGATGCCGGGCGTGACGGTGACGCTGACGATCGAAAAGACGCAAGAGACACAGACCTGGAAGTACGAAAAAGGCCTGCGCGACTACCTGATGCAATGCCTGCAGGCCGACCCGCTGATTCCGCTGTTTGAAGGCGAACAGTTCGCCACTGCCAACGAAACCGAAAACTTCGCCGAAGGCGAAGGCGCCAGCTGGTGCGTGGCCTTCACCGACGAAGGCAATTTGCTGCGCGAAAGTTATGTGAACCTGATCCCCACGGTGGCCGGCGGCACGCATGAAAGTGGTTTGAAGGACGGCCTGTTTGCCGCCATCAAGGGTTTCATCGATCTGCATTCGCTGCTGCCCAAGGGCGTGAAGCTGATGCCCGAAGACGTGTTCTCGCGCGCCAGCTTTGTGCTGTCGGCCAAGGTGCTGGACCCGCAGTTC
>JAYSXE010000279.1:0-5595 GCA_043717565.1 Burkholderiales bacterium | reverse complement strand
GCGTGCTGATGAGCCTGGGCATGATGATGTTGAGCCCGGTGCTGGTGGCCCTGCCCTTCAAGCTGATGCTGTTTGTGCTGGCCGACGGCTGGAACCTGCTGCTGGGTTCGCTGGCGGCTTCGTTCGTGACCTGAGAGCCTGACATGGATCCGCAACAAGTCATTGCCGCGGGCCACAACGGCCTGCTGATTTTGCTGATGGTGGCTGCACCCGTGCTGCTGGTGGTGCTGGTGGTGGGCCTGGTGGTCAGCATCTTCCAGGCCGCCACGCAGATCAACGAAGCCACGCTCAGCTTCGTGCCCAAGGTGGTGGGCGCGGTGGCGGTGCTGGGCATTGCCGGGCCGTGGATGGTGAGCACGCTGGTGGACTACCTGCGCAGCGTGCTGCTCGCCATACCCGGCGCAGTGGGCTGACAAGCTGTGAGAGAACCTGCTGCGCAGCCCAATCTCGCACCGGTGCTGCTCGCTACGGTACTTTCACACCTTGTCGCAGCACCCTCGCGGCCATGCTGAGCTTCAACGAAGCCCAGGTGCTGGCCTGGATCACGCCGCTGCTGTGGCCTTTCCTGCGTGCGCTGGCGCTGTTCACGGCGCTGCCGGTGCTGGGCCAACGCGGCGTGCCCACGCGCGTGCGCATCGGGCTGGCAGCCTTCATCGCACTGGCAGCGCAGCCTTCGCTGCCGCCCCTGGCGCCGGCGGCGCAGGTGGCGCTGGATTCGCCCACCGCGGTGCTGCTGGTGGTGCAGCAGGTGGTCATCGGCCTGTCGTTGGGTTTCGCCGTGCGGCTGGTGTTTGCAGCGGTGGAATTCGGCGGTGAACTGGTGGGCCTGCAGATGGGCCTGAACTTCGCCGGCTTCTTCGACCCCATCAGCGCCAGCACGGCCACGGCCACGAGCCGGCTGTTCGGCACGCTGGTGGCGTGGCTGTTCATCGTCATCAACGGGCACCTGCTGGTGATTGCGGCGCTGGCGCAGAGTTTCGTGTCGTTCCCCATCGGCCCGGAGCCGCTGGCCTTCGTGCACCAGATGCAGCCGCACCGCTGGGGCGCCGAGATCTTCAGCACCGGGCTGTGGATTGCGATGCCGCTGATTGCGCTGCTGATGTTCGTGAACCTGGTGCTGGGCGCCATTTCCCGCGTGGCGCCGCAGCTCAACATTTTCGCCATCGGTTTTCCAGTCACGCTGGGCGTGGGCTTGCTGGGCCTGCTGATGACGCTGCCCTTCATGACGCAGCCTTTCACGATGACGCTGGAGCGGCTGCTGCAGCACTTTCAATAGCACCCAGCGCAAAGACGGGCTGTGCCGTGGCGCCCAGGTTCTAAGCTCGCACGCTTTGCCACCTGAACCACACTTGCCCACCATGAACCGCGACGCGCTGTTGGCTGGCGGCACCGGCCTGATCAGCCACGCACTGGCCGCCGAATGGGCCAGAACCCGCCACCGCAACCCTGGCAAGACCACCACGCCGCGCGCGCACAGCGCCGGCACGTTGCATCTGCTGCTGCGGCAGACCGTGGACTGCGGTGCGCACCAGCAGGTGCATGTGGTGGACTTCGAACGCCTGCCGTTGCTACCGGCTGCCGACAGCGCTTTCTGCTGCCTGGGCACCACGCTGAAGGTGGACGATTCGCAGGAGGCCTTCCGCGCCGTGGACCACACGGCGGTGCTGGCCTTTGCGCGCGCTGCACAGGCCGCCGGCGTGCGGCGTTTTGCTGTCGTCTCTGCGCTGGGCGCCAACCCCCAGGCGCCCTACTTCTACCACCGGCTGAAGGGCGAGATGGAAGCCGAGCTGACGCTGCTGGGCTTTTCCAGCCTGGTGATCGCACGGCCTGCGCTGCTGGTGGGCGGCCACACGGCGCTGCACCCGCCGCCCCGCTTGGGCAAGCGCCTGGCGCTGGCCGTCGCCGCGCCGCTGGGAACCCTGCTGCCACCAGCCTGGCGCCCGCTCAAGGCCCTGACCGTGGCGCGTGCGCTGCTGCGGGCGGTGGCCGAAGCCCAGCCCGGGGTGCGGGTGCTGGAGTCGGCGGCACTGCGCAGGCTGGGCGCCTGAACGGCGTGCACTGCCAGAACCGCATCAACAGCGAATCAGCGGCGCAGCGGGCCTCCGTTCAGACAAACACCCCCTGGCGCAGCCACTTGGTGGCCACCCATTTTTCACCGGCCAGCACCGGCGCGCCGCCGTGCAGCGTGCCGGTGCAGGGGTGCGGCCGGTCGTAGCTGAAGTAGACCGCGTTGCCGCGCACGGGCATCACGTCCAGGCCCACGTCGGGGAAGATGGTGGCGCCGCCGTCGGTGGGCGTGTTCAGGTACATCACCATCGTGGCCACACGCTGCCCGCCGCGCGCCAGGATGGTCTTGCTGCCGCTGTGCGCGGGGTCGAAGTAGTCATGGTGCGGCCGGTATTCGGCGCCCGGCCGGTAGCGCAGGATCTGCAGGCCTTCGCCATGGTCCACCGGCCAGTTCACCAGGTGCGCGATGCGCTGCTCCACGCGCTGGATGACCGCCGCCTCGCCGCGTTCGAAGAACATGCCGTCGCTGGTGCGTGCGGCGTTGACTTCACTGCCGCCGGTGCCGTTGTCCACGGTTTCTGATCGCGCCAAGCGCGGCGTGGCCAGCGCCATCAGCGCGTCGCATTCCTCGTCGCTGAGAAAGCCGCCCAGCACCATCACGCGCGGGTGGCGCAGCGTGGTCAGCAGGCGCACGGTGTGGCCGTCGGGCAGCTGCAGCACGCTGGGTGCACCGTTGAACGACGGTTCGGGCACGGCGGTGGCGGGCGGCAGCGAAGGCGGCAGCGCCAGCCCCTGGCCGGGTCCGGCGCCTGCGCCGGCCGGCACGGTGCCAACAGCGCCAGCCGCGCCGGTCGCGCCGGTCGCGCCTGAGGCGGCCTGCGCAGCCTTCACGGCTTGCAGGTGTTCGCTGAGTGTCAGCTCCATGGCCGACACCGCCACGTCTTCCTGCCAGCCGCTGGCCTTCATCGCGGCCAGCACGTCGTCGGGGTGGCAGCCGGCCTGGGCCTGGTCCACGATCCACTGGCGCAGTTCGGGGGTGATGGTCTGGACGGCAGACTGTGCAGACTGCCGACCCGCCTGTTGCATGGTGTTCCGGGTGGTGCTCATGGCGCGCTATTTTCCAGTGCTTTGGGGGTCCTGGGGACGGTGTGATGCGGCGGCCGAATGTGAAGGCCCGGCCAGGGCGCCGATGCGGGGGCTGCGTGAGTGATCAGGCCGCAGCACGCTCGGCGGCCAGTGCCGCCAAGCTGCGCCTGAAGACCAGGCGGTCGCGGGCCGACGCGGCGGCATCAAAGGCATAGCCAGCGCCATCAAAACGGCGCAGGGCCTGCACGCTGCGCCAGCGGCTTTGCACCGCGTGGCGCGCCAGCAGCCCGCGCGCCTTCTTGGCGAAGAAGCTCACCACCTTGTGGCTGCCGTCGGCCTGCTGTTCTTCAAACACACATTCCACACAGCGCGCGCGCAGCGCACCGCCGGCCTGCGGGCCCAGCACCACGCGCGCATATTCCTGCGAGGCCAGGTTGACGACCACGGGTTGCGCCTCGTCGGCCTGCAAGGCATTGAGGTGCTGCGCCACCGTGTCGCCCCAGAAGGCATACAGGTCCCTGCCCTGCCCGGTCTTCAGCGCCGTGCCCATTTCCAGCCGGTAAGGCTGCAGGCGGTCCAGCGGCCGCAGCGCGCCGTACAGGCCCGACAGCAGCACCAGGTGCTGCTGCGCCCAGTCCAGGTCGGCCGTGCCCAGCGTGCGCGCTTCCAGGCCGTCGTACACGTCGCCGTTGAAGGCCAGCACGGCGGGCTTGCTGTTGCCCGGCGTGGCCACCGGCTGCCAGCTGGCATAACGCTGCACATTCAGCTGCGCCAGGTTGTCGGACAGGTCCATGAGCGCCGCCACCTGGGCGGTGTTGTGCCCGCGCAGCACGGTGATCAGCTGGGCGGCACGGTCGGCAAACAGCGGCTCGGTGGCGCGGCGCAGCACCGGCTTGGGCACGGGGGTGTCGTAGTCCAGGGTCTTGGCGGGGGACAGCAGGAAAAGCATGGCGTGCGGTGCGGGGGGTTCGGTTCAGGCGGAGCCGGGGGGCCGGTGTGGGTGGCGGTCGACGCCCCGGATGGGGCGCTTGCGAGAAGCGGTGATGGACGTGCCGGTGAAGGTGATGGTGGAAGTGCTGGTGCTGGTGCTGGTGCTTGTGCTGGTGCCGGTGCTGTTACGACTGTTCAACCCGGTGGGGGCTTTGCCGGGTCGCCTCGTTTCGGCCCAGGCCCGGTTCAACTCAATGCAAGTCTGACGGCGGCGCAGCCCCGCGCGCTTCGGGCTCGCCCACCCCGTCGCCGTCATTCGCGGCCTGCAGCCTCTGGGCTGCACCCAGCGCCGCGCGCCAGGTGCGTGCCGGTATGTGGCTTTGCAGCCGCTGCAGCGCGCACTGCACCAGGGCCGGGTGCAGTTCGTGGCCCACGCCCTGGGCGATGTCGATGGTGGCGTCGCCGCCGTTTTCAGCCATCCAGGCCAGGGCCTCGCGCGAGCCGTCTGCCGGTATCACGTTGTCTGCGCTGCCGTGGAACAGGTGCAACGTGGTCTGCACGGGCGCAGCCGCCGGCGGGGCTGTGAAGCAGCCGGCGAAGGCCAGCACGCGCCCGACCAGGCCGTCGTGTTGCGCAGCCAGCGCCATCGACAGGATGGCACCCTGCGAAAACCCGCCCAGGCACGTGGCCTGCGTTCCCACACCCAGGCGTTGCTGCTGCGCCTGCACCCAGCCGTGCAGCGCAGGCAGGCAGGCGGCCACACGGCCAGGCCAGTTTTCCGGGCTGATGTCGGCCACGCTGTACCACTGGCGCCGCGGTGTGCTGCGGCCGGTGGCCGCGTCTTTTTCATAGGGGTGCGGCCCGTCGGGTGCCAGCACGGCGGCCTGCGGAAACTGCGCGCGCAGCGCCTGCGCCAGCGGCGCCAGGTCGGCACCTGACGAGGCCCAGCCGTGCAGCAGCACGATCAGTTGTTCGGGTTGGCCCTGGGCGGGCAGCCATTCGATCGGCAATTCCATACCTGGGATTGTGCCGGCTGGGGCTCGTGCGTGCAGCCGCAGCGGCCGGCACTGGCGCAGGGGCGGCCCCCTTCGACGGTTGCCGTCACGGGCACAGCGGCGGACACCCGTCCTGGCGTCTGGGCTGCCGTTTCGGCCGTGCACCCGGCTGCATGTGGGCGCACGAGACAGCTTGTGGCCGCACGCGGCGGCAGGTGGTGCACAGGGCCGCATCACCTGAAGTTGCGGCTGTGCGTGTTCAAGCCTTGCAGCAGATCCGAATGGTCTACCAGCTGGCGCGCCACCAGGTGCCGCACCTCGCCTTCACACTGCCACACGCCAAACACCGTGAGCAGCGTGCTGGCCAGCAGCGGCCGGCGTTGCGCTTCGGCCACCGCGGGCCAGACGATGATGCTGACGCTGCCGGTGTCGTCTTCCAGCGTTACAAACACCACGCCCTTGGCGGTTTCAGGGCGCGGGCGGTGGGTGACGATGCCGCTGGCGCGCGCCAGGCGGCCGTTGGGGTAGCCGCGCAGCACGACGGCGGGCTGCACCCTGAAAGCGGCCAGCTGGTCAC
>JAYSXE010000278.1:0-2544 GCA_043717565.1 Burkholderiales bacterium | reverse complement strand
CGCGCATGGGCTGTACCCGGCGCAGCCACTGCCCGGCGGTGTGTTGGCGCCGATGCTGGCGGCGCTGAACCGTTCGGTCAGCGTGCACAGCGGGCGGATGTACGGCGGCGGCCTGGTCAAGTTTGAGCCCAGCGACATCGCCCGCCTGCGCTTGCCACCCAACTGGCAGGACAGCCTGACATGAAACCCCCACGCTCACTTCGTTCGCTGCCCCCCTAGGGGGCTGTCAGTCCCTTCGGAACGGCCGGGCGGCACTGACATGATCAGCGCCTGGCCGGCAGGGGCGCGGCACTGGCAGCCCGCCGCGGCCAAGGCTGAATTCCGCGCCCGCCGGCTGGGCGAGCCGCTGGCACGGTATCTGGACGCCTTCGACGCCGCGCAGCCGCAGCATGCCGAGCTGGTGGCCGGGCTGGCCGACATGCTGAGTCAGTCTGATGTTGGTCAAGCGTTGTTGCTGGCTGCCTGCTGATGCCTTCATGCACGCGCGTGCCCGTGGGGCCAGACGCTAAAGTCCGCCAACAGCCACAACGAGCCCATCACCCATGCCAGTTTCAGCCGGCCGAGTACGCCACAGATGCCAGCTGGCCTGGCTGGCCCTGACGTTGCTGCTGGCGGCCTTGGCCGCTTCTGCGCAGGCCCAGGCCGAGGACGCAGCCCTGCGCGCCGTGCTGGCCAGCGCCCACCGCACGCCGGCCTTCGTGGCGCGTGACGGCTGGCGCCATCCGTATGAAACCCTGCGCTTCTTTGGCCTGCAGCCCGTCATGACGGTGGTGGAACTGAGCCCGGGTGGCGGCTGGTACACCGAAATTCTGGCGCCGTACCTGCGCGCCCGCGGGCAATTGATCCTGGCCGCTGACGACCCCGAATCCATCCATGCCTTCTATCGCCGCAGTGCCGAACGCCTGCGCGCCAAGCTGGGCGCGCGGCCCGATCTGTACAGCAAGGTGCAACTGGCCGTGCTGGCGTTGCCAGGGCAATTGCACTATGCCGCCGCTGGCAGTGCCGACCTGGTGCTGACCTTTCGCAACGTGCACAACTGGGCGGCCGAGAGCGACGCCGCCGCCAAGGCGGTCTTCCAGAGTGCATACGACAGCCTGAAGCCGGGTGGCGTGTTCGGCGTGGTCGATCACCGCCTGCCGGCGGGGCGGGCGCAGGACGCCAAGGTCAGCAGCGGTTACATGCACGTGGCCCATGTGCAACGGCTGGCCGAGGCGGTGGGGTTCCGGTTGGACGGATCGTCCGAGATCAACGCCAACCCCAAGGACACGGCAGACCACCCGGGTGGAGTCTGGGCGCTGCCACCCACCTACGCCAACAAGGACGCTGACCGAGCGCTCTACCAGGCCATCGGCGAGAGCGACCGCTTCACGCTGCGCTTCGTCAAACCCTGACCGGCCGGGCGCTCGGGTCGGCTGAAGACGGTGCCGGCCGTAAGATCAGCGCAAGTTTGTCAACCGGTGAGGCCACCATGGACTGGACGCTGTACGTCACTGCCAACCCCGAGATCATGCATGGCACGGTGTGCTTTCGCGGCACGCGCATCCCGGTGTCCGTGGTGCTGGACAACCTGGCTGCCGGTGAGTCCGCAGCAAGCATCCTGGACGAATACCCCACGCTCAAGGCTGAGCACATCCCGGCGGCCATCGCCTACGCGGCGGACCTGGCGCGCGAACGGATCGTGCCAGTGCCGGTGTAGCAGCGTTGCATGGCGCTTCGTTTCAAGCTCGACGAGAACCTTCCGCGCCGGGTCGAGCCAGCGCTGCGAGTTCTCGGACACGACGTCGAAACAGCGCTGACTGAAGGCCTTGCGGGCGCAAGCGATCCTGAGTTGCTCGCAGCCTGCGTGGCTGAAAACCGCGTGCTCGTCACGCTCGACCTGGACTTCTCAGACATGCGTGTGTATCCACCGGGCGGCCACTGCGGCGTCTGGGTTCTCCGGCCCGTGAACCAAAGCGTCGTTGCCGTGCTGAACGTGGTCTTTGCGGGCATCCGGCTTGCCGCCCATGAGCGCACCGCAGGCCAACTCTGGGTCATTGACGAAAAGCGGGTCCGCATCCGCAATTGACAGGTGTTTCAAGCGGGCACGGCCCGCGCCCGCTGAGCCGCGCCCCGAATTGGGGTTGTTAAGCCGGCGTGTTCCCACGCTTGGCGTGGTGGCATCGGTCCTGTAATGGCAGGACGGCGCGGTCGGCAAGCAACCTGCGCGTGCCGCGTCGCCCCCGTCTGTTCCTGCCCTTGCCACCTGCCGTGCACACCACCGAATCCCAGAGGCCAGATTCGCCAGATTCGCCAAAGTCGCCAGATTTGGCGAATTGGACAGTTTCGCCCCAGACGCCTGCCGCGCCGCTGGCTGCCACGCCGGCCATGCCGCCGGCTGACGCCGCACCCCCCAACCCAGCCGCCGCGTTGCTGCTGCTGCAATCCCGCGCGCTGTCGCAAGTCGGCTTCGACGCCGCCGCCGCATCGGCGCTGGCCGATCTGGCCGTGCTGCTGCGTTGTGAGCGGGTCAGCCTGGGCCTGCAGCCGCACCAGACGGTGCGGGTC
>JAYSXE010000277.1:0-2548 GCA_043717565.1 Burkholderiales bacterium | reverse complement strand
CGTCGCCCGTATGGCCCGTGGCGCTGGTGGGCGCCGGCCCGGGCGACCCCGACCTGCTGACGCTGCGCGCCGCGCGCTTGATAGCTAACGCCGAAGTGGTGGTCTACGACAACCTGGTGGGCCCGGGTGTGATGGCGATGGTGAACCCAGCCGCCGAACGCATCTATGCCGGCAAACAACGCGCCCACCACCACCTGGCGCAGGAAAGCATCAATGAACTGCTGGTGCGCCTGGCGCGCGCCGGCAAGCGGGTGGTGCGGTTGAAAGGTGGCGACCCCTTCATCTTCGGCCGTGGCGGTGAAGAGCTGCAGGCACTGGCCGCTGCCGGACTGCCCTTCGAAGTGGTGCCGGGCATCACGGCAGCGCACGGTGTGTCGGCCTACGCCGGCATTCCGCTGACGCACCGCGACCACTCACAAGGCTGCATCTTCGTCACCGGCCACCTGCAGGACGGCAGCTGCAACCTGGACTGGCCCGGCCTGGCGCGGCCGCGCCAAACGGTCGTCATCTACATGGGCCTGTCGGGCCTGCCCACCATCACACGGGAACTGATGGCGCACGGCCTGCCGCCCAGCTGGCCCGTGGCGGTGGTCAGCAAAGGCACGCTGCCCGAACAGCGCGTGGTTTGCGCCACGCTGGCCACGGTGGCTGAAGCCGCAGCAGCGGCCAAGCTGCAGTCGCCCTGCCTGACCATCGTCGGTGGCGTGGTTCGGCTGCGGGAACAGCTGGACTGGCTGAGCGTTGCACACCGGGCACCACCACACGCTGCGTCATGTGAAAGTCTTCCATGATCCGGGGCGCTGCCCTGCATCATGAGAGTTAGGTCATTTTTTTAATGGCCTCATCCAGATGCGATTTCAAAATAGCGTAGGGCTGTTTGCCGGGCCCCGTCAGTCGCCCTTTGACCACACGCTCCTGCACCACCCGCTCCTTGTCCAAGCCTTTGATTTGGGTGCGCAGCGCCGTCCGAACCTGCTCGGCCTGGGGTTCTGAAAGCTGTATCCAGCCGCCCGCATTGCCGTTGTACTTGTCCACAAACTGGCCTGTTAGCCAGCTCGAGAAGTCCTGTTTCTGATTGCCGCTGGCGGTGGCTTGGGCGAGCACGGGTTTGGGCTGGCTGGGCAGCTGAACGGTCTGCGGCGTCGGGCGCGTATTCCCCGGCGACACCAGGCCTTGCTGCGCGCTGCCGCCGTACAGGCTGGTGGTTTGCTGCGGCGCCGACTGCTTCACGGCTTGGGGGCTGGCTTGCAGGGACGGCTGTGCCGTCGGCTGCAACTTCGGCTGCGGGGTCGGCTGCGGTGTCGGCTGCAACTTCGGCTGCGGCGTGGTCTGGGCGGTGGCCTGTGGGTTCTGCACCGGAGGTTTGACTTGCACCGGCTGCTGCCCCGTTTCAACCGCCCCCGTGGTGGGCTTGAAGACGTAGTAGCTCACCGTCGCACCGTCGGGCGAAACGCTGTCGTCGTTGAACGGGACATCGCCGCCCTGGTACGCAAACAAAACCGACAGCGCGCTGTCCAAGCCGGCGGCCGAAAATGAAAAGACGCCCAGGCTGGGGTCGAACAGGTAATAGCTGTCAGTCTGTGCCAGGTTCTCGCGGCGCCGCCACACGGCCACCGCGTGCCCCGCCTGGCCGTTGGTGGGGCTGAAATCGAACCGCGCGGCGTGGCCCGTTGGAACCACCCCGCCACCGCCAGTGCCCCCCAGCAGGGCCGCCCGCCACTGGTCGGCGCCCTTGTAGAAGGTCTGGTCGCTGGCCACCAGGCTGATGTTGGTGAACGGCTTCTTTTTGCCCGGGCCACGGCTCTTTTCGATGGCCTGCATGTTCTGGTCCCACAGGCCCTGGTGCAGCGTCGTTTCCTGGGTCGTCTTGTTGCGCAGCCAGCGGTTGTCGGGCTCCAACGCATAGGCCTTGGCCATGCGGTTCACCGTCTGGGTGCCGCTGGCTTTGGCCTCCTGGCGCGTGTGGCCGCCCAGATTGCTTTCTTTGCCTTCGACGATGCCCTCGAAGCGATAGTTCAGATAGGCCGCGTCGCGGTTCTCTGCGCTCAGCAGCACGCGGCGCACCCAGTCCAGCGCCACACCGGCGCAGTAACCACCGCCCAGGGGACGCAGCCCGATGCTGGAACTGATGCTTTTGCGGTTGGCCGTGGCGTCGTTGAACTTCAGTTGGTGGAACTTGCCGATCAACGCGCCTTGCGCTGCCAGCACGCTGCGGATGGTGTCCTGGTGCTGGTCCTGGCAGGGCACACAGATGGCGTCGGTGCCCGTCTTGCACTGCGGGTGCCGGGACAGGCAATTCATGGGCCGGTATTCACCCGTCTGGCTGTAGTTGGCCATGCTGCGGTCTTTCGTAAACGCTGGTGAGGGTTGAGATTCAGCCTGCGGTGCAACCATCCTTAGTACCCCGTTTCACAAATACAGCCACACAATGAAATCGATGGATTTCTTGGCCAGGCTAGGCGCACACCCGCAGCCGCACTCTTCGTGCGGCAAGGGTGGGCAACGACGCATGGCGGAGAAAGACGCGATTTCATGTGGCCGTATTTGT
>JAYSXE010000276.1:0-13719 GCA_043717565.1 Burkholderiales bacterium | reverse complement strand
CTATCAGTCGCCCGAGCAGATTGCTGCCTTTGCGCTGCTGCTGAAACAACTGCCCCGCCCGCTGCTGCTGTTTTGCCGCTCCGGCGCACGGTCGACACGCCTGTATCAGGCCGCCAGCCTGACGTGATGCCGCCGCCGCCCGGGGTTTTCCCGGGGCGCGCATAAGGGGTTAGCGCAAGTCTTGCAGCGCTGCCGTCGCCTACAGTTGGTGGATGGCGGCGACTGCGCCGTGAACAACACACAGCCCCCAGAGCTGAAGGAGAACCTGCCGTGACGGCCTTGTTGCAGATTTCAAGAATCATCGATGCCATCTCCGAACGCATCGGCAAACTCGTGATGTGGTTGATCCTGGCCGCCGTGGTCATCAGCGCCGGCAACGCCATCATGCGCAAGGCGTTCGACATCGGCTCCAACGCCTACCTCGAAATCCAGTGGTACCTGTTCTCAGCCGTGTTCTTGCTGGGCTCGGGTTACGTCTTCCTGCGCAATGCCCATGTGCGCATCGACTTCATCTCGAGCAAGCTGTCCAAGCGCACCAACGCCATCATCGACGCGGTGGGCATGGTGGTTTTCCTGATTCCCTTGTGCCTGATCCTCATCAGCCTGTCCTGGCCGGTGTTCGAACGTTCGTGGGTGTCTGGCGAGATGAGCCAGAACGCCGGTGGCCTGATCCGCTGGCCGGTGCAGTTGCTGATCCCGCTGGGCTTCAGCGTCCTGCTGGTGCAAGCTTTCTCCGAACTGATCAAGCGCATCGCGTTCGTCAAGGGCCTGATTCCCGAACCCTTCAGCGACGACCCGGGCGCCAAGGCTTTGGAGGCCGACGCTGCAGCCGCGGTGGAAGCCAAGGCCGCTGCCGCCACGGCCAAGGCGGCTGCCGCGAAAGCGGCGCTGCAGAGCAAACTCGCCAAGGGCACCTGACATGATCGCCTTCATCGCCCAAAACTTCGTGCCGCTGCTGTTCGCGGCGCTGTTCTGCTTCCTGCTCACCGGCATCCCGGTGGCCTTTGGGTTGGCCGCCACTGGCCTGTTCATGGGCTTCATCGGCATGGAAGTTGGCCTGTTCCCGGGCAACATGTTCTCGGCGCTGCCGCTGCGGGTGTTCGGCATCATGCAGAACGACACCCTGTTGGCCATTCCTTTTTTCACCTTCATGGGCATCATCCTCGAACGCTCGGGGATGGCGGAAGATTTGCTTGAAACCGTGGGCCAGGTCTTCGGCCCGCTGCGCGGCGGCCTGGCGGTGGCGGTCATCCTGGTCGGTGCGCTGCTGGCCGCCACCACGGGCGTGGTGGCGGCGGCCGTCATCTCCATGGGCCTGATCTCGCTGCCCATCATGCTGCGCTACGGCTACAACCGCACCATCGCCACCGGCACCATCACTGCCAGCGGCACGCTGGCACAGGCCATTCCACCTTCGCTGGTGCTGATCGTGCTGGCCGACCAGTTGGGCCGCTCGGTGGGCGACATGTACGCCGGCGCCATGCTGCCCGGTCTGATGCTGGTGGGCTGCTATTTGCTGTTCATTGCCGTGGTGGCTTTTGTCAAGCCCAGCTGGGTGCCGGCGCTGCCCGAAGAAGCGCGCATCTACCGTGAAGACAGCGGCTCCAGCGGGCACCGGTCGCTGCTGCTGCTGTTCATCGTCTGCGGCGTGGCCGGGTACGTGTGGGCACAGTTCCACAGCCAGATCATCACCAGCCTGACCGGTCGCGTCACGCCGGCCCCGGGCGACGAAACCTTCATCATGTCGCTCACGGTGTCATCGCTGCTCGCGCTGGCGCTGGCCATCGCCAATCGGGTGGCCGGCCTGGGGCTGTTGTCGAAGCTGGCGCAGCAGGTCACGTTCGTGCTGATCCCGCCGCTGATCCTGATCTTCCTGGTGCTGGGCACCATCTTCCTGGGCGTGGCCACACCCACCGAAGGCGGCGCCATGGGCGCGGTGGGCGCGCTCATCATGGCCACGGCGCGCCGTCAGCTCAACATGAAGCTGATGAAGCAGGCACTGGACGCCACGGCCAAGCTGGCCACCTTCGTGCTGTTCATCCTGATCGGCAGCACGGTGTTCAGCTTCACCTTCAATGCCGCCGACGGTCACGTCTGGGTCGAGCACCTGTTCGACGGGATGCCCGGCGGCGCGATGGGCTTCCTGCTGGTCGTCAACATCCTGGTCTTCATCCTGGGTTGCTTCATCGACTTCTTCGAGATCGCCTTCATCGTGGTGCCGATGCTGATCCCGGTGGCCGAAAAGCTGCTGCCGCCTTTGTTGCCCGGCGTGCCACTGGACGCTGTGATGGTGTGGTTCGGCGTCATCCTGGCGATGAACCTGCAGACCTCGTTTCTGACGCCGCCGTTCGGTTTTGCCCTGTTCTACCTGCGCAGCGTGGCCGCGAAAGAGGACTACAACGACCGCGTGACCGGTGAACGCATCCCGGCCGTGACCACGGCGCAGATCTACAAGGGCAGCATCGCCTTCATCTGCCTGCAGCTGATCATGGTCGCGGCGGTGGTGTTGTACCCCAAGCTGGTGGTGGGCGGCCTGGCGACCGATGCGGTGAAGATCGACGCCGACAAGGCCTTCGACCAGTTGCTGGAGTCCGACAAGGTCAAGGGCGAGAAGGCCGCGCCATCGATGGACGCCGGCAGCGGCACGGCCCCTGGCGCAACGCCTGCGTCAGCGCCGGCCGAGTCGGCCAAGGACGACCCCATGAAGGGCCTGCTGGAATCCATGAAGAACGAAAAGAAGTAACACCGCCTCAGCGCTGGCGCCCGCGGGCCGCGGGCACAAAAAAGCCCCGCAGTGCGGGGCTTTTTCCTTGCCAGGCACGGTACCTAGAGGGCACCGTGCAAAGGCGAAGGCTTACAGCTTCTGCGCTTGCATGAAGTCGTCGAAGCTGGCCTCGGTGAAGCGGAACCACAGGTTTGCGTCGCGGCGGAAGGCCGAGTAGTCGTCGTAGATTTTCTTCCACGCCGGATTCTTCGCGCTGAGTTCGCTGTACTCCGCCATGGCTTCCTTGAAGCCGGCTTCCATCACGTCCTTCGGGAAGCGGAACAGCTTGGTGCCACCCGCCACCAGACGCTTCAACGCCGCCGGGTTGCGGGCGTCGTAGCGCGCCTGCATCTCAACGTGGGCGTGCGAGGCCGCCGCTTCGATCATGGCCTTGTACTCGGCCGACAAACCGTTGTAGGCCTTGTCGTTGATGTAGAAGTCGAGCTGCGGGCCGCCTTCCCAGAATCCGGGGTAGGCGTAGAACGGCGCCACCTTGGCGAAGCCAAGCTTTTCGTCGTCGTAAGGGCCGACCCACTCGGCCGCGTCGATGGTGCCTTTTTCCAACGCCTGGTAGATCTCACCGCCAGGGATGTTCTGCGGCACGGCACCGATGCGGCCCATGACCACACCACCGAAGCCACCAGTGCGGAACTTCTGGCCCTTCAGGTCGGCCAGGCTCTTGATTTCCTTGCGCCACCAGCCGCCCATCTGCGCGCCCGTATTGCCGCCCGGGAAGTTGACGATGTTGTACTTCGCGTAGAACTCGCGCATCAGCTTCAGGCCGTTGCCTTCGTACATCCACGCCGACATCTGGCGCGAGTTCAGGCCGAAAGGAATGGCGCAGCCCAGGGCGAAGGTGGGGTCCTTGCCGAAGAAGTAATAGGGCGCGGTGTGCGCCATTTCCACGGTCGCGGCCTGCACGGCGTCAACAACACCAAAGGCCGGCACGATTTCACCCGGCGTGGCCACGGTGATCTGGAATTTGCCACCCGACATCTGGCCCACCAGCTTGGCAAAGATTTCGGCAGCACCGAAGATGGTGTCCAAGGCCTTGGGGAAGCTCGACGCCAGGCGCCAGCGGATGTTGGCCTGCGCATGCACGATGGCTGGCGCTGCGCCAGCGGCAAGAATGCCGGCCAGACCAGCACCGTGAACGAAGGAACGACGTTCCATGAAATTCTCCTGTCGGGACCAATGAAAGAAAATGAAGTGGCGCCCGGCCAGCGTGGCGGGAAGCCGCGAGATTCTAGAAGTCGGGCTGGCGCCCGCCACGACGGGTTTACCCGCTTTGCGTCAGCCGCCGGCCAGTTTCAGGCGCGGAACCAACACCGAGCCCACCGTCTTGCCACCCTGGGTGTAGGCATCGGCGCCGATGGCTGCAATGTCCTTGAACATGGCCTTCAGGTTGCTGGCGATGGTGACTTCGTGCACGGGGTAAGCGATCTGCCCGTCTTCCACCCAGAAACCCGCGGCGCCGCGCGAATAGTCGCCCGTGACGTAGTTCACGCCCTGGCCCATCAGCTCGGTGACAAACAGGCCGCGACCCAGCTTGCGCAACATCGCGTCGAGGTTGTCGCCGCGCTTGGTCAGGCGGCTGGTCATCACCAGGTTCTGCGACCCACCGGCGTGGCCGGTGGTCTTCATGTCCAGCTTGCGGGCCGAATAGCTGGACAGGAAATAACCCTGCAGCACCCCCGCCTGCACCACGTTGCGGGCCCGGGTGCGAACGCCTTCGTCGTCAAAGGGTGCGCTGCCCTTGCCTTTGAGAACGTGCGGGTCTTCGTTCACATCCACATGCCGGGCCAGCACCGGCTGGCCCAGGCTGTCCAGCAAGAAGGTGGACTTGCGGTACAGCGCGCCACCCGAGGTGGCCTGCACCAGTGCGCCCAAGAGCCCCGCCGCGACCGTGCTTTCGAACAGCACCGACACCTCACCGGTGGGCACACGGCGCGACTTCAGCCGCGCCAGTGCGCGTTCTGCGGCGTAGCGGCCCACGGCTTCGGGGCTGGCCAGATCGGCTGCGTCGCGCATGGACGTGTACCAGGCGTCGCGCTGCATGCCCCGGCCCTTGCCGGCGATTGGCGACACCGACAGGTAATGGCGCGAACTGGCGTAACCACCGCGAAAGCCGCGCGAATTGCCGGCCCAGAAATGCGCCTGCTGGGCGGAAACCCCTGCGCCTTCGGAATTGGTGATGCGCTTGTCCACGCCCAGTGCAGCGTCTTCACAGCGCTTGGCCAGCTCGGCAGCGGCAGCGGCCTCGATGCCCCAGGGGTGGAACAGGTCCAGGTCGCGAGCCACCTCGTCGGCCGATGCCAGGTCTGCAGCCTCGGGCAGGCCGGCTGCGGGGTCTTCGGCAGTGAAGCGCGCGATGTCGTACGCCGCCTGCACCGTCTGGCGAACGGCCGCAGCCGAAAAGTCGCTGGTGCTGGCATTGCCACGCCGCTGGCCCAGGTAGACGCTGACGCCCAGGCTCTTGTCGCGGTTGCGTTCCACGTTTTCCAGAGCGCCCTTGCGCACTGACACCGACAGGCCCATGCCTTCGGAAACCTCGGCACCCGAGTCGCTGGCGCCCAGCTGTTTGGCCAGGGCCAGGGTGTCTTCCACCAGTTGCTGAAACTGCCCCCGCGTGTACGCAAAGCCTGTAGGGTTGCTGGCGCTGGCGGATCGGGGCGATGAACTCATGTGGCAACGGGCCGAAGAAAGCAAAAGTGCGCACTTATGATACCGGCCCGACCCCAATGCCCTGAGCCCCCACATCCGCATGGCCCGACGCGCAGCACCGCACCGCGGCATCGACGTTCACTACGGCGAGCCCCTGGCCTTCGATGAAGACGGCCTGCCCACCCGACCCAGCAAGACACGGCTGAAGCAACAGGCGCACGACCTGCAGGCCCTGGGCGTTGCGGTCGTGGGCCTGCCCGCCAACCGCCTGGCGGCGCTGGACTTACCCGACGCGCTGCGTGACGCCATCGAGGAATTCCGTCGCACGAAGAGCCACGAAGGCCGCCGCCGCCAGATGCAGCTGGTGGGCAAGCTGATGCGCAGCGCCGACGAAGCGCTGCTGCGCGAAGCCGTGGCCGAGGCCACGCTGGGCAGCGCCCGCGAAACGCTGGCGCTGCACGAAGCCGAACGGTGGCGCGCCGAGTTGGTAGCCAGCGACGACGCGCTGACGCGCTGGATGCACGACCACCCCGACACCGACGCGCAACAACTGCGCAGCCTCGTGCGCGCAGCCCGGCGCGACGCGGCCAAGCCCGCCTTGCCGGGCCAGGACACCCGCCAGCCCAAGAGCTTTCGCGAGCTGTTCCAGTTCATCAAACCCAGCCTGTTGAGCGAGCCATGAGCGTGCGAGAAGAGGTTCGCATCGGCATCGTGTCCATCAGCGACCGCGCGTCCACCGGTGTCTACCAGGACAAGGGCCTGCCGGCGCTGAAGGAATGGCTGACTCGGGCCGTGCGCAACCCCGTGCAGTGGCACGAGCGACTGATCCCCGACGAACAGGACGGCATCAGCGCGGCGCTGCGCGAGCTGGCCGACGAACAGCACTGCGATCTGGTGTTGACCACCGGTGGCACCGGCCCCGCTCCACGCGACGTGACGCCCGAAGCCACGCTGGCTGTTGCCCACAAGGTGATGCCCGGATTCGGTGAGCAGATGCGCCAGATCAGTCTAGCCTTCGTGCCCACGGCCATCCTGTCGCGCCAGGTGGCGGTGGTGCGGGGCAAGACGCTCATCATCAACCTGCCGGGCCAGCCGAAGTCGATTGCTGAAACACTGCAGGGCCTGCCGCAGCAGGCGCCACCGGTGCACGGAATATTCGCCGCCGTGCCCTACTGCGTGGACCTGATTGGCGGCGCTTACATCGAATGCGATGAAGCCGTGTGCAAGGCGTTCAGGCCGTAAAGCGCAATCCGGCCCGCTCAGGCCTGAGCCACGAAGCCCGGGCCCATCGCCGCAGGCTCAGTGCGGGCGGCTTTACTTGACCAGCCGGTTCAACCGCTCGGCGTCGAAACAAGCGGTGGTCTGCGCGTCTTGCGGCACGCAGTTGTCGGCCGGCAGTTCGCGTGTGCGCGCCGACAGCTTTTCAACCGCCTGCCACAGCAATGCAATCTGGTGTTCGTGGCCGGAAGCGTTGTCGATCAGGCCTTTCATGGCCTGGGAGATCGGGTCGTCGCCCTGCGTCACGCCATAGGCTGAAAAACCCATCTTCGCAGCCACTTCCTCGCGTGCGGCGTCGGCGCTCTTTTGCACGATGCGCGCCGGAATGCCCACCGCCGTGGCGCCGGCGGGCACGGCTTGCAGCAGCACGGCGTTGCTGCCCACACGGGCGCCATCACCCACGATGAAGCCGCCAAGCACCTGGGCACCGGCACTGACGATGACGCCGCGGCCCAGCGTGGGGTGCCGCTTGGCACCCTTGGCCAGCGAGGTGCCGCCCAGCGTGACGCCCTGGTAGATGGTGCATTCGTCGCCGATTTCGGCGGTTTCGCCGATCACCACGCCCATGCCGTGGTCAATGAACACACGCCGGCCGATGGTGGCGCCGGGATGGATTTCGATCCCCGTGAGAAAACGCGCCACATGGGACGTGAAACGCCCCATGACCCGAAAACCCCGCTGCCAGAACCAGTGCGCGCGGCGGTGCAGCACCAGCGCGTGCAGGCCGGGGTAACAGGTCAGCACCTCCCAGCGCGAACGCGCCGCGGGGTCGCGTTCCAGGATGCAGGCAATGTCTTCTTGCAGTCGGCTGAACATGGGGGCTCTTTCAGGGCCTTCCAGTGTAGCCAGCCCTGCCCAGGCCTGCTGGCCGCGCCTCAACCGTGCCGGTGAACCTGTGCCCTGGAATCATGGAGCGGGCGGCGGCTTGGCGATGTCGGCCGCCACGCGCGGCGGCTTGGTGGCGTCGACAGCCGCGCGCGGCTGGTGCGCCGCCGCTGCCCGGGCAATGCCGCGCAGGATGTGCACCTCTTCCTGCGTCAGTTGCGCCCGGTTCAGCAGCTGCTGCAGGCGCGGCATCAGCTTCTTGGGCGCTGAGGGTTCCAGGAAGCCGATCTGCACGAGGGTCTGTTCCCAGTGCTGCAGCAGCCCCTGCACAGCGGCCGCATCGGCCCACGGCGCCACCGGGGCAGCCGGCTTGACAGCAAAGCCGCCGCAGGCCTGGCGCCATTCATAGGCGATGAGTTGCACCGCCTGCGCCAGGTTCAGCGAACCGTAGCCGGCGTGGGTGGGGATGCTGATGCAGGCATGGCAACGGTAGACGTCGTCGGTGCTCATGCCGGTGCGTTCGGCGCCAAAGACGAAGGCCACGCGGTGCGCGCTGCCGGCCAGGGTGGTGAAGTGTTCGCGCGGGCTGTGCGTGGGCGGGCCGAAGTCGCGCGGCGTCATCGCCGTGGCGCAAGACCAGGTGACGCCCTGCAATGCGTCGGCCAGCGTGGGCACCACGCGGGCCTTGGCCAGCACGTCGGTGGCGCCGCTTGCAAATGCCAGCGTGTCGGCGTGCTGCAGCACGTCGGCAAAGCGCGGCTGCACCAGCACCAGGTCGCTGAAGCCCATCACTTTCATCGCACGTGCAGCGGCACCCACGTTGCCGCCATGGCTGGTGTGCAGCAAGACAAAACGTGTTGGGTCGCTCATGGCCGGTTTGGGCTTCGCAGGCGGGGATGGGGCGCAATGGTGTGGCTTGTGAACGGTGCGCGCGTGCCTGGCAACGGCCCGGCACACCGGCGAACGTAAAATGCGGGCATCGCCAGACGGCATTGTCCGCTGCGCCGCTCTTTGTCACCTTCAACCGCATTCCACCCATCAGGCCGCCCATGTCGCAAGCGCTTCACCCCATGCTCAACATCGCCGTCAAGGCGGCGCGCTCTGCAGGCAGCATCATCAACCGCGCGGCCTTGGACCTGGAAGTGCTGAAGATCGGCCGCAAAGGCCCGAACGACTACGTGTCGGAAGTGGACCGCGCGGCCGAGCACATCATCATCCAGACGCTGCTGGAAGCCTACCCGGGCCACGGCATCCTGGCTGAAGAGTCGGGCCGCGAACACGGTGCGAAGAACAGCGAATACGTCTGGATCATCGACCCGCTGGACGGCACGACTAATTTTTTGCACGGCTTTCCGGTGTACGCGGTAAGCATCGCGCTGGCGTTCCGCGGCCAGGTGCAGCAGGCCGTGGTGTACGACCCCACGCGCAACGACCTGTTCTTCGCCAGCAAGGGCCGCGGCGCCTTCTTGAATGACCGTCGGCTGCGCGTGTCCAAGCGGCTGCGGTTGGCCGACTCGCTGATCGGGACTGGTTTTCCGTTCCGCAAGGGCGACAACTTCAAGCGCTACGTGAAGATGTTCGAAGAGGTGATGCAAAGCTGCGCCGGCCTGCGCCGCCCGGGCGCCGCGGCGCTGGACTTGTGCTACGTGGCCGCCGGCTACTACGACGGTTTCTTCGAAACCGGCCTGAGCCCCTGGGACGTGGCGGCCGGCTCGCTGATGATCACCGAAGCCGGTGGCCTGATCGGCAACTTCACCGGCGAAGCCGACTTCCTGTACCAGCGCGAGGTGGTGGCCGGCAACCCCAAGGTGTACGGCCAGCTGGTGCAGATGCTGACGCCGTACACGCGCGTCATCGCGGGGGCCGAACCCGGCGCTGAAGCCACAGGCGATGCGGGCAACTCTGCAGACAGTACCGGCTCTGCTGACGCCACCACCACGTTTGTGCAAGCGCAGAACCCGGCAGCAGCGGCCGCCGTCAAGCCCGCACCGGTACGCATCAAGAAGGTTGCGCCCTCAGGCGCTGACGACGCCCCCATGTGAAGCTGCGTTGCGGTCGGCCGCAGCGGCAAAGGCCCTGCGCAGCGCGGCTTCAGCTTCGTCCAGGCCCTTGGCCGCAATCAGGACCTGCTGCACCTGCGCCGGCGACAGGGCCTGCGGCGGGTAGCCGTCCAGCAGCCCCGCCACGCGGTCACCCGCTTCCGGGTAGAAGCGCAGCAGCAGGCCGCGCACCTGCGCTGCCGTGGCGTTGCCCAGTTCGATTTCCACGTCGATGCGGCCGGGCCGAATCAGCGCCGCGTCCAGCCGCTCGCGGTGGTTGGTGGTCAGCACCACGATGCGGCCTTCCTGCGCACCCGCGCCGTCGATGGCGTTGAGCAGGCCCGAAAAGCTGATCTGCACGCGCGCGTCCTGCTTCTCGCGCGACACGAAGAAGGCGTCGATGTCTTCGATCAGGATCAGCGACCGCGGGGGTGTGCGCTGCAGCAGGTCGGCCATCACGTTGTCCGTGAGCTTCGGGTTCGTCAGCGACAGCACACACAGCTTCAGCCGCAATTCGCCAGCCAGCGCATAGGCCACGCTGGTCTTGCCGGTGCCCGGCGGGCCAAAGAACAGATAGCCGCGCCGCCAGGGTATGCCCATCTGCGCGTACCACTGACGGCGCGAGAAGAAGCCGTGGATGTCGTCGTGCAGGTAGCGGGCCACGCCCGAGTCCAGCACCACCGAGTCCAGGCTGCGCCGCGGCTTGCTGTCGGCAAGACGCCATTCGTCGCCGAAGCGGTCCACGGTGTACAGCGTCAGCCGGTTGGCGCGCTGCAGGCTGGCGTGGCGCATGGCGGCTTCCAGCAGCTCTTCCATGAGGCGACGGCTGGCGAATAGGGCGCCGAGACGCACGGTCTCGATGACCTGCAGGTTCATGCTGATGTCGCGGTGCATCCACATCAGGTGGCCGCGGTAGAAGAAGATGTGAAAACCCGGCGCCGGGCTGTACTGCAGGCGCGGCGCATCGTCGCCGGCCAGCGGCTCTTCGGCCATGGCGTGCGGCGCCTGGATGACCGTGAAGAGGCGGCTCTTCTGGCCGAAGCGCTGGTCGTTGAGCCAGGCCATGAAGGCAGCAAACACGTCGTTGCGGCTGTCCAGCGTGGCGGTGACGATGAAGCCCCGCTTGGCCTGTTGCCACAGGGCCAGCGGCACCTTGCGCAACGCGGCAGCCACCACGCCCACCACACCCAGCGCCATGGCACCGGCCACCACCTGGTTGCTGAGTTGCGCGCGCACGGCTTCGCTCAGTTCGTTCCACATGCTGCGTGTTCATCCATCCCGGCCATGCTAACAACGGCCCCGGGCTGCGACGCTGACTTGACCAACAATGCGGCACCATGAAAGAGCCGCCGAACGCCGCAGAGTGCCCCGCCGCGACACCCCCCGCGTCGGCGGCCGAAGCGCTGGAATGGCTGGCCCAGCGCCACTCGGTCGGGCCCAAGCACCTGGGCCTGCCCGCGCCCAGCGCCACGGACCTGGCGCAGGCTGCGGCCTTGGCCCAACGCGCGCCAGACCACCTGCAGCTGCGCCCCTACCGCTTCGTGCGCGTGCCCGACGACCGCCGTGAAGAACTGGCCCGGCTGTATGCAGCGCAAGCGCGCCGCCGCGGGCAAGACGACGCTGCCGTGCAAGCCGCCGCACAACGTGCCCACAACGGCCCGGCGCTGGTGGCGCTGCTGGTGCGTCTGCACACCCACCTTGCCGAAGCGCCCGTGCATGAACAGTGGATCGCCGCCGGCGCGGCGCTGATGAACTTTGTCAATGCCCTGCACCTGCAGGGCTACGGCGCCAAGGTACTGAGCGGCGCAGCGATCAAGGACCCGGCACTGCAGGCGAGCTTCTGCGACCCCGGCGAACAGCTGGTGGCCTGGGTGACGGCCGGCACGCCCAAGCGCCGCGCCCACGGGCGGGCCGGTGAACAGCTGCATGCGCGCGAGGTGCTGGAAGATTGGGTACCGGCGCGGCGCTGAAAGTGACCGCAGCTGCTGCGCCGCGCGCGCCTGCGGGGACGGCCCGCCGTACGGTCAAGACGGCAGCAGGCGCCCGGCTTCGATCTGCAACTGGCGGTCGCAACGCGCGGCGATGCTGCGGTCGTGCGTCACCATCACCAGCGTGGTGCCGGCCTCGCGGTTCAGCTCGAACATCAGCGCCATCACCTTCTCGCCGGTGGCGAAGTCCAGACTGCCCGTGGGTTCGTCGGCCAGCAGCACGGCGGGCCGGACGACAAAGGCCCGCGCCAGCGCCACGCGCTGTTGCTCGCCGCCGGACAGCACCTTGGGGTAGTGGCGCAGCCGTTCGGACAAGCCCACGCGCGCCAGCATGTCGGTGGCTGCGGCGCGGGCGTCGTTGCGGCCCATCAGTTCCAGCGGCAGCATCACGTTTTCCAACGCCGTCAAGTTGGCAAGCAACTGGAAACTCTGAAACACAAAGCCCAGCTGCTGCGCGCGCAGCGCGGCGCGGGCGTCTTCGTCCAGCGCGAACAGGTCGCTGCCGGCGATCTTCACCGTGCCGCTGGTGGGCGTGTCCAACCCCGCCAGGATGGACAACAGGGTGCTTTTGCCCGAGCCCGAAGCGCCGACGATGGCGGCCGACTGCTGCGCCCGCAACTGGAAACTGATCTCGTGGAGAATGGTCAGCGACCCGGTGGAATCCACCACCTGCTTGGTGACGTTGACGACTTCTATGAGGGCTTCTGACATCAAACCTGAACAGTTGACGCGGCGTGCGTGGGGCCTGCACTGTAGCCGCAAGGCGCTGGCCGCGTGGGCGCTGTGGCCGATGGCCTCGGTGGCCCAGGGCCCGGCTGCCACGCCGGCAGCCGACCCCAGCGCGCGCAAACTGCTGGTGCTGGGCGACAGCCTGTCGGCCGAATACGGGCTGGCGCGCGGCGCGGGCTGGGTGGCCCTGCTGGAAAAGCGGCTGGCACGCGATGGCCTGAAGTGGCAGGTGGTGAACGCCAGCATCAGCGGCGACACCACCTCGGGCGGGCGCTCACGCCTGCCCGCGCTGCTGGCCCGACACAAGCCCCAGGTAGTGGTGCTGGAACTGGGCGGAAACGACGCACTGCGCGGCCTGCCACTGAAGATGACCGAGGCCAACCTGACCACGATGGCGCGCGCCGCCAAGGCCGCTGGGGCGCGGGTGCTGATTGCCGGCATTGCCGTTCCCCCGAACTACGGGCGAAGCTACAACGACAGCTTCACGGCCCTGTTTGGAGCCGTGGCCAAGGCCGAAGGCACGGCGCTGGTGCCCTTCCTGCTGGCCGGCGTGGCTGACGCGCCCAACGCCGACGAACTGTTCCAGGCCGACCGCATCCACCCGAAGGCCGAAGCGCAGCTGCGGATGCTGGACAACGTGTGGCCAGTGCTGAAGCCGATGCTGCGCTGAAGGACGGGCGCGCGCGGCCTTCACGCCGCCACCACACCCACAGTACACATTCACCACACGGCCCGCACACAGCGGGTACCGGTTGCCCGGGCCGCGGCAGGCCAGCGGTGGCCGGCGCCGTGAGCCTCAGTTCATCATTTCGCGGGGGCGGGGCCGGTTGTCGGGCCCGCGCTTGCGGCCCTCTTCAGCGTCGGTACGCCCAGGCTGGGCTGGCTTCTCGGTCTTGTCGCCGTCACGCGGCCTTTCGGCCCGCGGTGCCGGTGCCGGTGCCGGTGCGGGACGGGGTGCTGGGGTGGTGGCCATGGGTGCGGCCGGCGCCACGGGTGCTGCAGCGGCCGCGGGCGGTGCCGCAGGTGCCTGAACTGGCCGCGCCGGGGCCGCAGGGCTGGCCGGGCCGGGTGTGGCAATTCCGACGGGGCTGGCGGCCGCGGACGGACGAGCGGGGCTGTCGGACCATTCCGGCCGATCACCATTGCGGTGTTCTCGCGGGTGGTTTTCACCGCGCGGCCGGGTATCGCTGCCCGGAGTTCGGGGTTCTGTGGCGGGCACCTGGTAACGCGGCATGGCCGGGCCCGGCGCGGCTGCCGGAGGCGTGGGTGCTGCCGGTTGCAGCGGCGGCGTGGTCTGTAGCGGCGGCTGTGGCGGCTGGCGCACGGGCGGCCGGTTGTCCACCAACGCGGGGCCCTGTACGGGCATTTGCCCGGACACGTGCCCTGAGGATTGGCCGGACGCAGCCACAGGCGCCTGCGGGTTGGTTTGACC
>JAYSXE010000275.1:0-13757 GCA_043717565.1 Burkholderiales bacterium | reverse complement strand
CGATAGTGCCGATCCAAATTTGACCCGGGTGTTCAACCTACCCTGCCTCTTTCTTGAGCAGGGGAGAAGGAGTGATCACCATGGCCATGATTGGCACTATCGTTGTAGGTGGGTCAGTTTTCGGTCGGCGTCAACATGTCGAAGGTTGAGTACGTGCGTGAACGGCTTTTTGAACACTGGTATCACGAGTTTGATGCGGACTGGAATTGTCGGGAGTACCAACTGGTCTTGCATGACTACCGTGTGCACTTCAAGGACGGCACGTACGACCACTGCAGCTACTCTGGCAAGCTAGACCCACCACCCCAGCCAGGAACTTACTGGCATCGTGGCGCTGCGCTGAATCGCCACCATGTTCACTTCACATCATGGGAGGAATGATGAGCACAGGTACAGAGCAGTTTGACCGCCAATGGACGCGTAAGCAGCTTGCATCCCTCGCTGCTAACGCCTCGAACTTGCAATGCGAGTTCGGTGTTGTCGCGGACCACGACAAAGAGCTGATCCGCGAGTGCGCGGCAAAGTACCCGAACCTTACGTTTTGGACAGGGAGGCGAGGCACCAAGAGAAAATGGCTTTACATGGTGTATGCCAAGCCACGGGTGCAAACACCGACCGAGGTGCGGCTCGAACGTGAGCGCCCGTACAACGATGCGCTCAACCGTCTCAGGCGCGGGCTGTCTTCCGCCGACGACCAAAGCCCCACTTCGGCAGGCTGAACTCCTCGCGCCACCCACCATCCTCGGTAAACATCGGCGCGGACTCAAACGGATTGGCATCCACCACTGGGCCATACAACACGTACGTGCAATAGTCGTGCGTGTCCCCGCTTCTCATCGTCTTGCCAATGACGATCTTGGTGAACATTCGCTTGCACTCCGCTTGAAGGCGGAACCGCATGTCCTTCAATTCCTCGTCCCGCAGGTCTGCGGCCGTCTTGCCTGCTGACTGGTCTGCTTTGAAGATGCTGCTGCACTTCTGCCACAACAGCACAGTTTCCCTAACCGCTGAATCGACGGGTAATGGAACGTTAACCGACTTCAATCGCCTTTCTAGTTCCGCGATTTCAGTTTCCAACTGGGCGATATTCTTGAGTAGTACGGTCGGTGCCGAAATTTCGTTGGCGCTGCTGATAACTTTGACAAAGTTCGCCAGCCGGCGTCGTTTGTCATCAAGCTCGCCGCGTATCACCAGTGTTGGGTCAGTGACCTTGGTGCTGTCAAGCGGCAGTTTTGCCCACAACAACACCATCCGCATCACGTCTTCTTCCAGCGGTCCATACGGAATGACCGATGCGTCGCAGCCCGCGTTGCTGTATGCCTTCAGACACCGCAGGTACAGGTGAGGTTTTGCACCCGACACGAACCGCATCCGCGACCCGCACTCGCAACGAACCACACCGGCAAACAGGTTGGCGACGTTGGTGCCTGTGCGCCCACGGTTAGCGGCCCGTCCGTTGATGTGCTCCTGCACAAGATGAAAGACCTCGGGCGCGACGATGGGCGGGTACGCATCTTCCTTGATCGGAAGTTCGTTGTTGCGTGGCACCAGCCGTCCAATCACAGCCTGATTGCGCAGCATCGCCGCCACGATGCCCGCCTCCCAGTACTCGGCTTTGCCCATCGTTGGGATACCGGCGTCGTTCATCTTGCTTGCGATGGTTGGAGCACCGAGCCCGCTTGCTGCAAGTTCAAACACCCTCTGCACTGTTGCGACCTTGTCAGGCACAAACCGCCACTCCCCTCGGGCCTTGTCGAGTTCAAGCCATGCTGGCCCCATTGCAGTTAGCGGTTTGCCGCTTGCTCGCTTTGCATCCCAGGCTTCTTTGACCTTGCGGCCCTTTTCCTTGTTTTCAGTGTGTGCCCGCGCCATGTCAACAAGCGCAGTAACAAGATCAGTCCAGTTTTCCTCTAGGCTTGCTGTGCTGTAGTGCCTACCGTCCTTCAGCGTGACCAGTGTGATGCCACGATCAACGATGTCCTGCAACAACCGCATTGCTCGTAGAGGCGGCACACGCGTCAGTCGGTCGAACGTTTCAACCAGCAGGTAAGAGCCTTTGTCGATCCTCTTTTCGTCAACGGCGTCAAGGAAGGCACGGAGTGCACCTTCCTCCACGTTCTTGCCCTTGGCTGCCGATACACCGGCGTCAAGGTACGTCCCCTCCGCAAGGGTCAGACCGTGTTTCTTTGTGTAGTCAATCGTGGCCTGTGTCTGGCGCCGGAGGGAGTCACCGTCGGTCTGCTTGTCCGACGACCAGCGGATATAGGAATAAGCCAGCTTCATAGACAAGCATTTCATAGACGGGAATTCTACTACTCGTTTACGCCATCAACCTGGCGCTGGACGCCGTGTGGCGCTTCGCCGGCATGCCCGAGCCGTATTACCGCGACTGGCTGCGCGTGGCGCAGGAAGAAGCCCTGCACTTCAGCTTGCTGGCCGAGCACCTGGGCACCCTGGGCCATGCCTACGGCGACTTCACCGCGCACGACGGCCTGTGGGCCATGACGGCGGCCACGGCGGGCGACATCACCGCGCGCATGGCACTGGTGCCGCGCACGCTGGAAGCGCGCGGCCTGGACGCCACACCGCCCATGCAGGCCAAGCTGCGCAAGGCCGGCGACTTGCGTGCCGTGGCCATACTGGACGTGATCTTGCGCGACGAGGTGGGCCATGTGGCGGTGGGCAACCGCTGGTACCGCTGGCTGTGTGAACGCGACGGCCTTGACCCGGTGCAGCACTACCGCGTGCTGGCACGCCAATACCGCGCACCACGGCCCAAGCCCCCCTTCAACCTGGAAGCGCGCGCAAAGGCCGGGTTCAGCGCTGAAGAATTGGCCGCGCTGTCGGCGCCCGATTGACGCGCGTTCGAGTCCGCTCCTGAAGTGGGGCTTTACACTGGTTGCAACTTCAACCGTTGTACAGGAACTCCCATGCATCCATCCTCCACCCGCCGACGAGCACTGCTTTCGTGCGCCGCATTGGTCACCGCCCTGGTGCTGGCCGCTTGCGGCAAGAAAGACACCGCGCCCGTTGCGGCCACACCCGCCGCAGCGCCGCCATCCGCCGCAGCCAAGGTGTACGTGGTGGGCACCGACGCCGCTTACGCGCCCTTTGAAAGCCAGAACGAAAAGGGTGAGATCGTTGGTTTCGACGTCGACGTGGTCAAGGCCGTTGCCGCCAAGGCGGGTATCGAGGTGAAGTTCATCAACACGCCCTGGGAAGGCATCTTCAACGCGCTGGGCCAGGGCGACCGCGACATGGTGGTGTCGGCCGTCACCATCACCGAAGAGCGCAAGCAAACGATGGACTTCAGCACGCCCTACTTTGACGCGCAACAGTTCATCGCCGTGAAAGAGGGCAGCAAGATCACGGGCTTTGCCGACCTGAAGAGCCTGAAGGTGGGTGTGCAGACCGGCACCACCGGCGACGAAGCCGTCAGCAAGCTGCAGGGCAAGACCAGTGCCAACATCAAGCGCTTCGAGAGCACGCCGCTGGCGCTGAAGGAACTGGAATCGGGCGGCGTGGACGCCGTGGTGGCCGACAACGGTGTGGTCGTGCACTACGTCTCCAACAACCCCGGCGGCAAGTTCAAGACCGTGACCGACAAGGAATTCGTGCCCGAGCAATACGGCATTGCGTTCAAGAAGGGCAACGCTGAACTGCAGGCCAAGGTGAACAAGGGCCTGGCCGACATCAAGGCCGACGGCACCTACACGCAGATCTACACCCGCTACTTCGGCGCGCCACCGGCGGCCGCTGCAGCCGTGGCGCCAGCCGCGGCCGCGTCGAAGTAAGCACCACCCCGGCCAGCGCGTCGGCCGGGGCCGCACACCATGGACCTGCGTTGGGACATCCTGGCGGGTTACGGCCCGCTGTTTGTGGCGGGCCTGTTGATGACGCTGCAACTGACTGCGGTGGCCATCAGCGCGGGCTTGCTGCTGGGCGTGCTGTTCGGGCTTATCAGCACGTCGGCCGACGCGCCGGCGCCGGCCAACCCGCTGGCCCGGGCGCTGTTGAAAGTGGCGCGCGGCCTGACCGTGGCCTACGTCGCCTTCTTTCGCGGCACGCCGCTGTTTGTGCAGATTCTGCTGGTTCACTTTGCGCTGATGCCGGCCCTGGTGCACCCCGACCACGGCCTGCTGCTGGCCGGTGAGACGGCGCGCACGTTCAGGCAGGAACACGGCGCCTTCTTCTCGGGCTGCGTGGCCATGAGCCTGAACGCTGGCGCCTACATCAGCGAGATTTTTCGCGCCGGCATTCAAAGCATCCACCGCGGCCAGACGCAGGCCGCTTACAGCGTGGGCCTGAGCCACGTCCAGGCCATGCGTTTCGTGGTGCTGCCGCAGGACTTCCGGCGCATGGTGCCGGCGCTGGTGAACGAAGGCGTCACGCTGATCAAGGACTCTTCGCTGGTCAGCGCCATCGGGCTGGCCGAACTGGCGCTGGCAGCACGCACGGTGGCCGGGGCCTACTCGCGCTACTGGGAACCGTACCTTGCGATTTCGGCCGTCTACCTGGTGCTCACGCTGGCGCTGTCGCTGCTGGCCCGGCGCTTGGAAGCCCCCGCTCACCTGCGCGGACGCTGAGAGCGCTGCGACGGGGCCGAAACGCGGCCTTGGGGTCGATGTGGCGCAAATGCTGCACCGCACAGAAAACTTGGGCCAGATGTGGTCAGGTTTTCGGGTTACCCCTAAATCGGCCCTTAGACTCGTCGCACGAAGGCATGCAATCAACCGCCTTCAGTCTGGTTTTCTGGCTGTATCCATCACGAATAAGGATTTCTCATGAATCGCACCCTCCTCATTGCCGCCATTGCGGCCCTGGGCGCCACGCCGGCCTTCGCGCAGAGCAGCGTGAACATCTACGGCCGCTTGAACGTGACCGTTGAAGCGCAGAACAACAACGGCTTGAAAGAGACCGTCCTGAACAACAACGCCTCGCGTATCGGTTTCACCGGTGCTGAAGACCTGGGCGGCGGCTTGAAGGCCGGCTTCGTGCTGGAAACCGGCTTCAACCCCGACACCGGCACGACGGCTGCTTCGTTCTGGGGCCGCCAGAGCGAATTGAACCTGTCCGGTGGCTTTGGCACCGTCCGCCTGGGCAACTTCGTCAGCGAGGCTTATTTCGCCACGTCCGACTACATCGGCATGCACAACCACGAAACCGGCACCTCCAGCGACGCGCTGTACGCCTACATCGGCCGCAACATCAACAAAGTCGCCTACCGCACGCCCAAGCTGGGTGGTCTGACGGTCGAAGCAGCGATGAGCCTGTCTGAGGCGGCCGGTCGCTTCCGCACCTATGACGTGGCGGTGAACTACAGCGCCGGTCCTCTGCATATCGGCGTGGGCTACGAAAAGGCCAGCACCGCCAAGCAGGTTGCCATCAGCGCCCTGTACGAAATGGGCTCGCTGAACTTCGGCGCCATGGTGCAGCGCGACACCGACGGTTATGGCGTGGGCTTCGGCAACCGCACCAACATCCGTCTGTCTGCCGCCTACATCGTGGGCGCCAGCGAATTCCACGCCAACGTGGGCAGCGCCGGCAAATACAGCAAGCTGGCTGACAGCAGTGCCAAGCAGGGCACGCTGGGCTACAACTACAACCTGAGCAAGCGCACCAAGGTGTATGGCTACTACACCAAGATCGACGCTTCCAAGGGTGCGGTTTACCTGACCGACTACAGCTCGCTGGCTGCGGGCGTGCGCCACAACTTCTGATCGTTGCGCAAAGGTCTGCACTTGCTGCCGACCGTTTGCCACGCTCAACGCGAAGCCGGCCCAGTGCCGGCTTTTTTTCGCCCGCCGCCAGGTCGGCGTCAGCCCCGCGGGTGGTGCTGCGCGTGCAACGCGCGCAGCCGTTCGCGCGCCACGTGGGTGTAGATGGTGGTGGTGCCGATGTCGGCATGCCCCAGCAGCATCTGCACAGCCCGCAGGTCTGCGCCGTGATTCAGCAGGTGGGTGGCGAAGGCGTGGCGCAGCGTGTGGGGTGACAGCGGCACTGTGATGCCGGCCTTCAGCGCATAGGCCTTGATCAGTTTCCAGAACATCTGCCGCGACATGCCAGCGCCCAGGCGCGTAACAAACAAGGCGTCGCTGGCCCGCCCGGCCAGTATTTGCACGCGGCCCTGGTGCAGGTACTCCTGCAGCCAGCGGTGGGCCTCGGCGCCAAAAGGCACCAGGCGTTCGCGGGCGCCCTTGCCGGTGACGTGAAGCACCCCCTCGTTCAGGCCCAGGTGCACCGTTTTCAACTGCACCAGTTCACTCACGCGCAGCCCGCTGGCGTACGTCAGTTCCAGCATGGCGCGGTCGCGCTGGCCTTGCGGCTGTTCGGTGTCGGGCGCGGCCAGCAGGGCTTCCACCTGGGCTTCGGACAGCACCTTGGGCACGCGCAGCGGCTGGCGCGCAGCCAGCAGCTTCAGCGTGGGGTCGGTGCTCAGCAGTCGTTCGCGCAGCGCCCAGCGGAAGTAGCGCTTGAAGACGGTCAGCCTGCGGTTGGCCGTGGTGGCGCGCGTGGTGCCGTGGCGCTGTGCCGCGTAGTCCAGCAGGTCGGACTCGCGGCTGCCTTCCAGCGCGCGGCCGTGGGTGCTGTTCAGCCACGCGGCATACAACTGCAGGTCTCGCCGGTAGGCGGCCAGCGTCAGCGGCGCCAGGCCGTCTTCGATCCACAAGGCGTCGATGAAGCGGTCGATCGCAGCCTGGCCGGGCGCGCCCTGTTCGGGCAGCGCCACGGGCTGCTGCGTCGGCACCGCCGGGCGCCGCGTCAGAGTGACAGGCCCTGCTTCTGCACCACGGCCTTGTAGGCCTCGAGTTCGGCCTTGATCTGGGCGCCGAACTGCTCTGGCGTGTTGCCGACGATCAAAGAGCCCGTGTCTTCGATGCGCTTGCGCACCGCAGGGTCCTCGAGCGCCTTCTTCGCGGCTTCGGCCACCTTGTCGATCACAGCCTTGGGTGTGCCCTTGGGCGCGGCCAGGCCGTAATAGGCCATGCGGTTCACCGGTTCCAGGCCCACTTCCTTGAAGGTGGGCACGTTGGGCAGCTGGGTCAGCCGCTGCGGTGCAGCCACCACGATGGCGATGAGGCGGTTGTCCCGGATGAAGGGCAGCGCCGAAGGAAGGTTGTCGAAGATGACCTGCACCTGCCCGGCCACGGTGTCATTCAGGGCCGGGCCGCCGCCGCGATAGGGAATGTGCGTCATGAACACGCCAGCCAGGTTCTTGAACAGCTCAGTCTGCAGGTGGCCGATGCCACCGGTGCCGGAACTGCTGTAGCTGTATTTGCCGGGGTTCTTCTTCAACTCGGCAATGAAGCCCTTGTAGTCGCGCGCCGGGAAGCTGGGGTGCACGGCAATCACGTTGGGTGTGGCCGCCAGGTTGATGACGGGCAGGAAGTCGGTCAACGGGTCGTAACCGATCTTCGGGTTGATGGCGGGGTTGGCCGCAGTGGTGGACACCGTGGCCATGCCCAGCACGTGACCGTCAGGGTTGGCGCGGATCATTTCCAGCGCGCCCACCGAACCACCGCCGCCGGCCTTGTTTTCAACGACCAGGGTCTGGCCCAGTGCAGCGCCCATCTTTTCGCTGACGATGCGGGCCACGATGTCGGTGGTGCCCCCCGGCGCAAAAGGCACGATCAGGCGCACCGTCTTGGTGGGGTAGGCCTGGGCCTGGGCCGCCAACGGCAAGGCCAGCGAGCCCAGCGCCAGCAGCGTGGCGGAAGTGAAATGACGGCGGTCTACTCGGTGCATGGATCTGTCTCCGTACTTTCAAGGTTGAAGTGTTTTCAGGTTCAGGGGCGGTAAAGCCACCCGGGGATTCAGCGCTTCTGGCCCAGCAGGCCTGCCCGCAAGCGTTCGTCATAAGGCTGCGGCCCAACAAAGGCCTGAAGCAACGCGGCAAACAAGGCCGAGGCCTGGGGCGAAGCGCTGCGAAGTGTGCCATTCACGCTGATGCGAAGAGTCCCGCTGGGGTCTTGGTCGATGTCCACCACGTCACCTTTGCGCACTTTTCCCACGGCATCGATCTCGGTCTCGATGAGCGCCAGTTGCTGGTCCTGCGCCTGCCGTTGGGCGGGCGGACGGTCCGCCGGCAGGTTGCGGCTGACGCCTTTGTGGACGGCTTTGGACAGTTCGGTGGCCGGCACATCGTTCAGCATGCGCAGCTGCACGCGCTTGGGGCTGGGCAACGACTGCGCCTTTTCAGCGGTGCCGGCCTTTTCCAGCAGGTACAAACCCGCCGCATAGCCCTTGAACCACCCCGCTGCGCGCACGCCCGTGCCATTGAGCTGAAGCTCGCTGCCAGCCACCTGCACGCGCTGGGCAAAACGCTGGCCCTCCACCACCACCGGCGCCTCCTGCGCCAGGGCAGCGCATGTCCAGGCCGTCACCAGGCCGAACAGCGCCGTGCGGAATGTCTTGGCAAGCGGGCGGGGCAAACGGTCCATGCGGGCTTCGGGAACACGGAAAAAGCGGTTGGCGAAAGTGCCCTTTGCGGGCAGGTGCCCTGCTTCAACGCCACAGCCGGTCTGCCGGCTGACAACGGGTGCGGCCCATAAGCACCGGGCCGCTCACGATACTCTCAGGCCATGACCGAAGCCCTGCTGCTGTTGCCCGACTTCTTGCTCATCGCGCTGGGCGCCCTGCTGGTGCGCACCCCTGCGCTGCCGCGCCCACTGTGGGAGGCCGTGGAGCGGCTGGTGTACCTGGTGCTGTTTCCGGCGTTGCTGTTTGGCGCCATCGCGCGCAACCCGCTGTCGCTGGACACGGCTGCGCCGCTGGCTGGCCTGGCACTGGCGGTGACGGCGCTGGGCATCGTCGTGGCCCTGACACTGCGCCTGCTGCCGAAGGTGGACGGGCTGCTGCACGCGTCGGGCTCGCAAACGGCCTTCCGCTTCAACACCTACGTGGCGCTGGCGCTGGCCGAGCGGCTGGGCGGCGGTGCCGGCCTGGCCTGGATGGCGCTGCTGGTGGCGGTGGCGGTGCCGGTGGTGAACGTGGCCGCGGTGTGGCCGCTGGCTCGGCAGGGCGGGCAGGGCCTGGTGCGCGAACTGGCGCGCAACCCGTTGATCCTGGCCACCACCGCAGGGTTGCTGTTCAATGCCACCGGCCTGACCTTGCCATCGATGGTGCAGACCACGCTGTCCCGGCTGGGTGCAGCGGCCTTGCCGCTGGGCCTGATGGCCGTGGGCGCCGGCCTGCAGGTGGGCGCGCTTCGGCTTGCGCCGGCGCTGGCGGCGGGTTTGCTGGGCATTCGCCACCTCGTGTTGCCGGCCTTTGCGCTGCTGCTGCTGATGAACACCGGGCTGGCCGCACCGCAACAGGCCATCGTGATGGCCTTTGCCAGCCTGCCCACCGCCAGCTCGGCCTACGTGCTGGCGGTGCGCATGGGCGGCAACGGCCCCTTTACCGCCGGCCTGGTGACGCTGTCCACGCTGCTGGGCATGGTGACGTTGCCGCTGTGGCTGTGGGTCTGGAGGGGCCTGCAGGGAAGCGGCTGATCAAGCCGCGCGCTGCGCCAGCGCCCAGGCGATGTGCTGCGCCACCAGCGCGTGCTCGGCGGGCGCCACCCACTCGGGCGCGTCACGCAGGGCCTGGGTGATGGCATCGGGCAACCCCCCGGTCTGCGCCTGGCGCAGACCATTGCCCAGCGCCACCGCCAGGTTGCGCCGCCACCGCCGAAAGCCGATGCGCCGGATGGCGCTGCCTTCGGTCTGCTGCAGAAACTGTGCTTCGTCCCAGGCCCACAGTTGCAGCAAGCCAGGGGCTTGCAGCGCTTGCCGGCTGTCAAAGTCGGACAAGGGGCTGCGCTTGGACCAGCGGTTCCACGGGCACACCAGTTGGCAGTCGTCACAGCCGTAGATGCGGTTGCCCATCAGCGGGCGCAGCGCTTCTTCGATGGCGCCTTCGTGCTCGATGGTCAGGTAGCTGATGCATCGCCGCGCGTCCAGCCGGTAGGGCGCGACGATGGCGCCTGTGGGGCAGGCGGTGATGCAGGCGCTGCAGCTGCCGCAGTGCGCGGCCGCGGGTTCGTCCACCGGCAAGGGCATGTCGATGCAGATCTCGCCCAGGAAGAAAAAAGAACCCGCGTCGCGCGACAGCGCCAGCGTGTGCTTGCCGCGCCAGCCCAGGCCGGCGCGCGTGGCCAGTTCCACTTCCAACAGTGGCGCCGAGTCGGTGAACACGCGGTAGCCCAGCGGCGAAGCGGCCTGCGCCAACCGCGTGGCCAGCTGCTGCAGCCGCTGGCGCAGCACCTTGTGGTAGTCGCGGCCCCGTGCGTACAGCGACACCACGGCGCGGCCCTCGGCCTGCAAGGCCGCCAGTTCGCGCTGGCTGAAGGCCTGGCCGTCGGCTTCGCTGTCGCGCGGCCGGTAGTCCATGCGTGCGCTGATCACGCGCAGCGTGCCGGGCACCAGCTCGGCGGGGCGGGCACGCTTCAGTCCGTGCCGCGCCATGTAATGCATGTCGCCATGAAAGCCCGCCGCCAGCCATTCCAGCAGGCCCTGCTCAGCCTGTGCGAGGTCCACACCCGTGATGCCGATCTGTGAGAATCCCAGCTCCCGCGCCCACACGCGCAATTGCTGCACCAGCGCTGCACCCGGGTCGCCCTCAACGGCGTGCCGAAGCAGCGCGGGCGGCTCTTCTGGCTGATGATGCTGCGGCATGAACCCATTGTAGAAACGCGCACGCTGAGCTGGCCCGACGAGGCCGCCTGCGCCGCGTTTGCGCAGCAGTTGCCCCGGCAGGCCTTGAGCCACGCCTTCATCACGCTGCACGGGCCCCTGGGCGCGGGCAAGACCACCTTTGTGCGCCACCTGTTGCGTTCGCTGGGCGTGCAGGGCCGCGTCAAGAGCCCCACCTATGCGGTGCTGGAACCCCACCAGGCGGGCGCGCTGGCCATCTCGCATTTCGACTTCTACCGCTTCAACGACCCTCAGGAATGGGTTGACGCCGGCTTTCGCGATGTGTTCGCTGCGCCCGGCCTGAAGCTGGCCGAGTGGCCGGAAAGAGCCGCTGGCGTGCTGCCCCCGCCCGACCTGTCGCTGCACATCCAGCCCGCCGACGATGGCAGCCGCGTGGTGCGTGTCGACGCCCACACCGCGCTTGGCGCTGAACTGCTGCGCTGATGGGCGCCCCGCCCCTGTGAACACACGCAACACGCCCCCCAACACCCGCCGCCAGGCGCTGCAGAGCCTGGGCGCCCTGGCGCTGCTGATGGGCCATGCCGAACTGGTCTGGGGCGCCACCATCGTGGCGGTGCGCGTGTGGCCCGCCCGCGACTACACACGCGTGACCATCGAGTCCGACACGCCGCTGTCTGCCACCCACGTGCTGGCCGAATCGCCGCCCCGGCTGGGCGTGGACATCAGCGGCCTGGAACTGAGCCCCGCGCTGCGCGAACTGGTGGGCAAGGTTCGCGCCGACGACCCCTACATCGCCGGTGTGCGCGTGGGGCAGTACCAGCCGCGAGTGGTGCGACTGGTCTTCGACCTGAAGCAGCCGGTGCGGCCCGAACAGTTCACGCTGCAGCCGGTGGCGGCCTACAAGCACCGGTTGGTGTTCGACCTGTTTCCGGTGCGTGAAGCCGACCCGCTGCTGGCCCTGGTGCGCGAGAAGTCAGGCGCCGAGCAACGGGCAGCGCAGTCGGTTCAAGACACGCTGGGCGAGCTGATCGCACGCGTGGACAAACCCATGCCACCCGCCCGCACGGGCGCTGCCGCTGCGCCGGGCGCCCCGGCGGCAGCGGCCAGCGCGCCGCCGGTCGGCCCACCTGCACCCTTGCCCTCGCCTGCAGGCGCCCCGCCCCCCGTGGCCGCAGCCATGGGCGGCACGACGCAACCGCCCGGCGCCCGCGGCCCAGGGGCAGGCCCGGTAACGTCGCCATCGCTATCGCCATCGCCATCGCCAACCGTGGCAGGCGCGCCCACCGCATCAGCCACCGCCGCGGCCGGCCCGGCCACCAGCGCCGAGCGCCAGCAGGTCGACCGCCTGATCATCGTGGCGCTGGACCCCGGCCACGGCGGTGAAGACCCCGGTGCCGTCGGCCCCACCGGCCTGCGCGAAAAAGACGTGGTGCTGGACATCGCGCTGAAGCTGCGCGACGCGCTGAACGCGCAGCGTGGCATGCGCGTGATGATGACGCGCGACGCCGACTTCTTCGTGCCGCTGCAGGAACGCGTGCGCAAGGCACGCCGCGTGCAAGCCGACCTGTTTGTCAGCATCCATGCCGACGCCTTCCTGAACCCCGAAGCCCGCGGCGCCAGCGTCTTTGCGCTCAGCACGCGCGGCGCCAGCAGTGCCGCCGCGCGCTGGATGGCCCAGCGCGAGAACAACGCCGACGCGGTGGGCGGCGTGAACATCGCCACCGTGCGCGACCCCCAACTGCTGCAGGCCATGCTGGACATGAGCACCACCGCGCAGGTGAAAGACAGCCTGAAGCTGGGCCACGAGGTGCTCAGCCGCATCGGCCGCGTGGGGCGGCTGCACAAGCGGCAGGTGGAACAGGCCGGCTTCGCGGTGCTGAAGGCGCCGGACATTCCCAGCATCCTGATCGAGACCGCCTTCATCTCCAACCCCGAAGAAGAAGCCAAGCTGCGCGACGACAGCTACCGCAAAGAGTTGGTGGCAGCCATCCTGTCGGGCATCAAGCGCTACTTCGAACGCAACCCGCCCTTGGCGCGCCAGCGGCAGCTGTAGCGCTTGTGCAGTCGCGGCAGGTGTCCGATCAGCGCCGCCACAGCGCGCTGGCAATGGCCACCAGCATCATCACCATCGCGGCACAGTCCTGCCAGTGCAGTGTCTCGCCCAGGGCCCAGGCCCCGGAAAACGTGCCCAGGACCGGAATCATCATCACGCTCAGGCTGGAAGCCAGCGGCGGCAAGCTGCGCACCAGGTAGAACCAGGCGGCGTGCGCGAAGCCGAACACGCCCACCGCGTTGTAGGCCACCGCCCAGGCCACCGGCGCGGGTGGCAGGCGCCAGCGGTCGTGTTCCAGCACCAGCGCCAGCAGCGAGACCGCCATGGCGGTGGCCGCAGTCATCCAGAACACGAGGGTCAGCACGTGCAACGGCGACAGACTGCGGCGCAGCATCTGCGTGCCCAGCCCCCAGACGGCGGCGGCCGCGATCAGCGCCAGCGCCGCGACTGGCGCGCCAGCCATGCTGGAAAACTCGCTGGCCAGCAGCAGCCCCACGCCGGCAACGGCCGCCAGCACCCCCACCCACTGGCGCAGCCCCAGCGGTTCACCGTACAGCAGCACGCCCCACATGGCCGTGAAGATGGGCATGGTGTAGCCCAGGATCGCCGCCCTGCCGGAACTGAGCTGCTGCAACGCGACGATGACCACCACATGCCAGACCAGCATGTTGGGCACGAACAGGCGCACCACCTCGGGCCAGTGCGCGCGCGGCACGGCCAGCGGTACCTTGAGCACGCGGAGCGCCAGGGCCAGCACCGGCAGGCCCAGCCACAACGACCACGCGCGAAAAGTCAGCGGCGGGTAGGCCAGCGGGTTTGCCACGGTGCCGCTGACACCCAGCTTCATGACCGGCCAGTTCAGGCCCCACACCAGGGTCAGCGCCAGCAGCACCCACAACTGCCGCGGCGTGGGGCGGCCGGGCGGGGCGCCGCTCATCGGCGGCCGCGGCCCAGGTAGCGCTTGCTTCTGAAGAAGTAGATCAGCACCCCGGCGACCATGGCCATGAACCCCATCGTGATCCAGATGCCGGTGCTGGAATGGATCAGCGGCAGGCCATCGAAGTTCA
>JAYSXE010000274.1:0-13792 GCA_043717565.1 Burkholderiales bacterium | reverse complement strand
CGCGCCTGCCAGGGTGCGTCCAGCCGCGGCCCGGTTACCGCCGTGAGCGTGAAGTTGTACAGGGCTGCACCGTCGGCCGACAGCACCAGCGCCTGGTCTTCCGGGTTGGTGGCGTGCAGCGTCGCGCCTTCGGACCACAACACCACGTTTGCCGTTGTTACCGTCAGCCGGGCATGGTGCTGGTACGTGCCTGCCGGAAAGACCAGCCATTGACCCGGTGACAGGGCATTCAAGGCCGCCTGGATTGCGGCCGTGTCGTCGCGCCCATCGTCGGGCAGCGCACCAAAGCTCCGCACGTCCACCGTGAGCAACGGCTTTGTCGGGGCCGCCGGCAATGCGCAGGGCGCATTGGATGCCGCTTCAACCGGGGCGGAAACGGCGGCGCCACTGCCACCCCCATCGCACGCTGCCAGCAGGCAGATGGCCAGGGACAAAACGCCCTGCAGAAAGGCGTTTAGTTCAAGGCGGTTCCGTTTTGGGCTGACGGGTTGTGCGTTCATTCAGAAGTCGTCGATGAAGAGGTCAGGCGGCGCCTAGGCTGTAAAAGCGGCACGCCAATTTGAAAAAATCTGTAATGAGTAGAAACAATCATGCCCCGCCACGCTGATTCTGAGTCGGCGCGCCACCGGTTGGTCCATTGTGGTTTAGCAAGCATTTCGTGCAAACCGTTAGCAAACGTTACCAGCTGCCGGCATTACTGCACCTAAAAACCAGCATTCGAAGAATGGTGCAAATGAAACACAAAGTAAGTAACGGGAATTGCTGCGCGTTGCCCCACCGCTTGGAAGCGAAAACAGCACTCACCCCGGGACCACGGGATGACGAGTCGGCCCCTCGTGAGACAGAATCCCTGCATGCACAGTTCGACCCTTCAATCAACCCTGTTCACGCGCCTTAAACGGCGAGTCAGCGCCCTCGGCAAGCAGCGGTAATGCGGGTCAGTATTGTCGTTCTGAATTACAACTACGCGCGTTTCCTCAATCAAGCCATTGATTCAGCGCTAGCACAAACCTACCCCTCATGTGAGGTGGTGGTGGTTGACAATGGCTCTACCGATCATTCGGTCGAAGTTGCGCAGGCTTTTGGCAGTCGCATTCGCCTGGTCAGGCAAACCGTCAATATCGGCCAGGGACAGGGTTACAACCTGGGTTTCGAAGCAGCGCGCGGTGAATGGTTGATCTGGCTGGACGCCGACGACCTGCTGGACCCCGACGCGGTGGCGCAGTGCATGGCTGTTGCCACGCCCGAGACCTCGAAAGTGCAGTTCCCCTTGCGGCTGGTGGACGGCACGGCCCGCGCTTTGGGCGGTGTGGTGCCCTTCCTCAGCCACCAGGGCGACGTCAGGCCCATCATCCAGCGCTTCGGCCACTACGCCGGCCCACCGGGCAGCGGCAACCTGTACCGGCGCGCGGCTGTGGCGCCCTACTTTCCCGTGCCCACGGAAGACTGGCCGATCTGTACCGACACGGTGCCTTTCATCACGGCAGCCTTTCATGGCCAAGTGGTCGACACCGGACGGCCGCTGGGTGCTTACCGGCTGCACGGCAAGAGCGTGCCGGGCGCACCCGGGTACACCGGCAACTTCAGCGCGAACATGGCGACCGAGGTGCGCCTGAACGCCATGAGCCGCGACCGTAGCCTGGAACTGCTGCGCCGCCATTCCGGCATCGACGTGCCGGGGCCGTTCCTGACCCTGCCGCCCCACGTGCGCAACCGCATCATTTCCTGGCGTCTGGACCCCCACAAGCACCCCTACCGGGAAGACACCGCGGCCACGCTGTGGCAGTTGTTGAGCCAGTCTTTGCAGGCATGCCCCGGCTATTCCCTGTCAGACCGCGTGCTGATGCGTGCCTGGGCAGCCGGTGTGCTGTGCCTGCCCGAAGGCGTGGCCCACAGGCTGATGTCCAGCAAGCGCACTTCGCCCGCCTGGGCCCGGTTGATCCGGTGGACGCGGCGCTTGAACGCATGAACTCCAGCCCGTTGACGCAGGCCACGCCGGGGCACCGGCCCGGTACCCCGCAGCCCGAGCCCGACCCAGCACAGCCCATGACCCAGAAGACCCTGGTACCCGACTGCCGCTTTTGTGGCCAGTCCCTGCACACGACCTTCGTGAACCTGGGGATGAGCCCGCTGTGCCAATCGCACATCACCACCGAACAGCTTCAGCACATGGAGCCGTTCTACCCGCTGCATGCGTGGGTTTGCGACCACTGCTTTTTGGTGCAGTTGCAGCAGTTCGTGGCGCCCGACAACATCTTTACCGAGTACGCCTATTTCTCGTCGTATTCCAGCAGCTGGGTCGAGCACGCGCGCCGTTACACGCACATGGCCATCCGGCGCTTTGGCCTGGGGCCGCGCAGCAAGGTGATGGAGATTGCCAGCAACGACGGCTACCTTTTGCAGCATTTCGTGGCCGCGGGCGTGCCGGTGTTGGGCGTTGAACCGGCAGCCAACGTGGCCCAGGTGGCCATTGAGCGCGGCGTGCCAACCACCGTGCAGTTTCTGGGCCGCGCCACGGGACAGAGCATGGCGCGCGAACACGGCCAGGCCGACCTGGTGCTGGGCAACAACGTGCTGGCGCACGTGCCCGACATCAACGACTTTGTGCAAGGCATGCGCGAACTGCTGGCCGCTCGCGGCGTCATCACGATGGAGTTCCCACACCTGCAGCGCCTGGTAGAAGGCAATCAGTTCGACACCATCTACCACGAGCACTTCAGCTACCTGTCGTTCAGTACCGTCGAACAGGTCTTCGCAGCGCACGGCCTGGTGGTGTTCGACGTGGAAGAACTGCCCACGCACGGGGGTTCGCTGCGCATCTACGCGCGGCACGAGAGAAACGCGGCACTGGCCGTGACCGAACCCGTGGCGGCACTGCGCAAGCGCGAACAAGAACTGGGCTACCGCAGCATCGACCGCTACCGCGGCTTTGGGCAGCAGGTGCAGGACACCAAGCGCCGGCTGCTGGCCTTCCTGATCGAAGCCCGGCAGCAGGGCAAGCGCATCGCCGGTTACGGCGCACCGGGCAAGGGCAACACGCTGCTGAACTACTGCGGCATACGCACCGACTTCCTGGAATTCACCGTCGACGCCAACCCCTACAAGCAGGGCAAGTACACGCCAGGCACGCACATTCCGATCCTGGAACCCGAGGCGCTGCGCCGCGAAAAGCCCGACTACGTGCTGATCCTGCCCTGGAACCTGAAAGACGAGATCGTGGCGCAGGCCTCCTACATCCGCGAATGGGGCGGGCGCTTCGTGGTGCCCATTCCTTCGGTGCAGGTGTTGCCATGAAAACCATGCGCGCACCAAACCGGTGGAGGCTTCTGGCATGAATGCCAGCTTCTGGAAAGACCGCCGCGTCTTTGTCACCGGCCACACGGGCTTCAAGGGGGCCTGGCTGTGCCTGTGGCTGCGCCAGCTGGGGGCTCAGGTGTGCGGCTATTCGTTGCCGGCGCCCACGCAGCCCAGCCTGTATGAGACCGCCCAGGCCGGCGATGGCCTGCTCACCGTCACGGGCGACGTGCGCGACCTGGCCGCGCTGACTACGGCCGTGCAGGCCTTCGAGCCCGAGGTGGTGCTGCACATGGCGGCGCAGTCGGTGGTGCTGTCGGCCTACCAGGACCCTGCCGACACCTTTTCAACCAACGTGATGGGCACGGTGAACCTGCTGGAAGCCGTGCGCCGTGCCGGCAGGCCGCTGGTGCTGGTGAACGTGACCACCGACAAGGTGTACCTGAACCAGCGCTGGGCCTGGAGTTACCGCGAGGTCGACACTTTGGGTGGCCGCGACCCGTATTCCAACAGCAAGGCCTGCTCTGAACTGGTGACGCAGTGCTACGCGCAGTCGTTCTTCCCGCTGGCCGACCTGGCGCGGCATGGCGTGGCCCTGGCCACGGCGCGTGCGGGCAATGTGGTGGGCGGGGGCGACTGGACACCGCACCAGCTGATACCGGCGGTGGTGGCCGCGGCGCAAGCCGGCCGGCCTGTGGAACTGCGCAACCCCTCGGCCGTGCGGCCCTGGCAACACGTGCTGGACTGCCTGCATGGTTACCTGACGCTGGCCGAGCAGCTGCACCACAACCCTGCGCTGGCCAACGGCGATTGGAACTTCGGCCCCGCGTCGGACGAGGTCGTCACCGTGGCGCAGGTGGCACAAACCGTGGCGCAGCACTGGGGCGTGGCGCCGGCCTGGGTGCAGGCCAGCGGCATTACCGCCAAGGAAGAACACGAGCTCAGGCTGGACTGCAGCAAAGCGGCCCGCCAACTACCCTGGCGCTGCGCGCTGGCCACGCCCGCGGCGCTGGCCTGGGTGGCGCGCTGGCACCAGGCCGTGGAGGCTGGGCAATCGGCGCGGCAAGCCAGCCTGGCGCAGATTGCCGAATTCGCCGCCTTGGTCGACGGTGGGCCCGCACAGTGAAATTCACGCCCCTGCCGCTGGCCGGTTGCCAGCGCGTCAGCATCGAAGCCGCGGCCGACGAGCGCGGCTACTTTGCCCGCCTGTGGTGCCGCCAGGCCTTCGCCAGTGCTGGCATCGACATCAGCATCGAACAGGCCAGCGCGTCTTTCAACCACCGGGCCGGCACGCTGCGGGGCCTGCACTTCGCCTGGCCTCCGGCCCAGGAAGGCAAGCTGGTGCGCTGCGCGCGCGGCCGTCTGCACGACGTGCTGCTCGACCTGCGCCCTGGCAGCGCCACCTTCCTGCACAGCGTGGCCGTGGAGTTGGACGCTGACGGGCACTGCGCGGTGTACGTGCCCCCGGGCGTGGCGCATGGCTTCCAGACCCTGGTCGACAACACCGAAGTGCATTACATGATGAGCGAGGCCTACCGGCCCGGCCTGGGTGACGGGGTGCGCTTCGACGACCCCTGCTTCGGCCTGGCCTGGCCGCTGCCGGTGGCCTGCATGTCCGAACGCGACAGAAGCTATCCGCTGTTTGACGCGGCGCGGCACCTGCAGCAGTTTTCGTTGGCTGTGTCGGGGGCCCGCCATGCTGCTTGAACCGTTGCAGTCGCCAGCGTGCGCGCAGGCGCTGGCGGCAGAGGCTTCTGAGCTGATGCGCGCGCTGTTCCCCATCTGCCGCAGCATCACTGGCGACGGTGTCCGCCACACGCTGGACCTGATTCACCCCTGGGCCCCGCTGCAGCGCAGCGAAGTGCGCAGCGGCACCGCCATCTATGACTGGGAAGTGCCGCTGGAATGGAACATCCGCGACGCCTTTGTGGCCGACGCGCAGGGCCGGCGCCTGATCGACTTCCAGGCGCACAACCTGCACGTGATGAGCTACTCGCAGCCCGTGCAGGCGGTCATGACGCGCGATGCGCTCGAACCGCATCTGCACTCGTTGCCAGACCAGCCGCACAACATCCCGTACCGCACGTCTTACTACCGCGAAAACTGGGGTTTCTGCCTCAGCCAGCAGGCCCGTGACAACCTGGGCCCCGGCCCCTTCCAGGTGCGCATCGACAGCACCCTGTCCCCGGGCCATTTGAGCTACGGCGAATGCGTGGTGCCCGGGCACTGCAGTGACGAAGTGGTGATGTACACCCATGTGTGCCACCCGTCACTGGCCAATGACAACCTCACCGGCATGGCCGTGGCGGCCGCGCTGGCCCGTGAATTGCGGAAGCAGCGCCCGCAACTGACCTGGCGCTTTGTGTTTGCACCCGGCACCATCGGCAGCCTGACCTGGCTGTCGCGCAACGAAGCCAGGCTGCCGCGCATCCGCGCGGGTCTGGTCATCGGCCTGCTGGGCGACACCGCGCCGCTGGCCTACAAGCACAGCCGCCGCGGCGGCACGCTGATCGACCGGGTGGCGCATCTGGTGCTGGGGCGCGTGGGCGGCCGCGAACTGGACTTCGAACCCTACGGCTACGACGAACGCCAGTTCTGCTCACCGGGATTCGACCTGCCCTTCGGCCGCCTGACGCGGTCGCCCAACGGCACCTACCCGCAGTACCACAACAGCAGCGACGACCTGAAGTTCGTCAGCACCGAAGCCCTGGCCGGTTCCATCCAGGCGCTGGCGCAGATGGTGCACGCGATCGACGCCAACCGGCGCTACGTGAACCTGCAGCCCAAGGGCGAACCCCGGCTGGGCAAACGGGGCCTGTATGGCAACGTGGGCGGCACCGGCCCCGGCGAGTTTGAACACGGCCTGCTGTGGCTGCTGAACCAGTCAGACGGCACCCAGGACCTGGTGACCATTGCCCAGCGCTCAGGGCTGCCCTTTGCGGTCCTCGCCCAGGGCGCACGGGCGCTGCAGGCAGCCGGCTTGCTGGCCGTTGCAGATGATCCCGCCCGGCCCGCTGAAGAAGGAAAGCAAAAATGAAAGTCGTCTTGTTCTGCGGCGGCCTGGGCACGCGCCTGCGCGAGCACTCGGACACCATCCCCAAGCCGCTGGTCAACATCGGCGTGCGGCCCATCATCTGGCACCTGATGCGCTACTACGCGCACTATGGCCACACCGAATTCATCCTCTGCCTGGGCTACCGCGGCGAGATGGTGCGCGAGTACTTCCTGAACTACAACGAATGCCTGTCCAACGACTTCGTGCTCAGCAACGGTGGCCGCACGGCACAGCCGCTACAAAGCGACATGCAGGACTGGCGCATCACCTTCGTCGACACGGGCCTGCACAGCAACATCGGCCAGCGGCTGCTGCGCGTGCGCAAGTTTCTGGGCGATGACGAGGAATTCCTGGCCAACTATTCCGACGGCCTGAGCGACCTGCCGCTGGACGACCACCTGAAGCGCTTCCGCGAAAAGCGGTCCATCGCCAGCTTCGTGGCCAGCCGCACGTCGCAAAGCTTCCACTGCGTGCAGGCCGACGACAACAGCAATGTGCTGTCCATCGGCCGCATAGCCGACCGCGAGTTCTGGATCAACGGCGGCTTCTTCTGCTTCAGGCGCGAGATCTTCGACCACATCGAAGAAGGCGATGAACTGGTGGAGCAACCGTTTCAGCGGCTGATCCAGAAAAACCGCCTGTCGGTGTACCAGTACAAGGGCTTCTGGCAGCAGATGGACACGCTGCGCGACAAGATCATCCTGGACCGTATGGAGGGGCGTGGCGACTGCCCCTGGATGGTCTGGAAGAACTGAACGCCGCAAGAAGACGACGCCATGTTGCCCCTGCAGATCGGCCCCGACGCTTCACGCCTGCGCGTGCTGTGCCTGGGTGCGCACAGCGACGACATCGAACTGGGCTGCGCCGGCACGCTGCTGACCTGGCTGGCGCGCTACGGGGAGCTGGACGTGACCTGGGTGGTGTTCAGCGCCGCCGGTGCACGCGCGGCCGAAGCCCGGCGCAGCGCGAAGACACTCATGAAGCAGGCCGCTCGGCTGGAAGTCGTCATCGGCGACTTTCCCGACACACAGTTTCCGGCTGAATTCGTTCGTGCGCAGTCGTTCATGCGCAGCATCGCCGGGCGGTGCACACCCGACGTGGTGCTGACGCACCGGCTGGAAGACCGGCACCAGGACCACCGCCTGGTGGCCGAACTCACTGGCCAGGCCTTTCGCGACCACCTGGTCCTGGAATACGAGATTCCAAAATACGAGGCCGATCTGGGCCACCCCAACCTGTACGTGCCCTTGGCCGCGCCCCTGGCTGAACGCAAGCTGCGCCACCTGTTGAAGCACTTTGGCAGCCAGCGCTCGAAAGACTGGTTCAACGGGCCGGCGCTGGCAAGCCTGATGACCTTGCGCGGGCTGGAATGCCGCGCTTCGTCGGGCCGCGCCGAGGCCTTCCACCTGCGAAAGGCGGTGCTCTGAATGGCAGAGCATGTCCGTCCTTTCAGCGCTGCCGGGCGGCCGCCTGCGTCAGTGCCTGCCGCCGTGCACCGCAGGCTGGCACTTCCATTTGTGCAGCAATGGGCGGCTGAAGCTCACCTCAGGGGTGGTGCGGCCCTCAGCAGCCGGCCACAAACCGCCGATACCCCCTACAGCATGAAAGCGTTTGGCCGCAGGAACGGCCCCGCTGGCGCGCGCTCGGAACCAACCACTCAAGCACTTTGCACCCGCAGCCTGCCGCAAAAAGGCAGCGCCCAACCAAGGCCGACATGAAGACCGTGGCAGTCACCCCGTTCGGCAGCGGCGCTTTGCCCGCGCTGCCGCGCCCCTTGTGGCTGGCGCTGGTGTTGTGCTCTGCCTGCGCGCTGGCCGGCTGCGGCAGCGTGCCGGGCATGCACCTGGACACCGCATCGGCCGAGCTGAGGGAAAGGGCCGACCTGCTGACCATCGACCTGCCCACCGTGCAGCAGCTGCGCAGCCAGACACGTGCGCAGGCGCAGCGCCAGCAGGCCCTGCCCGCCAACTTTCAGGCCGGCGGCCAACCCTACCAGTACCGCGTGGCGCCGCAGGACGTGCTGCAGGTCACCGTGTGGAACCGGCCTGAACTGAACAACCCCAGCAACACCAGCAACGAACTGTCGGGGCGGGTGGTGAATGCCGACGGCACGCTGTACTACCCCTTTGTCGGCCCCTTCGTGGCCGCTGGCCGCACGGTGCAGGAGATCCGCGAGCACATCACCAACGGCCTGATGAAGGTCATCAAGCTGCCGCAGGTTGACGTGTCGGTGCTGCAGTACCGCAGCCAGCGCATCTATGTCTCGGGTGAGGTGCGCACACCGGGCACGGTGCCCGTCACCGACGTACCGCCTGACCTGACCGACATCATCGCGCGCGCCGGCGGCGTCACCAACGACGCTGATCTGGCCGGGGTCACCGTCACCCGCGGCCGCGACACGCTGCGCCTGGACCTGCAGTCGCTGTACTACGCGGGCAACCTGCGCAGCAACGTGCGCCTGAAGCATGGCGACATCGTCAACGTGCCCGAGCGCCGCGCGTCAAAGGTGTTTGTCACCGGCGAAGTCATCCGCCCGGCCGCGCTGCTGCTGCCGCGCGGGCCCTTCACACTGGCCGACGCGCTGGCCGACGCCGGCGGCGTGAACCCGCTGTCGTCCAACGCCGGGCAGATCTATGTGCTGCGCGGCGGCGCCAGTGCCAGGCCGCAGATCTATCACCTGAATGCAGCGGCGCCCGACGCGCTGCTGCTGGCCGACCAGTTCGAGCTGACGGCACGCGACGTGGTGTACGTCGACGCCGCGGCGGTGGTGCGCTGGGCGCGCGTCATGGGCAACCTGCTGGCACCCGCCAGCTTCGTGCGCGACGTGGTCAATGACACGGTGCGTGGGCTGCCACGATGAACCAACTGCCCACCACACACTCCCGCCCCTACGACCGCCGCGCACCCGCGCCGGCGGCGTTTGCTGATGTGCACGAAGCCGCGCCGGGCGACCTTTTCGGGCTGCGCAGCGCCATCGACTCGGTGCTGCGCCACGGGTGGCTGGCCCTTTCTGTGTTCACGCTTGTGCTGCTGGCGTCGGCGCTGTACGCGACGATGGTGGCACCGGTGTACCGGGCCGACACGCTGCTGCGCATCGACTCTCGCTCCAAGGACTCGCTGGCCCCGCAGCTGGGGCCCGCCGCCGACAAGGCCGCCACCGACAGCAAGGCGCAGAACGTGGCCGGCGAAATGCAGATACTGACCTCGCGTGAGGTGCTATTGCCGGTGCTGTCTAGCGTGGGTGCAGACATCGAACTGGGCGCCGGCTGGCAACACCGGTATCTGCCCGTTGGCAGTCGCCACGGTGTGACCGTGCCCCGCTTCCAGGTGCCGGCCAGCCGGCACGGGCAAGCCTTTGTGCTGACCGTCACCGCGGGGCAGTGGACACTGGCCGACCCAAAAGGCGCGGCTCTGGCGCAGGGCGCGGTGGACGTGAACACGCCCTTTGCCATCGACGGCAGCGAGGGCCGCATCGAGGTGCGCGCCGCCCGCAACACCACGCCCACACGCCTGACCGTGCAGCAATTGCCGCCACTGAAGGCGCATGAAGAAGTGATGAAGCGGCTGCGTGTGGTGGAACTGTCGCGCGAGTCCGGCGTGCTGCGCATCACCTACGAAGACCAGAGCGCGCCGAAGTCTTCAGCACTGCTGAACCGGCTGGTGCGCGCCTACCTGGACCACACGGTGGCGCGCAAGGCCGGTGACGGCGCGCAGGCGCTGGAATTCGTCGAAGCACAGCTGCCGGCCATGAAGGCCCGCCTGGAAGCCGCCGAGCGGGCGCTGGCCGAGTACCAGCAGACCAGCCGCGCGGCGCCGCTGAACACCGAGTCCGAGGCCCTGCTGCGCCAGCGCACCGACTTGGAACGGCAAGCCATCGAGCTGATGGTCAAGCGCGACCAGCTGTCCGAGAACCTGACACCAGCGCACCCCGAACTGGCGGCCGTGTTGCGGCAGCTGGGCACGGTGCAGTCGGCGCTGGCCCGCCTGACTGGCCAGGCCGAACGCCTGCCGGAACAAAGCCGCGAGATCACCCGGCTGCAGCGCGAGGTGCAGTCGCAGTCGCAGCTGTACGGCGCGGTGCTGGCCAACGCGCAACAGCTGCGCGTGGCCGACCGCGGCTGGCTGGCCAATGCCCAGCAGCTTGACCGCGCGATGACCCCCATCGAACCCGCACGCCCGCGCCGCGGCGCGGTGCTGTCGGTGGGTGCCGGCCTGGGCCTGGTGCTGGCCCTGCTGGCGGCCCTGACTGCGCACGCGTTGCAACCCACGGTCACCGGCACCCAGGAACTGCTGGCCCGCGCCGTGCCGCCCACGTTGGCGGTGATACCCGAAAGCGCCGCGCAGAAACGTCTCATGGCCGGCCGCATGCCCGACGGTTCGCTGGAAGAACTGGGTACCCACCGCCTGCTGGCACGCGCCAGGCCCGACGACGCCGCGGTCGAGAGCCTGCGCACCGTGCACATGGGCCTGATGCTGCGCGAGCGGCAGATGTCCACCAAGGTGATCCTGATCACCGCGCCCACCGCCGGCACCGGCAAGTCTTTTGTCGCCGCCAACCTGGCTGCCGTGATGGCCGAAACCGGCCGCCGCGTGCTGCTGGTGGAAGCCGACCTGCAGAAGCCGGGCCTGCACCGCATGGTGGCCATTGACGCCATGGCGCCGGGGCTGACCGACTTCCTGTCCGGTTCGCGCAGCCTGGAGCAGGTGGTGCTGCGCCACCCGTCGGCCGGCTTTGACGTGCTGATGCAGGGCAGCCGAAGCCACAAGATGGGCTCGCTGCTGCTGTCGCCCGCGCTGGAATCGGCCATGGAAGACTTGCGGCAGCGCTACGACCACATCGTCATCAACGGCGCACCCACCTCGCCCACCGGCGACGCGCTGGTGATGGGCCGTTACGCCGACCTGGCACTGATGGTGGTGCGCGCCGAGCAAAGCCTGCTGGCCGAAACGCGGGTGGCCCTGCGCCGCCTGCAACAAGGCGGCGTGAAACTGGAAGGCCTGCTGTTCAACGGTGTGAAGCGCAACCGGCTGAATGCGCCGGTGGTGACGTGACAGCGGCATGAGCACACCACCGGCCCCTATCGCAGGCGCGCAGCCCGCACCCGAGCCTTCATCGCGCCGCGCCGCGCTGTTCAACATGGCCTGGCTGCTCAGCGACAAGGCCTTTGCGCTGGTCATGGGGCTGGTGCTCTTTGGCGCCATCGCGCGCACCTACGGCCCTGAGGGTTCGGGTCAGTTCGCCTATGCCTCGGCGCTGTTGCAAACCGGGTTGGGGCTGAGCCTGGTGTGTGCCGGCGTGGCGCTGCTGCCCCGCTTCTGCCGCATGCAGCAGGGACATGCGGGCGCCATGTCGGGGGCCATGGCCAATGTGTTCTTTCTGCGGCTGATCAGCAGCACCGTGGCCATGCTGGCGATGATGCTGTTCACCGCCATCACGGTGGAAGAACCGGGGCGGCGCACCGTGGCGCTGGTGATGCTGCTGGCGGTGCCGCTGATCGAACCGTTCTACCTGTTTGCCACCTACTGGCTCAGCCGCAACAACAACAAACCCACCGTCATTGCGCGCAGCAGCGGGCTGGCGCTGCGCAGCGTGGTGGTGTTGCTGGGTCTGTGGTGGGGCGCGCCCATGTGGTTGCTGGCGGCGGCCTGGGTGCTGGAAGCCGCGTTGAACGCCACCATCCAGAGCTGGCAGGTGCGGCGGGCGCTTCCCAGCCTGTCGCTGAGCCGGCAGGTCAGCCCCGAACGCATGCGCCGCTACCTGGCCTTCGGCGCGCGCTATGTGCTGGCGCTGTGGCTGTCGCAACTGTTTTTGCGCCTGGACCGCCTGGTGCTGGCCGAGTGGCTGGACCCGCACGCCTTCGGCGTCTACGCCGCGCCCATGCAACTGGTGGAGGTGTGGACGCAGGTGGCCTACCTGATCGGCAGTTCGATAGCCACCGCTTTTTTGTACAAGCGGCTGGACAGTGAACATCGCACGCGCGCCTTCCTGGTCACCGCGGCGGCTATGGCCGGCATCGGCCTGCTGGGCTTGCTGGGGGCGTGGCTGGCCGGTTCGATGCTGCTGAAGGTGGTGTTCGGGCCCGCCTTTGCTGGCAGCACGCCGTTCCTGGTGGCCGGCGCTGCGTTTGCGGTGATGCTCTTTGCCGACCAGGCGGTGGACATGCTGGTGATGGCCAACGACCAGCCCTGGCTGCTGACCTGCAAGTGGGCCGTGGCGCTGGGCGTATCAGCGCTTATGCTGAACCTGGGGTTCGCGCGTTTCGGTGCCTACGTGGGGCCGGTGGCTGGCGGCGCCGGTCTGCTGGCGGCGTGGTTGGCCTTGCTGGCGCTGGTGCGGCTGGCGCCCAAGAGCTGGCGCACCAACCGCCCCGTGGGCCACGGCGCAGCCCGCAGCACGCAACCCACGGGCAAAGCTTCGGCAGAACAGCAACTGCAAAACCTGGTCCCGCCGTGACCGTGCCGCAGTTGCCGCCAAGCACCAGCTTGCGTGGGCCTGCACGCTCGTTCATGGCTGCAGGCGCGCGGGGCGAACCGGTTGCTGCTGCCGCTGAAGGTGGCCGCTCCCGTAGGGGCATGGACCTGTGGTGGCTGCACCCTTCGCTGATCATCCTGCTGGTGCTGGTGCCGGTGTACCTGAGCGTGCTGGCCTACGACTTCAAGCGCCGCACACCGGTGGCCTATGTGCCGGGATGGGACTACGCCTTCGGCCTGCTGCTGCTGCTGTCCATGGTGGTGGGGGTGCAACTGGCGCTGGCGCAGCGCCACACCGTGCGCGAATTGCTGCCGCCGCACATCTCGCTGGGCGTGATGATGTTGCTGTTGCTGCCCACGCTGATGGCTTATGCCGTGTGGTTCGCGCCGCTGCTGCAACGGCCTGAACTGCTGCTGGAAGTAGCGCGCGGCGCCCGTGCCGAGATCCGCGACGACGTGTCCACCGTCAAGGGGGTCACCACCTTCAGCCAGTTCGGGCTGGCCTACTTCATCGCCTACGGCATCAAGGCCAGCGCCCACCCGGCCAGTGTCACGCGCATCGAAAAGGCCGGCCTGGTGCTGCTGTTCCTGCTGGCCTGCTTCAGGGCCTTCGCCTGGGCCGAACGGCTGGCCGTGCTGGAACTGCTGGTGTGCTTCACCGTCACGCGCATGGCTTACGTGCGGCTGCACACGCCGCTGCAGTGGCGGCTGGCCAACACGCTGCCGGCGCTGGCGCCACTGGCGCTGTACGCGGTGTTCACAGCCACCGAATACTTCCGCAGCTGGGAATTCCTGTCCAGCCAGTACGACTCGGTGTGGGCACTGTCGATGGACCGCCTGATCACCTACTACGCCTCGGCGGTGAACAACGGTGTCGGCGCCTTGGTGGAAACGCCCGACTGGCCCTACTACAGCGGCGCCTTCATCTTCGAGTCGTTGTGGCTGGCGCCCGGCCTGGGGCCGCTGCTGGAC
>JAYSXE010000273.1:0-5667 GCA_043717565.1 Burkholderiales bacterium | reverse complement strand
TCAACCTGCGCTATGAAAACGGCATGCTGGTGCAGGCCAGCACGCGCGGCGACGGCGAAACCGGCGAAGACGTGACGCAGAACATCCGCACCATCGGGCAGATTCCGCTGCGGCTGCAAACCGCCCCTGGCGCCGCTGCGCCGCCCGTGCTGGATGTGCGCGGTGAAATCTTCATGCGCCGGCGTGACTTCGATTGGTTGAACGAGCGCCAACTTGCCAAGGGCGAGAAGACGTACATCAACCCACGCAACACCGCGGCCGGCGCGGTGCGGCAGCTGGACCCAGCCATCACCGCACAGCGGCCGCTGTCGTTCTACGCCTACGGCCTGGGCGACACCCAGGGCTGGCAGCAACCCGGCAGCCACAGCGCCACGCTGGACGCGCTGGCAGCCTTTGGCCTGCCGGTGTGCGCAGACCGCACCGTGGCGCGCGGCGCAGCCGAGTTGGTTCAGTTCCACACCGCCATCGCCGCGCGCCGCGACAGCCTGCCCTTTGACATCGACGGCGTGGTCTACAAGGTCAACAGCGTGGCCCTGCAGCAGCGCCTGGGTTTTGTGTCGCGTGAACCGCGCTGGGCGGTGGCGCACAAATACCCTGCGCAAGAGCAGATGACGCGGCTCAACGACATCGAAATCCAGGTCGGCCGCACCGGCAAGCTCACGCCCGTCGCCAAGCTGGAACCGGTATTCGTGGGTGGCACCACGGTGAGCAATGCCACGCTGCACAACGTGTTTGAACTGCGCCGCAAGGGCGTGCGCGTGGGCGACACCGTGATCGTGCGCCGGGCCGGTGACGTGATTCCCGAGGTGGTGGGCCGCGTGGTCGCCACACCGGGGCCACGCCAACCCTATGCGCCCAACTTCCGCCAGCCCCGTGCCTGCCCCGTGTGCGGCAGCGAAGTGCTGCGCGAAAAGGCCGGCATGGACCACCGCTGCACCGGCGGCCTGTTCTGCGCAGCGCAGCGCAAGCAGGCCATCCTGCACTTCGCCGGCCGCCGCGCCATGGACGTGGAAGGCCTGGGCGACAAACTGGTGGACCAGCTGGTGGACGGTGGTGTCATCCGCACACTGCCCGACCTGTACAAGCTGGGCCTGGCCAGCCTGGTGGCGCTGGAGCGCATGGCGGAAAAGAGCGCCAGCAACATCGTGGCTGCGCTGGACAACAGCAAGACCACCACGCTGGCGCGCTTCCTGTACGCGCTGGGCATACGCCTTGTGGGCGAGACCACGGCCAAGGATCTGGCGCGCCACTTTGGCAACATCGACGCGCTGATGGCGGCCGATGAAGCGGCGCTGCTGCAGGTCAACGACGTGGGCCCGGTGGTGGCGAAAAGCATCCACACCTTCTTCGCCCAGCCGCACAACCGCGAGGTGGTGGAACAGTTGCGCGCTGCCGGTGTCCGCTGGCCAGAAGGGCAGGGCGCCGTGGCCAGCCAGGCGCCGCAGCTGCTGGCCGGCAAGACCCTGGTTCTGACCGGTACCCTGCCCACACTCAGCCGTGACGCGGCCAAGGAATTGATCGAAGCGGCAGGCGGTAAGGTGGCGGGTTCGGTGTCCAAGAAGACGCACTGGGTGGTGGCCGGCGAAGAGGCCGGCTCCAAGCTGGACAAGGCCCGTGAACTGGGTGTGTCCGTGCTGGACGAGGCCGGCCTGCAAGCCTTGCTGGCCGGTGGCTGAAGTGGTGCCCCTCCGCAGCGGGGCGGTGCCCTCGCAGCAGGCCGTGCCGGCAACCCGGCGCGTGGCGCTTCTGGGCGGCGAAAGCAGCGGCAAGACCACACTGGCGGTGGCGCTGGCACAGGCACTGCACACCGTGTGGGTGCCCGAATACGGCCGCCAGCTGTGGGAACAACTGCGCCAGACGCTGGACCTGCAGCAGCTGCTTCACGTGGCGCAGCGCCAGGTGGAACTGGAAGACCAGGCGCAGGCGCAGGCGGTGGGCTGGCTCGTGTGCGACACCACCCCGCTGACCACGCTGCAGTACGCGTTGCACGACCACGGCCTTGCGCCGCCTGAGCTGCACGTGCTGGCACGGCGCCACTACGACCTGCAGGTGGTGTGCCTGCCCGACTTTGACTTCGTGCAAGACGGCTGCAGGCGCGACGACCACTTCCGCCAGCAACAGCACAACTGGACGGTGCAGCAGCTGGCCTTGCAGGGCGTGCAGCCGCTGGTGGCCAGCGGCACAACGCACGAGCGCGTGCACCAAGTGCTGCGGGCCCTGGCTGCGCTGGACCGGCCAGCGCATCCGCTGGCGACCGCACCATAGACAGACCGGCTGTGCACTGCGCAGCCCCACGGGTGCCGCAATCGCTTTCTGTACACGCTGCGCCGGCTGCACCGCCACAGCTTGCGGGCCCGGCGCCATTGCCACGCGCTGCTGCGCGTGCTGGAATGGCACCCTTCTACTCTCTATCCGTCAGGTCCATGAAAAGCCACCCGCTACATGCCGTTGTCATTGCCACCGTTGCCGCCCTGTCGCTGGGCTCGTCGGGCGCCCACGCCGCCTGCATGACCGACGCCCAGGTCAGCACCTTGTTTGACGCCTACAACCGCGCCGAACCCGCCGCCAACCCGGCCGAATTGAGTACCGCCGACGGCGAGTGTTCACGCGCCAAGTTCAACCGCATGCTGGCGCTGCAGATGGGCGAACCGGTGGGCTACAAGGCCGGCCTCACCAACCCGGCAGTGCAAAAGCGCTTCAACGCCACGGCCCCGGTCTGGGGCACGCTGTACGGCCCCATGCTGCTGGCCAACGGTGCCCAGGTGCCTGCCAATTTCGGCGCCCGTGCGTTGTTTGAGGCCGACCTGCTGGTGCGCGTGGCCAGCGCCGCCATCAACCAGGCCCGCTCGCCACAAGAGGTGATGGCCGCCATCGACCAGGTCATTCCGTTCATCGAACTGCCCGACCTGGTGGTGCTGGCGCCGGGCCAGCTGAACGGCGCAGCCATCACCGCCATCAACGTTGGCGCACGCCTGGGCGTGCTGGGCACGCCAGTGCCGGTGCCGGCCACGCGCGGCGAGCGCTTTGCGCTGCAGGACGCGCTGCGCGACATGACAGCGATCGTCAGTGTCGACGGTGTCGAGGCCGACCGCGGCAAGGGCAGCGACGTGCTGGAACACCCGCTGAACGCGGTGGTCTGGCTGGTGCAGGACATGGCGCGCCACGGCGTGGCGCTGAAGGCGGGCGACCTCGTCAGCCTGGGCAGTTTTTCCCGGCTGCTGCCGCCCAAGGCCGGCATGGCGGTGGAAGTGGCCTACTGGGGTCTGCCCGGAACGCCCAAGGTGCAGGTGAAGTTCAAATGACGGTGCGCGAGATCCTGAAAATGGGCGACCCGCGGCTGCTGCGCTTGGCGCCGCCGGTGCAGGCCTTCGCCACCGACGCTCTGCGCTCGCTGGTGGTTGACCTGTTCGACACCATGGCCGCGGCCAACGGCGCCGGGCTGGCGGCGCCGCAGATTGGCGTGGACCTGCAACTGGTCATCTTCGGCTTCAGCCACAACGCGCGCTACCCCGACGCACCGCCGGTGCCGCCCACCGTGCTGGCCAACCCGGTGATCACCCCGCTGTCTGACGAACGGCTTAACGGCTGGGAAGGTTGCCTGTCGGTGCCCGGCCTGCGCGGGCTGGTGCCGCGCTACGCGCGCATCCGCTACACCGGCTTTGACGCCGAAGGCCAACCCATCGAACGTGAAGCCGAAGGCTTTCACGCCCGCGTGGTGCAGCACGAGTGCGACCACCTGATCGGCCGCCTGTACCCCACCCGCATGACCGACCTGACGCAACTGGGTTTCACCAGCGTGCTGTTCCCCGAGCTCGACCCGGCTGACGACGACTGAATGCGGGCGACGCTGGCCCGCCGCCGTCTTCACCCGCCTTTACAGAGCGGCTGTGCACGGGCGGGCCGGGTGGGGCGTTGAGTGGGCATGGTCTACACCCCCAGCTCCGCGGGCAGCACAAAGCCGCCCGCCACCGTGGCCCTGCCAACCGCTTCGGGCCTTCGGGCCCGGTGGGGCTTGTGGTTCATGCCCTTGTTGCTGGGCCTGGGGCTGCTGCTTTCGGCGGCAGCCCGTGCGCAACACGATGACCCGCCGGGCCGCGTTGGCCGGCTGGCCCACACCGAAGGCGCCGTGTCGTGGTTCGACCACGAAGACGGCCGCTGGGGCGAAGCCGACCGCAACCGCCCGCTGACCAGCGGCGACCGGCTGGCCACCGGCCCGGCGGGGCGTGCCGAGTTGCGCGTGGGCTCGACCGTGCTGCGCCTGGCGCCCGCCACGGAACTGGAAGTGCTGCGGCTGGACGATGAGCGCATGGCCTGGCAGCTGCACAGCGGCAGCGTGGCCGTGCGCCTTCGCACGCGCGAAGCGGCACAGGAAACCGAACTGGTCACCGGCGAGGTCCGACTGCAGCCCGAACGCGCCGGCCACTACCGCATTGACCGCACCGACGACACCAGTTGGGCGGGCGCCTGGCGTGGCAGCCTGCGCGTCGCCGAGCCCGGCGCCTCCGGCGCCCCGGTCGTCATCGAAACAGGCCAGCGCGTGGAACTGTGGCGCGAAAGCGCCCGCTGGGCAGCAGGGTCTGGTGCCAGCGCCGCGCTGCGCCAGCGCCCGGGCCGCTGGGTGGAAGACGGTTTTTCCGCCTGGGTGCTGGCTGAGGAGCGGCAGGACGAGCGCACCACCGCCTACCGTTATGTGTCGCCCGAGATGACCGGTGCCGAAGAGCTGGACCGCCACGGGCGCTGGGAACAGCACCCCGAGTACGGCCCGATGTGGTTGCCCACGCAGGTGGCTGCCGACTGGGCGCCTTACCGCCACGGCCGCTGGGCCTGGGTGCAACCCTGGGGCTGGACCTGGGTGGACGAAGCGCGCTGGGGCTTTGCCCCGTTTCACTACGGCCGCTGGGTGAACTGGCGCGGCCGCTGGGCCTGGTGCCCGGGCAGCTATGTCGCACGGCCGGTGTTTGCGCCGGCGCTGGTGGCTTGGGTGGGCGGGCCGCGCCTGGGTGTTTCGCTGTCGGTGGGCTTTCCTGCGGTGGCCTGGGTGCCGCTGGCCCCGCGCGAACCCTATATGCCGCACTACCGGCACAGCCCGGTGTACGTGGGCCGCATCAACGGGCCGCTGCCGCCGCACACGCACACGCCTGGCCCTTGGCCGCACCGCCACCCCGCGCCTATCGGCCAGCAGCCGGCACAGCAGGCATCGCCCGTCGCCTACGGCAACCAGGGTGTGCCGGGTGGCGTGACCGTGGTGGCGCGAGACGTGCTGTTGCAGCGCCAGCCGGTGGCCCGCGCTGTGGTGGACGTTCAGCAGCCCGCGCAGCGGCTCGAGTGGCGCGCCCCCGGCGCGGGCTGGGAGCCCGTGGCGCCGCCGACCTTGGAACGCCGCCAGCGCCCCGGCCATGACCGCGACCAGCATCGCGGCCACGCGCCGTTCACCGTGGGCCGGCCCGACGTGCCGGAAGCCCCGAGGGGCCGCTTCGAGCCGCCATCGGCGCAGCCGCCGGTGTCCATCACCACGCCCGCGCCGCGCTGGGGTTCGGGCGTTGAACCAGCGCAGCCGGCGCGTGGGCCTGGTGTGCAGGTTCCCGTGCAGGCGCCCCCGCAACCACCAGTGCAGGCGCCCGCGCAACCACCCGTGCAATCATCCATGCAAGCGCCTGTGCAGTCGCC
>JAYSXE010000272.1:0-13884 GCA_043717565.1 Burkholderiales bacterium | reverse complement strand
CATGCTCAGCCACATCAACGTGGGCACGGGTGTGGACTGCACCATCCGTGAACTGGCGGAAACCATCGCCAAGGTGACCGGGTTCAAGGGCCGCCTGGTGTGGGACAGTTCCAAGCCCGACGGCACGCCACGCAAGCTGATGGACGTGTCGCGCCTGCAAAGCCTGGGCTGGCAGGCCCGCATCGGGCTGGAAGAGGGTCTGATTGACGCCTACCGTTGGTTTCTGGCCCATCCCTGGCAGGCGCGGATGTGAAACCGGGTTACATTAGCCGGGTAGATTTGAGCAAGACCATTTGTTTGACGGTTTCTGACCTGCGCGTCCGGTTTTTCCGGTTTCACGGTTGATTCCCTAGATCGGTGATTTTCTTGGCCGCATCTGCACTGCAGCGGCATGTGCTGTTGCAGCAACCGTGAAAGGATTTAACTATGACTACGCAAACCGGAACCGTGAAGTGGTTCGACGACGGCAAGGGCTTCGGCTTCATCACCCCCGACGGTGGTGGCAAGGATCTGTTCGCTCACTTCAGCGAAATCCAAAGCACCGGCGGCTTCCGCAGCCTGGCTGAGAACCAAAAGGTTGAATTTGAAGTCAAGCAGGGCCAGAAGGGCCCGCAGGCTTCGAACATCCGCGCTGCTGGCGGCTGATCTTTCAGCCTCGGCAATGAAAAACCGTAGCTTCGGCTGCGGTTTTTTTTCGTCTGGCGTCAGCGCGCGCCGGGCCGGTTCAAACGGCGGCCGGCAATTCAGCCTGGGCCATCAGCGGTGCTGCGGCATCTTTTGGCGCCACCAGCCAACGGGGTATGCCGGGCACGGCGGGCCATTGAATGGCCAGGGCAGGGTCGTCGAAACGGATGCTCCGTTCGCAGTCGCGCGCATAGAAGTCGGTGGTCTTGTACAGGAAGTGCGTGTTGTCTTCCAGCGCCAGGAAGCCATGGGCGAAGCCCGGCGGAATCCACAGCTGCTTGTGATTACTGGCGTTCAGTTCCAGGCCGAACCATCGGCCCAGTGTGGGCGACCCCGGCGTGATGTCCACAGCCACGTCAAAAGCGGCACCTTGCACCACCCGCACCAGCTTGCCTTGGGCGTGGGGCGGTAATTGATAGTGCATGCCGCGCAGTACCCCGGCGGTGCTGCAGCTGTGGTTGTCCTGCACAAAGCGCGGTGGCAAAGGCAAGCCCAAGACCTGCACCTCGGCAGCAAAGCGGGTTTCATTGAAGCTTTCCATGAACCAGCCGCGCTCGTCTGCAAACACCGAAGGCTCAACGACGAGAACGCCGCGCAGCGGCGTGGTCAGCAGCTTCATCGTCAGTACACCTTGTCTTTCAGAACCTGCATCAGGTACCGACCGTAGGCGTTCTTCAGCAGCGGTTCGGCCAGGGCTTGCAATTCGCCGGCGTTGATCCAGCCGGCGCGGTAGGCAATTTCTTCAGGGCATGCCACCTTCAAGCCCTGGCGTTTTTCAAGCGTGGCGATGAACTGGCCGGCTTCGAGCAGGCTGTCGTGTGTGCCGGTGTCGAGCCAGGCGTAACCGCGGCCCATGATTTCCACCTGCAGCTGGCCCTGGCGCAAGTACTGCGCATTCACTTCCGTGATCTCAAGCTCACCCCGTGCGCTGGGTTTGATGTGGGCAGCGATGTCGCACACCTGTTCGTCGTAGAAGTACAGGCCCGTGACGGCGTAGTTGCTCTTGGGAGCCTTGGGCTTTTCCTCGATGCTGACGGCGCGCTGCTGCCCGTCGAAGGCCACCACGCCGTAGCGTTCCGGGTCGGTCACGTGATAGGCAAATACCGTGGAACCGGTGTTGTTTGCATGGGCGCGGGCCAGCAGGGGCGCAAAGTCGTGGCCGTAGAAGATGTTGTCGCCCAGTACCAGCGCGCTGGGTGCGCCGCCCACGAAGTCGCGGCCCAGGATGAAGGCCTGCGCCAGCCCGTCCGGGCTGGGCTGCACGCAATAACTGATGTTCATGCCCCAGCGGCTGCCGTTTCCCAGCAGGGCTTCGAAGCGGGGCGTGTCCATCGGCGTACTGATGACCAGCACGTCACGGATGCCCGCCAGCATCAGGGTACTGAGCGGGTAGTACACCATGGGCTTGTCGTACACCGGCAGCAGCTGTTTGCTGATGGCCAGCGTGGCCGGGTGCAGCCGGGTGCCAGAGCCACCGGCCAGGATGATGCCTTTGCGGGGTGTTTGCATGCAGGTGGGCTTTCTTGCGGGAAGGGGGGTGCTTGCAGGCCCGATGTGTGCTGCAGGGCCTGGGGTTATGGCCTCAGGCGCCCAAAACTTCGCTGAGCATGCGGTCCACGCCCAACTGCCAGGGCGGCAGCCGCAGCCCAAAGGTGTGTTGCAGCTTGCTGCAGTCCAGGCGCGAATTCAGGGGCCGACGCGCCGGCGTGGGGTAGTCGGTGGTGGCAATGGGGTGCACGGTCGCAACACTGGCCTTCAGTACGCGCCCCAATGCATGGGCGCTGTCGATGACGTGGCAAGCGTAACCATGCCAGCTGGTGTAGCCGGCCGCCGCGCAGTGGTAGGTGCCTGAAACATCGGCGTCGGACAGCAGGCGGCGCGCGGCGTGTGCGGTCACGTCGGCCAGCAATTCGGCACCCGTGGGGGCGCCGATCTGGTCGCTGATGACGTTCAAGGTGTCGCGTTCAGCGGCCAGGCGCAGCATGGTGCGCGCGAAGTTGCCGCCGCGCGCAGCGTAGACCCAGCTGGTGCGCAGGATGAGGTGCCGGCAACCGCTGCTGCGGATGGCCTCTTCGCCTTCCAGTTTGGTGCTGCCGTACACGCTGAGCGGGCCGGTCGGGTCGCTTTCAAGGCGGGAGTGGCTGCCACTGCCGTCAAACACATAATCGGTGCTGTAGTGCACCAGCGGCACTTTCAGCGCGGCTGCGCTGCGCGCCAGCACGCCAACAGCCGTGGCGTTGATGGCGCGCGCCAACGCTGGTTCGCTCTCCGCCTTGTCGACAGCGGTGTGTGCAGCAGCGTTGACGATCAGACTGGGTTGCACGCGTTGCACCAGGTCGGCCAACGTGTCGGGTTCAGAGAAATTGGCGCGAAAGGGCGCAGGGCTGTCGAAGTCGCAAGCCACCAGATGGCCCAGTGGCTGCAGCGCACGCTGCAGTTCCCAGCCCACCTGCCCCCCTTTGCCCAGCAGCAGGATGTTCATGGGCTACAGCACCTGCCCTGCGCTGGCGCCGGACGGTTGAGAGCCCGTTGTGTACTGCACCTCCAGCCAATCGCGGTAGGCGCCACTTTGCACATTCGCCACCCAGGAGGCGTGATCCAGGTACCACTGCACGGTCTTCCGGATGCCGGTGTCGAAGGTCTCGGCCGGCCGCCAGCCCAGTTCGCTTTCGATCTTTCGGGCGTCGATGGCGTAGCGGCGGTCGTGGCCCGGGCGGTCCTTCACATGGGTGATCAGGCGCGCGTAGGGGCCCTGGCTGCTGGGCTGCAGTTCGTCCAGCAGACCGCATACGGTGTGGACGATTTCGATGTTGGCCTTTTCGTTCCAGCCACCGATGTTGTACGTCTGCCCCAGGCGCCCGCGCGCCAGCACCGTGCGGATGGCGCTGCAGTGGTCACGCACGTAGAGCCAGTCACGCACCTGCTGCCCGTCGCCATACACAGGCAGCGGCTTGCCGGCCAGTGCGTTGACGATCATCAGCGGGATGAGCTTCTCGGGGAAGTGGAACGGGCCGTAGTTGTTGCTGCAGTTGGTGGTCAGCACCGGCAGCCCGTAGGTGTGGTGCCAGGCGCGCACCAGGTGGTCGCTGGCGGCCTTGCTGGCGCTGTAGGGGCTGTTGGGTTCGAAAGGGTGGTCTTCGGTGAAGGCCGGTGCGTCGGCGCTCAGGCTGCCGTAGACCTCGTCGGTGCTGACGTGCAGGAACCGGAAGGCCGCCTTGGCGTCGCTGGGCAGTGAGCCCCAGTAACTGCGCGTGGCTTCCAGCAGCGTGAAGCTGCCCTCGATGTTCGTCTTGATGAAGGTGCCCGGCCCGTGGATGCTGCGGTCGACATGGCTTTCAGCCGCAAAGTGCAGCACGGCACGGGGCTGGTGCCGCTGGAACAGCTGGTCGAGCAGGCTTCGGTCGGTGATGTCGCCATGCACGAAGGTGTGACGGCGGTCCCCGTTCAGGGACACCAGGTTGTGCAGGTTGCCGGCATAGGTCAGGGCATCGAGGTTGACCACCGGCTCGTCGCTGTGGGCCAGCCAGTCAATGACGAAGTTGCTGCCGATGAAGCCGGCACCGCCGGTGATGAGGATGGTCATGGTGGGTAGGTGCCTTTGGCGCTGCGCACGAGTGGCGCCGGAAATGGCCCTTGCCCCAAGCTGCGCTAAATGAGTTTAGCGCCGCCCATAGGTGTCCTCGAACCGAACAATATCGTCTTCACCCAGGTAACTGCCGCTTTGCACCTCGATGATTTCCAGAGGCACCTTGCCCGGATTGCGCAGGCGGTGGGTTTCGCCCAAGGGGATGTAAGTGCTCTGGTTTTCAGCCAACAGCAGTACCTTGTCACCCACCGTGACCTCGGCCGTGCCGGTGACGACGATCCAGTGCTCTGCACGGTGGTGGTGCATCTGCAGGCTCAGCGACGCGCCGGGCTTGACCATGATGCGCTTGACCTGGTGGCGCGGGCCGTTGTCAATGCTGTCGTACCAGCCCCAGGGGCGGTGCACCTTGCGGTGCAGGGCGTGTTCACCGCGCTGCTCGCGGCCCAGCTGCGCCACGATGTTCTTCACGTCCTGGCTCTTTTCGCGGCTGCTGACGAACACCGCGTCGGGCGTTTCCACCACCACCACGTCGGTCAGGCCCACGGCGCTGACCAGGCGGCTGGTGGCGTGCACCAGGGTGTTGTGGCTGTCGCTGATCATCGCGTCGCCCACGCTGGCATTGCCCTGTGCGTCTTTTTCAGACACCTGCCACACTGCTTCCCAGGCGCCCAGGTCGTTCCAGCCTGCGTCCAGGGCCACCATGCGGATGTCCAGCACGCCGGGGCACTTCTCCATCACGGCGTAGTCGACACTTTCGCTGGGCACGGCGGCAAAGTCTGCCTTGTCGGGGCGCACGAATTCGGCATCGGCCTGCCGCTTGGCAAAGGCGGCCTGGCAGGCGGTGGCGATGTCTGGACGAAAGCGCTGCAAGGCGGCCATCCAAACGCTGGCCTTCAGCACGAACATGCCGGCGTTCCAGAAGTAGCCGCCCTGCGCCAGGTACTTCTGCGCGGTGGCCAGGTCGGGCTTCTCAACGAACTGGGCGACGCGGTCGCCCTCGGCGCGCACGTAGCCGTAGCCGGTTTCAGGGCGGTCGGGTGTCACGCCCAGGATGGCGATGGCGCCTTCAGCAGCCGCGGCCACTGCTTTTTTCACCGCCGCTGTGAAGGCGGCGGGGTTCGTGACCGTCTGGTCGGCAGCAGTGACCACCATCACCGGGTCGACACCGGATTCCAGCGCCTGCAACGCGGCCAGTGTCACGGCCGGCGCCGTGTTGCGCCCCATCGGTTCCAGCAGCACGGCCGACGGCGGGCTCTTGATTTCACGCAATTGGTCCAACACCAGAAAGCGGTGTTCTTCGTTGCCCACCACCACTGGCGCGGCCACCGTGGTGTGCGCGTCAGACAGGCCCTGAAGGCGGCTGACTGCCTGCTGGAACAAGCTGGTGTTGCCAGACAACACCAGGAACTGCTTGGGGAAGCCGCTGCGCGACAACGGCCACAGCCGGGTGCCCGAGCCCCCCGCCATGATGACGGGCCAGACGAGGGTGGACGGGTCTTGGGTGCTCATGAGTCAGTTCTCGCTCGCAAATCCTTGGGGGTTCATCGACTGCCAGCGCCAACTGTCGGCGCACATGCGTTCGAGATCGTGATCGGCCTTCCAGCCCAACAACTTGAAGGCCAGGGCCGGGTCGGCATAACAGGCGGCCACGTCGCCGGGTCTGCGGGCTTGTATGCGACAGGGCACGTCGCGGCCGCTGGCTTTTGCATAGGCGGCCACCACTTCCAGCACGCTGTAGCCGCGGCCCGTGCCCAGATTCACAGTCAGCGACCCCGGGTGCTGCTGCAGCCGCTGCAGCGCCGCGACGTGGCCTCTGGCCAGGTCGCTGACGTGGATGTAGTCGCGCACACCTGTGCCGTCGGGAGTGTTGTAGTCGTTGCCAAACACGGTCAATGCATCGCGGCGGCCCACTGCCACTTGCGCCACGTAGGGCATCAGGTTGTTCGGCACGCCGCGAGGGTCTTCACCGATCAGCCCGCTGTCGTGCGCCCCCACGGGGTTGAAATAGCGCAGGCAGGCGGTTTGCCACTGCGCCTGGGCGCGGCCCAGATCGGCCAGGATCTGTTCACCCATCAGCTTGGTCTGGCCGTAAGGGTTGGTGGCTGATAGCGGTGAGTCTTCACGTATGGGCAACTGCTGCGGGTCGCCATAGACCGTGGCGCTGGAACTGAACACGAACCGGTGCACGCCATGGCGCAGCATCGTCTGGCACAGCGTGACCAGACCGCCAATGTTGTTGGCGTAGTAATCCAGCGGCTGGCTGGTGCTTTCACCCACGGCTTTGTGTGCAGCGAAGTGGATGGCTGCGCCGATGCGGTGGCGCTGGAAGATGCCGTCCAGTGCCGCCGCATCGCAGACATCCACGCGCTCGAACACAGGTTCCTGGCCACTGATGTGGCGCAGGCGTTCCAACACGGCTGGCGAACTGTTACTGAAGTTGTCGACACCCACCACGTCAAACCCGGCGGCTTGCAGGGCCAGCCAGGTGTGGGTGGCGATGTAGCCCGTGGCGCCTGTCAGAAGAACTGCTGCCATGAAGATACGGTCTGGTCCTGTTCCTATTGCAGCGTGATCTGGCCGTAGCAGTTGAAGCTGCCGCCCTTGGTGTTTTTGACGCTCAGCCGGGAGATGTCACTGCTGCTGCCGTTGATCCGGTCGGTGTTTGCGTTGCAGCCCACCAGGCTGCTGCGGGTGGGTGCCCAGCGCGCACCAACAGAAAAGCTGGTGAACTTCTCTTTCCCACTGGCGTCAAGAATCGAGCCTTGCGTGGGCAGGCTCGTCACCAGATCGCGTTGTCTTGCAGACACGCTTGCGTTTGCAGAAAGCTTGCCTGTTACGGCCCAGTCCGCACCCACTCTCAGTGCCGTGTTGACCCGGCTGTAGTCGGCGGGGCCCGACCCGCTCAGTGCGTTGCCGATGGTCGATTCCTGGCCGGTGTCGCGAGACAGGTTGGTGTTGAAGCGCACCTTTCCGGTGGCTTGCCAAGTCCAGTTGAGGGAACCCGTGAAGCCACTGAAGTCGCGTTGGGTGGCCCGGTCGTATTCCGATCTTCCGCTGCTCAACCGGGCCGACAAAGTACTCAGACCAGTGGGTCGATAGTCGGCGGTCAGATCGAAGTCCGTGCGTGTGTATTCGTCTGCCAGGAACCCACCCCCCGGTTGTTCCAGAAATTTGGGATAGCGGCCTTGGCTGGCACGCAGACCGACGCCCAAGGTGATCAAGTTGCTGGGCTGCCACCGCAGGCCCAAGGACGCCGTGTCCTGGCGGAAATTGCGGGCTTGAACCCCAGGCTCTGGCAGGGAATTGACGACCTCGCGATGCCCGAAGCTGGCCAGAAGAGAGTACTGGGTGACCATGCCCAACTGGAAGCTGGCGTCCACCGTGCGAGTGTCTTCAAAGTTTTTTACCCGAAGGAAATCCTGCTCCTGTCGGTTGAAGCTGGACAGGCTGCGGTTCAGGTTGGTGGACAGGGTGCCCGACAGGCGGTTCACGGTCGCCCAGTCCAACGCCAAGTTGGCGTTGTAGCTCTGGTTGTTGAAGATGTCGTTTTCGCTGTAGCGGTTCATGCGCAACGCCAAGTCGCCGCGCAAGCGCTGGCGGCCCCAAGGCTGGTCGATGCCGGCCAGCAGGGCGGTACTGGAAACCGTGTCGGCCCGGCTGTAGCCCGCAGGGGCAGAGACACCGTCGTTCAGCCGAAGCAGGTTCGACTCATGACCGAATGACTGCGACACGCCCACGTAGTAAGGCGAGTTCTCCGCCACGACCAGACCGGTGGCGACCAACGCTGCAGCAACTGCCAGGCTGCGCAAGGGCCCGGTCAGCCCGTGCCTTCCGGCCCTGCCAGCGGGTGCCCTTCGATCCAGTTGGTCGCCGATTGGAGGATTTCTGTCGCGTGTGGGTTCCATCATGGTTTGTTTCACCGGTGCGGGCTGGATGGGTGAGCGTTGTACTGAAGACTGTGCTCAGTAAGCGTTGCGGTCGAAAAACACGACCTTGACCGTGCGCGCAATGATCTGCAGGTCCAGGCCCAGCGACCAGTTGCGAAGGTATTCCAGGTCGTACTCCACACGGGCCTGCATCTTCTCGACGGTCTCGGTTTCGCCCCGCAGGCCGTGCACCTGCGCCCAGCCTGTGATGCCGGGCTTGACCTTGTGGCGCACCATGTAAGCCTTGATGAGCTGGCGGTACATCTCGTTGTGGGCCACCGCGTGGGGCCGGGGCCCCACGATGCTCATGCGCCCCTGCAGCACGTTTACGAACTGCGGCAACTCGTCCAGCGAGGTGCGGCGTATGAAGGCACCAAAGGGCGTGACCCGTGGGTCATCTTTCGTGGCCTGCTGCACCACCGGGCCGTTGTCCTGGGCGCGCATCGAACGGAATTTGTAGACGAAAATCTCGTCGCCATCCAGGCCGTTGCGTCGCTGTTTGAAGATCACCGGGCCGGGTGAACTCAACTTCACGCCAATGGCCAGCAGCAGCAACAGGGGTGCGGTGAGCACCAGAATGACGGAAGCCAGGATCAGGTCGGAAGTGCGCTTGACCAGCCGGTTGGTGCCCGTGAACGGCGTTTCGCACAAGCCCACCACGGGCACGCCGTTCATGTCCTGCAAGCGTCCCTGGATGATGCTGATACCGAACACATCCGGCACGAAAAAAACGCTTGCGGTGGTGCCTTGCACCTGTTCCAGCAGTTGCACGATTCGCGGCTGCGAACCCAGCGGCAGCGTCACGTACACCTCGTGCACGCCGTGTTCGCGGACAAAGTCGGCCACCTGTGCCAGGTTGCCCAGGCGTTTGCTCGCAGCTTGGGGGTCCACCCGCTCGTCGGTTCGGTCGTCGAAGTAGCCGAGGAACGACATGCCGATGTCGCCGCGGGCCTGAAAAGCGCGCGCCACCTTCACACCCAAACCCCCGGCCCCCACCACCACAGCGGTGCGCCGGTTTTCCGGGCGAGCGGCCACGAGGCGCATGTACTTGCGGCCGCTGAAAACCGCCAGCCACAGCAGCACGGGCGTGATGACGGCCCAGTGAATGAGTATCTGGTCGTCGAACAACTGCAGGCTCTTGGTGGCGTAGCCGCACAGGAACAGGATGCCCAGCAGCGATATCCAGGATGTGCCAATGTCCACTGCCGCGTTCAACGGCCGGTCGCCAAAACGGTTCCGCCCCGGAAATGTCAGCGCGAAGATCAGCAGGCACAGTGTCAGGTCTGAACGCAGGATGGGCTCTTCAAACCACGACGACACCAGCAGGAACACTGCCACGGTGATCCCCGGCTCCAGAAACGCAGCCAGCAGCGAGGTCACCGACTGCGGTGCGCTGAAAAACGTTCTCTTGTAGTTTTTTTCTTGGAGCATCGGGTGAGGCTGCGCGCGATCGGCTTCTGCTGAGGCACAAGCTGAGACGGGCTCTGCGGGAAAAGCGGGCTCAACAGGGCCCTATTCAAGCCAGCAAAGGTTGGCTGGGAAAAGCTGAATTCTGGACTATTTGCTGGGGACGGCTTCCGGGTTGTCCCGTGCGTTCGTGATGTGCTGCTGCCTACAATCGATGAATGCTCCACAGTCTTTCCGCTCAGATTGAATCGCTTGTGACACCGGCTTTGGCCGAACGGTTGACGTTGCTTTTCAACCACGTCCTGGCCAGCGAGCCGCTGGCCACCCAGAAGCTGCTGCCCCATGCCGGGCGCCAACTGCAACTGGTGTTGCAGGGCTGGCCCGCTTTGCTGCCCGCTCCACCGGCTTTGATTTGGCGTGTTACGCCGGCAGGCTTGCTGGAATGGTCGGGGGCCGCCAACGCTGACGCGGCCCCGGGCGCTGTGGACCTGACTGTGCGTATCGACGCCGGCAACCCGGCTGCGCTGGTGGCGCGGGGGCTGTTCGGCCAGGTGCCTCCGGTGCAGGTGGAAGGCGATGCCCAGCTTGCAGGTGACGTGAACTGGCTGACCCAGAACCTGCGCTGGGACGTGGCCGCCGACCTGGAACGTCTGTTTGGGCCCGCACTGGCGCAGCCCTTGCAGGGGTTGGGTGCGGGGCTGGCCGAGGGCCTGCGCAGGGCCGTTGCCGGGGCGCAGGGCCTGGGCGAACGGCTGCGCGCATGGCGCGCCTAGGACTGCTGGTGCCGCTGAGGCGGCGGCGACGGGTGCACGGGGTGTTTTCATGAGGCAGTTCGGCCGCCTCGTGTTCATCGTCGTCACGGTGTTGCGCTTTGGCCTGGACGAAGTGGCGCTCAGCGTCTTTCCGCAACGCTGGGTGCGGGCCCTGGTGCGTTTGGTGACGCTGGGCCGGCGCCTGGACGCACCCCGCGGCGAACGCCTGCGGCAGGGCCTGGAGCGGCTGGGGCCCATCTTCGTGAAATTTGGGCAGGTGCTGTCGACCCGGCGCGACCTGGTGCCGCTGGACGTGGCCGACGAACTGGCCCGGCTGCAGGACCGCGTGCCGCCCTTTCCGGCTGCGCAAAGCCGGGTGCTGGTGGAGCGGGCTTTCGGCCGCAGCATCGAAGACATCTTCAGCAGCTTTGACGCTGAGCCGGTGGCCAGCGCGTCCATTGCGCAGGTGCACTTCGCGGTGCTGAAAGGCGCACCCCGGCCGGGCATGCAGGTGGCGGTAAAGGTGCTTCGCCCGGGCATGCTGGAAGTCATTGAACAGGACCTGAAGCTGCTGCACCTGATTGCTCGCTGGGTGGACCGGCTGTCTCACGACGGCAAGCGGCTGAAGCCGCGCGAGGTGGTGGCTGAATTCGACGGCTACCTGCACGACGAACTGGACCTGGTGCGCGAAGCCGCCAACGCCACCCAGCTGCGGCGCAACATGCAAAGCCTGGGCTTGGTGATGGTGCCCGAGATGGTGTGGGACCTGTGCCGGCCCGGCGTCATCGTGATGGAACGCATGTTTGGCGTGCCCATCGGGCAGATCGACCGCCTGCGCGCTGCGGGTGTGGACATGCCCAAGCTGTCGCGCGACGGTGTCACCATTTTTTTCACGCAGGTTTTTCGCGACGGTTTTTTCCACGCCGACATGCACCCCGGCAACATCCAGGTCAGCCTCGACCCGGCCACCTTCGGTCGCTACATCGCGCTGGACTTCGGCATCATCGGCACGCTGACCGAGACCGACAAGCAGTACCTGGCCTACAACTTCATCGCGTTCTTCAGGCGCGACTACAAGCGGGTGGCCGAACTGCACATCGAAAGCGGCTGGGTGCCCCCGCAAACCCGGGTGGATGCGCTGGAAGGTGCGATCCGCGCGGTTTGCGAGCCGCAATTCGACCGGCCGCTGAAGGACATCTCGCTGGGCCAGGTGCTGCTGCGGCTGTTCCAGATTTCGCGCCGCTTCAACGTGCAGATCCAGCCCCAGCTGGTGCTGCTGCAAAAGACCTTGCTGAACATCGAGGGCCTCGGTCGCCAGCTGGACCCCGAGCTCGACCTGTGGACCACGGCCAAGCCTTTCCTTGAGCGCTGGATGAACGAACAGGTGGGCTGGCGCGGGCTGCTGGACCGGCTGAAGGACGAGGCGCCGCGTTATGCCCAGATGCTGCCGGAGCTGCCCCGGCTGGTGCACCAGGCACTGCGCCAGCAGGCCAGAGCCCAGGAAAGCCCGGCCTTGCTGGCGCTGCTGGCGGAGCAGCGCCGGACCAACCGGTTGCTGCAGGCCCTGCTGTGGGCCGGCGCCGGTTTTGTGCTGGGTTTGCTGGTCACCCGGTTCATGGTTGTTTGACCCGCGCGCCGCCCGCTGCGCGCGCCGGGGAGCGCCACCTATAATGCCGGGTTGCCCGTTGCTGACTGCGGCGATCCGGTCCCGATGGCCTTCTTGAACCCACCAGAGCCCCTTTTCCCATGCCAATCTACGCCTACCGCTGCAGCAGTTGTGGCCATGCGCAGGACGTGCTGCAGAAAATGTCGGACCCGCTGCTGACGGTGTGCCCGTCCTGTGGTGCCAGCACCTACGAAAAACAGGTCACGGCTGCCGGTTTTCAGCTCAAGGGTTCGGGCTGGTACGTGACCGACTTTCGGGATGGCAAATCGGGTGCCAAGCCCGCTGCCGAAGGCGGCGACAAGCCGGCGGCCAGCACGCCAGACGCGGGCGCTGCCACCGCCCCCGCCACAGCGGCGCCTGCATCGGCGCCCGCAGCTGCGCCGGCTTCAGCCGCCCCAGCCGCCGCGCCTGCGCCGGCCACACCCAAGGCCAGCCCCGCCCCCGGCAGTGGTTCGGCGGGTTGAGCGCTGCGCTGTCCGGCACGCACTTCAGCTGACCTTGGCATTCGAACAGGCCCCCCAGTGAAGAAATACCTCGTTGCCGGTTTGCTTGTCTGGCTGCCGCTGGCCATCACCATCTGGGTGTTGGGCTGGTTGCTGGGCGCGATGGACGGCGTCTTCGAATCGGTGCTCTCGGCCACGCAGGCCGTGCTGCCCAGGGCCGCCCATGCCAGCATCGAACAGTGGCGCCACGTGCCCGGCCTCGGGGTGGTGGCCATGCTCGTTGGCCTGCTGCTCACGGGCGTGTTTGCCGCCAACATCGTGGGTCAATGGTGGCTGCGCCAGTGGGACCGGATCCTGGGCAAGATCCCCATCGTCAAGAGCATCTACAACTCGGTCAAGCAGGTTTCTGACACGCTGTTTTCCAGCAGCGGCAACGCCTTTCGCGAAGCGGTCCTGGTGCAGTACCCGCGCCAGGGTTCGTGGACCATTGCGTTCGTCACCGGCAAGCCCGGCGGCGAGGTGGCGGCCCATCTGCTGGGTGACTATGTCAGCGTGTATGTGCCCACCACGCCCAACCCCACGTCGGGCTTTTTCCTGATGATGCCGCGCGGCGACGTGCTGCCCCTGAACATGAGCGTTGACGAGGCGCTGAAGTACGTCATTTCCATGGGCGTCGTGGGGCCCGCCAACAGCCCCGACGGCGTGCGCCTGGGCGCAGACGCCCGCGCGGCAGCACCTCGAAATTGAGGGGGTTGGCGCGGCCCGGCAGCCGCCCAACCCGTCATGCACCGCCGCCACCGGCCGCCGCGGCCGCTGGCGCGGGCCCCGAGAGCCAGCCCCACCCCGCATGCATGCGAACCGAACACCCCCATTTGCCTGGAATGAAGCCATGACCACTGCATCAGCACCCGCCGCACCCAGCGCCCAGCGCACCGACTATTGCGGTTTCGTCAGCGAAAAGTACCTCGGCCAGACCGTCACCCTGATGGGCTGGGCCCACCGCCGCCGCGACCACGGCGGCGTGATCTTCATCGACCTGCGCGACCGCGAAGGCCTGGTGCAGATCGTTTGCGACCCCGACCGCGCCGACATGTTCAAGACCGCTGAAGGCGTGCGCAACGAGTTCTGCCTGCAGGTGCGCGGCCTGGTGCGCGCGCGCCCGGCCGGTACCGAAAACGCCAGCCTCACCAGCGGCCGCATCGAGGTGCTGTGCCATGAACTGGTGGTGCTGAACCCCAGCGTGACGCCGCCGTTCCCTCTCGACGACGAAAACCTGAGCGAGACCGTGCGCCTGACGCACCGGGTTCTGGATCTGCGCCGCCCGCAGATGCAGAAGAACCTGATGCTGCGCTACCGCGTCGCCATCGAGGTGCGCAAGTTTCTGGACGAGCAGGGCTTTATCGACATCGAAACGCCCATG
>JAYSXE010000271.1:0-13884 GCA_043717565.1 Burkholderiales bacterium | reverse complement strand
GTGAAGTCCACGCCCTGGCCCTGGATGGCCAGCAGGAAGTCATGCGCCAGTGCCGCGTCTTCAGCTTGCGCTTTGTCGCCAGCGGGCAAGCCCAGCTTGGCCTGGAAAACGCGCTGCCAATGCTTTTCGTAGCGGGCCGGAAAATCGTCGATCACCTGCATGGCCAGGTCTACCGCACGCTGCGGTTCGTCGGCCAGCAGCGGCAGCAGCGACTCGGCCAGCCGCGCCAGGTTCCAGCGCGCGATGGCGGGCTGGTTGCCATAGGCGTAGCGGCCATGGTGGTCGATGGAGCTGAACACGGCGGCCGGGTCGTAACGGTCCATGAAGGCGCAAGGGCCGTAGTCGATGGTCTCGCCCGAGATCGTCATGTTGTCGGTGTTCATCACGCCGTGGATGAAGCCCACGCCCATCCACTGCGCCAACAGGCGGGCCTGGCGTTCGGCCACCGCTTGCAGCAGCGCCAGCGCTGGCCGTTCGGCGCCCACCAAATCCGGGTCGTGGCGCTGCAGCGCATAGGCCACCAGCCGCTGCAGCAGTGGCAGGTCGTCCATGGCGGCGGTGTACTGAAAGGTGCCGACACGAAGGTGGCTGGCGGCCACGCGGGTGAGCACAGCGCCCGGGAAGGCCCCGCCGTCGCGCTGCACGGGTTCACCGGTCAGCGTCACTGCCAGCGCCTGCGTCGTGGGGATGCCCAGCGCGTGCATGGCTTCGCCCATCAGGTATTCGCGCAGCATCGGGCCCACCGCGGCCTTGCCGTCGCCGCCGCGCGCAAAAGGCGTTCGACCCGAGCCTTTGAACGCCAGGTCGCGGCGCCGGCCTTGCGTGTCCATCAGTTCGCCCAGCAGCAGCGCACGGCCGTCACCCAACCGGGGTGAGTAGCCGCCAAACTGGTGGCCGGCGTAGGCCTGTGCAATGGGCGTGGCGCCGGGCGGAATCTGGTTGCCGGCCAGCAGAGCGGCGCCTTCCGGGGTTTCCAACGCCGCGGGGTCCAGGCCCAGTTCGCGGGCCAGCGCGGCGTTGAAGGCCGCAAAGCGCGGCGCGGGCACCCGTGCCGGCTGCCAGGCCACGTACAGGCCTTCCAGGTCGCGGGCGTAGGTGTTGTCAAAGGCGAATCCCGGGTTCGGCCCGGTCACGTCTGCTGGAAAGACCGGTTCAGGGGCGACAGGGGTGGCTTGCATACAGTGCTCAGCGTCAGAAAGAGCCAATGATGGACCAAGCGCCACCATTGCATCGAACGCCCTTTTGGGCGCTTTACTGCCGCCGACCATTGCCCCATTTCATGGACTGGACGTGGCCAATCGCCCTGACGGATTCGCGGATGGACAACCACAGTGCGGGGACGACCGGGCGGCGGCGGCAACAGCGTGCCGCAGTCATATGAAACCGCACGTAATCTTGGGGCTTCAAGCGCACTGGCTGGTGAAGCCCATTCCCTTCGTCTACGCTGCAGTTGATTTTTAGGCCTGTGGCCGAATCAAACTGCGTGCACCTGAGCACCAAACCCATTCGTCTACCTGGGCGGGGGCCATTTCGCCCGCGCTGGCGGCGTGATCCGCGCGAAATCGCTTTAGCGGATGGCGGCGCGCCGTCGCGACGGCATGTGTGCTGGGCCGCCAGTCGTTCCCCCCTGTGGCATTCGGCCCGTTCGCTGGCGTTGTGTTGAACCGCACCCGCCAGATGCTCCAGATGCGCCAGACGCGCCAGCGCGCACCAGCCTGGTGACCCTGGGGTCCTGTATTCGGCGGCAAACCTTAGACTCTGGCGCTACCCCGCCACCAAGGCGTTTCCGCCTCTCTGTCGGCAACAACACCTAGGCGCACACTGCAGCGCCCTGCCCAATTCAGCCCTGGTTACCGTGCCGCCCTCTGAAGTTTACATTCCGCATGCTTGCGGCACATCAACACCAGCCTGTGTGCTGAACGTTCGCGGCCTGGCCTGCCAACGCGGCGAACGCACGCTTTTCGAGAAGCTGGACATCACGCTTGCGCCCGGCAGCGTGACCTGGCTTCGGGGCCGCAACGGGCGCGGCAAGACCAGCTTGCTGAGGCTGTTGGCCGGCCTGTCGTCACCGGCGGCGGGCGCTGTTGAAATCGCGGGCCGCCCCGTGGCCCTGGCCGGCCATGCCTGGCGCCGCCACTGGGCCTATGTGGCCCACCAGAACGCGCTGAAAGACGACCTCAGCGCCAGCGAAGCCCTGCACTTCCTGGCCCGATTGCATGGCCTGCCCAGCAGCCCGGCAGACCTGCAGCACGCTCTGCGGAGCATGGGCATCGGCAACCGCCAGCATGCCGCAGTGCGCACACTCAGCCAGGGCCAGCGCCGGCGGGTGGCACTGGCGCGGCTGGCGCTTTCAGGCCACGCGCCGCTGTGGCTGTTGGATGAGCCCTTCGATGCGCTGGACGACGACGGCGTTGCCGCGCTGAACGCGCTGATCAGCGCCCACGCCCGCCAGGGCGGCTGCGTGCTGTTGACCAGCCACCAGGCCCTGAGCCTGCAACAGCCGGTGCCCGCGGTGCTGGACCTGGAACCCTTCGCGCCGTTGCCGGCAAGGGCGGCCGCTTGAGCGCGCAAGGTGTCGCCCCGAGCAGCGCCACGGCAGGCATCCCGCCGCCGAGCGCGGTGTTCACCAGCGTGCTGCGGCGCGACCTTCGCCTGGCGTCGCGCCGCCGCATCGACGCGCTGTTGCCGCTGGCGTTCTTCCTGGTGGCGCTGAGCCTGTTCCCGCTGGGCGTGGGCCCGGAACCGCGCACGTTGCGCGAAATCGCCCCGGGGGTGGTGTGGGTGTGTGCGCTGCTGGCGTCGATGTTGTCGGTGAGCGGCATGTTTGCGCAAGACCATGCCGACGGCTCGCTGGAACAGATGCTGCTGGCACCGCAGTCGGCGCTGGCGGTGGCCGCTGCCAAGTGCACCGCGCACTGGTTGCTGTCGGGCCTGCCGCTGCTGGTGGCCAGCCCGCTGGTGGGCTTGATGTTCGGCCTGTCGGGGCCGGCATTGGCCACGCTGGTACTGGGCCTGCTGCTGGGCACGCCCATCCTCAGCCTGCTGGGGGGTGTGGGCGCTGCACTGACCCTGGGCCTGCGCAGCGGGGGCATGCTGTTGATCCTGATCGTGTTGCCTTTGGCCACCCCGGCGATAATCTTTGGTGCTGGAGCCGTCAGCACGGTAGAAGCTGGGTTGTCGGCAAACGGCCACTTTTCGCTGCTGGGGGCCCTGCTCATCGTCACGGCGCTGGGCGCACCGCTGGCCACCGCGGCGGCGTTGCGCATATCCACCGAATAAGCACCACACCCGCACCCCCGTAGCGGGCTTGCAACAACAGCGTTGCGGCCTGAACCACCCGCCCGACTTCGACCGCCTTGAACGCCCCCGCCCTGCGCCTCTATACCTTCGCTGCACCCTCGCGCCTGTACCGGCTGCTGGGGTGGCTGGTGCCCGTGTTCTGGGTGCTGGCAGCGGTGCTGGCCGCGGTGGGCCTGTACACCGGCTTTTTCGTGGCGCCGGTGGACGCAACGCAGGGCAACGTGTACCGGGTCATCTTCATCCACGTGCCGGCGGCCTGGATGTCGATGCTGCTGTACCTGGTGATGGCCTTCTGGGCCGGCATCGGCTGGGCCTTCAAGGCGCGGGCTGCGTCGATGCTGGCGCGGTCCATCGCCCCCACCGGCGCAATGTTCACTTTCCTGGCGCTGTGGACAGGCGCCTTCTGGGGCAAGCCCACCTGGGGCACGTATTGGGTGTGGGACGCGCGCATCACCACCGAGCTGATCCTGCTGTTCCTGTACCTGGGCTACATCGCACTGGTCAACGCCATCGACGACCAGCGCCGCGCCGACCAGGCCGGAGCCCTGCTGGCGCTGGTAGGCAGCGTCAACGTGCCCATCATCTATTTTTCGGTGCAGTGGTGGAACACGCTTCACCAGGGCGCCACCATCAGCGCCACGGCCGCACCAAAGATGGCGCAGACCATGCTGTTGGCGATGCTGCTGATGACCCTGGCCTGCTGGGCCTATGCTTTTGCGGTGGTGTTCATGCGCACACGGGCCCACATTCTTGAACGCGAAAGCCACACGGCCTGGGTGGCTGAGCTGCTACAGGCCAAAATCAAGCCATGAACTGGGGCAGCGCCGCTGAATTTTTCGCCATGGGCGGTCATGGCTACTTCGTCTGGATGTCCTATGCCGCCGCGCTGGCACTGATGCTGGCCGAGCCCCTGCTGGCCCGCGCGCGCCACCGCCAAGCCTTGCTTCAGGCGGCTTCACAAGGCCTGCAAGGGCCGGAGGTTGAGTCATGAAAACCCGCCACAAGCGGTTGGCCATTCTGGGCGGCGTGCTGTGCGCCGTGGGCGTGGCCACGGCCCTGGTGCTGAACGCCTTTGAAAGCAACATGGTGTTCTTCTACTCGCCAACGCAGGTGGCCGCCAAGGAAGCGCCCACCGCTCGCACCTTCCGCGTGGGCGGCCTGGTGGAAGCGGGTTCGGTGAAGGTGGACGGCACGCAGGTGCAGTTCGTCATCACCGACACCGCCAAGACCGTGCCGGTGAAGTACACCGGCATCCTGCCCGACCTTTTCAAGGAAGGCAAAGGCGTGGTGGCCCAGGGGCAGTTGAAGGAAGGCGTGTTCGTGGCGCGCGAGGTGCTGGCCAAGCACGACGAAAACTACATGCCGCCCGAGGCAGCAGAAGCCTTGAAAAACGCCAAGGGCGGCGGCAGCCCGATGGGACAGATGGTGTCGCGGGAAGCCAGCAAATGATTCCTGAAATCGGTCACTTCACGCTCTGGCTGGCGCTGGGCGTTTCATTGGTGCTGGGCATCGTGCCGCTGGTTGGCGCACAGACCAACCGCGCCGACCTGATGGCGGTGGGCCGGCCTGCCGCGGCGCTGCTGTTTGCGCTGGTGGTGTTGTCGTTCATCTGCCTGACCATCGCCTTCGTCCAGCACGACTTTTCGGTGCTCTATGTGGCCACCAATTCCAACAGTGCGCTGCCTTTGCAGTTCCGCATCGCCGCGGTGTGGGGCGGGCATGAAGGTTCGATGCTGCTTTGGCTGATGATGCAGTCGGGTTGGGCGCTGGCGGTGGCGCTGTTCAGCAGCCGCCTGCCGCGGCCGGTGCTGGCGCGCACGCTGGCGGTGCTGGGCTGGTTGACGGTGGGCTTCGTGTTGTTCACGCTGCTCACGTCCAACCCGTTCGACCGGCTGAGCCCGGTGCCCGCCGACGGCCGCGACCTGAACCCGCTGCTGCAAGACCCCGGCATGATCTTCCACCCGCCGATGCTCTACATGGGCTACGTGGGTTTCTCGGTGGCCTTTGCTTTCGCGGTGGCAGCGCTGATCGGCGGCAACCTAGACGCCGCATGGGCGCGCTGGACGCGGCCCTGGACCACCGCGGCCTGGGTCTTTCTGACGCTGGGCATTGCACTGGGCAGTTGGTGGGCCTATTACGAACTGGGCTGGGGCGGCTGGTGGTTCTGGGACCCGGTGGAAAACGCCTCGTTCATGCCCTGGCTGGTGGGCACGGCCTTGATCCATTCGCTGGCCGTGACCGAGAAGCGCGGCGCCTTCAAGAGCTGGACGGTTCTGCTGGCCATCATGGCGTTTTCGCTGTCGCTGCTGGGCACTTTCCTGGTTCGCTCGGGCGTGTTGTCTTCGGTGCATGCCTTCGCCACCGACCCGCGGCGCGGCCTGTTCATCCTGGGTTTCCTGTCGGTGGTGATCGGCGCTTCGCTGGTGCTGTACGCCTGGCGCGCCCCGAAGGTGGGCCTGGGTTCGCGCTTCGAACTGGTGTCACGCGAAACCTTCCTGCTGGCGAACAACGTACTGCTGCTGGTGGCCACAGCTGCGGTGATGCTGGGCACGCTGTACCCGCTGATCCTGGACGCGCTGGGCATGGGCAAGATATCCGTCGGCACGCCCTACTTCGACGCGGTGTTCGTGCCATTGATGGTGCCGCTGGTGGTGCTGATGGCCGTGGGCCCGCTGGCGCGCTGGAAACAGGCCGAGCTGCCCGACCTGGGCAAGCGCCTGCGCTGGGCCGGGGGCGCGGCGGTGGTGGCCACGGTGCTGACCGAATGGCTGCAAGGCGACATCAAGTGGATGGCCACATTGGGGCTGCTGCTGGCCTTCTGGGTGATGGCCGCGGTGGCCACCGATGTGTGGGAACGGCTGCGCCCGGCCGGCGGCCTGAAACTGCCGTTGGCGCACCGTGCGCGCCAGCTGCCGCGCGCTTTTGTGGGCATGTCGCTGGCCCACGTGGGCGTGGCCGTGTTCATCTTCGGCGTCACCATGGTGAAGAGCTTCGAGATCGAGCGCGACGTGAAGATGGGCGTGGGCGACACCACCGAAGCCGGCGGTTTTACCTTCACCTTCCAGGGTGTGCGCCAGGTTGAAGGGCCCAACTACGACGCGGCGCAGGGCTTGGTGGTGGTGACCCGCAACGGCCGCGAAGTGGCGCAGCTGAAGCCCGAAAAGCGCCTGTACCGCGTGCAGCAGAACCCGATGACCGAAGCGGCCATCCGCAGCACGCCGCTGGGTGACCAGTACGTGTCGCTGGGCCAGCCGGTGGGTGACTCGGCCTGGGTGGTTCGGGTGTACCACAAGCCTTTTGTCACCTGGATCTGGGGCGGTTGTGTCTTCATGGCCCTGGGCGGCGTGCTGGCCATCAGCGACCGCCGCTACCGCACCGCGCGCCAGGCCCAACGCAGCAACCCGGCCGCCACCGCCGCAGCATGATGAAGCAGTGGAAGTTTCTGGCGCCGCTGGCGCTGTTCGTGGTGCTGCTCGGCTTTCTGGGGGTGGGGCTGAACCTGAAGCCGCGTGAAGTGCCGTCGCCGCTGATCGACAAGCCCGCGCCCGCCTTCGCGCTGCCGCGGCTGGAAGACCCGCAGCAGACCCTGGGGCCGCCCGAAATGGCCGGCAAGGTTTGGGTCTTCAACGTCTGGGCTTCGTGGTGCACGCCGTGCCTGGAAGAACACCCGCTGTTGCTGGACCTGGCGCGCCGCGACAGCACGCCCATCGTGGGCTTGAACTACAAGGACGGCCGCAAGGAAGCGCAGGCTTGGCTGGCGCGCCACGGCAACCCTTACAAGCTGGTGCTGTCCGACAGCCAGGGCAAGGTGGGCATCGACTACGGGGTCTATGGCGTGCCGGAAACCTTCGTCATCGACAAACAGGGCGTCATCCGCTTCAAGCACATCGGGCCGATCACGCCCGACGTGATGCGCCAGCGCATCGAACCGCTGTTGAGGAAACTCAATGGTTAGGCCGCACAGCCCTGCCGCGCATTCGGCCAAGCCGTTGCGTTTCAGTGGCCCTTGGCGGGGCTGCCTGGTGGCGCTGGTGCTGGCTTGCAGCGCGGTGGCCGGCACAGCCAAGGATGCGCCCGCAACGGCCGAAGACCCGTTGCTGGAAAAGCGCACGCTCGCCATTGCCGCCGAACTGCGCTGCCTGGTGTGCCAGAACCAGACCATTGCCGATTCCAACGCCGGCCTGGCCGTGGACCTGCGCGACCAGGTGCGCCAGATGCTGCGCGACGGCAAGAGCGAGCAACAGATCCTGGACTTCATGACGCAGCGTTACGGCGACTTCGTGCTGTACCGCCCGCCCGTGAAGGGCTCGACGGCGCTGCTGTGGTTCGGCCCGCCGGCCCTGCTGGTGACCGGTGCGCTGGCGCTGTGGCTGGTGCTGCGCAAGCGCAGCCGCCTGGCGGCCCACGAATTCGAGGCCGACGAAGCCGACGCCCTGCAGGCCGATGCCGACAGCACCGACTCCGCCCGTTCCCGCACTGCTGGCCCCACCGGCGCCGCCACCCGAACCGTTTTCCCACCATGACCGACCGAGTGGCCGCACTGCGGCAACAACTGCAGCAACTGCAGGGCCAGCGCGCGCAAGGCGCCCTGGACGAAACAGCCCACGCCAAAGCCAAGGCCGAAATGGAACGCCAGCTGCTGGACGCCGTGCTGGCCCAGGAAGATCCGGCACCCCATGCCCCCGCCCGCCCCGGCACGCGAATGCTGGCGGGCCTGGCCGCTGCGGTGCTGGCGCTGGCCGGTGCGGGCTACGGCTTTCAGGGTTCACCGGGCATGCCCAGTGCCGGCGCGCCGGGCACGGCGCAAGCTGGTGCTGCTGACGGCGGCGCTACCGAAGCGCAATTCACCCAAGCGGTGGAACAGCTGGCCCAGAAGCTGAAGGACAAGCCCGACAACGCTGAAGGCTGGGCCATGCTGGCGCGGTCGTACTCACGGCTGAACCGACCGGCCGATGCCGTACCCGCCTTCGCCAAGGCCGTGGCGCTGAACGGTAACGACGCACAACTGCTGACCGACTATGCCGACGTGCTGGCGTTCCAGAACAACCGCACGCTGGCTGGCGAGCCGCTGCAGCTGGTGGAACGGGCGCTGAAGCTGGACCCCCAGAACCCCAAGGCGCTGGCGCTGGCCGGTTCGGGCGCTTTTGAACGCAAGGACTACGCGGGCGCCGTGAAGCACTGGGAAGACCTGGCCCGGCTGTCGCCACCGGGCGGCGAATTGCTGCAGCAGATACAAGCCGGCATTGCTGAAGCACGCAGGCTGGGCGGCATGCCGGCCGCGCCGGTGGAGGCCGCGGGTGCTGCACCGGTGCCTGCCCCTTCCGGCGTCACCGCGCCCGCGGCAGCGGGCAGCCCCCGCATCACGGGCACCGTTCGCCTGGCGCCGGCGCTGGCCGCGCAGGCATCCCCTGAAGACACGGTGTTCGTGCTGGCGCGGCCGGCCGACGGGTCGCGCATGCCGTTGGCGGTGTCGCGGCACCGGGTGAAGGACCTGCCGCTGCAGTTCAGCCTGGACGACAGCATGGCCATGGCGCCTGCGGCCCGGCTGTCGCTGTTCGAACGCGTGGTGGTGGTGGCCCGCATCAGCAAGAGCGGGCAGGCCGTGCCTGCGGCCGGCGACATCAGCGGGCAATCAGCCCCGGTGTCGAACAACAGCCGTGACCTGGTGGTCGAGTTGTCCGAAGTGGTGAAGTAGACGAGCTTTGGCTTGGCACCCGGTGGCACGGCGGCCAACCTTCTGTGCCCGATGGCCACCGTTGGCGCCCCCGTGCGAACGGGCGGCAACACCAGGCTGCGCTGTTCAGCGCCCTGCGTTGTCAGCGATGCCCTGGGCGATGCGCGGCAGCAACTGCTGCGGCAGGTCGTGGCCCATGCCGGCGATGAAGTCGGTCTGGGCGTTCGGAATCAACTGCGCCAAATGGCGGCCCGCAGCTACTGGAATCAAGGGGTCTTGCTCGCCATGCACCACCCGCGTGGGCATGCGCAGGTGCTGCACCAGCACCGATCGGTCGCCATCGGCCACCACAGCGGCCAGTTGACGCGCTGTGCCCGCGGGGCGCCACGCGCGGGCCACGCTGGCGCGCAGCCGCTGCTGCAACCGCGCCGCATCGGGCGGGAAGGCCGGGCTGCCAATGGTGGTGACCACGCGCTGCAGGTGGGCGACGACGGCTTCGGGGTCCACCCCCGACGGGCGCGACATCAGCACGCTGCGCACACGCAGGCTGGGTTGCGGCAGGTGGCGGGCGCCCGTGGTGGTCATGATGAGTGTCAAGCTCTTCACGCGCGTGGGGTGCCTGACGGCCAGATGCTGCGCAATCATGCCGCCCATGGAAGCCCCGCAGACATGGGCCTGCGCGATGCCCAGCGCGTCCAGCACGCCCAGGCAGTCGGCAGCCATGTCTTTCAGGCTGTATGGCGAAGTGACCGGCAAGCGCAGGCCGTAGCGCAGACCGGCCATGACCAGGCTGGGCTGGCCGAGCTGGTCAAAGCTTTGGCTGAGGCCGGCGTCGCGGTTGTCCAGCCGAATGACACGAAAGCCGCGCGCCACCAGGTCTTGCACCAGTTCGTCTGGCCACGCCACCAGTTGCATGCCCAGGCCCATGATCAACAGCAGCGGTTCGCCCGTGGGCGAGCCCTGCTCATCAACCTCGATGCCGATGCCGTTGGCAACCACCCTCATGCCAGCCGCCTCTGGGCTGTGCGCATCACACCAAGGTTTTGCATCAGAAGGGCGCAGCCCGCAGCGGGCTTTGGTGCGTGGTCTTGAAGAACCACTTGCGCGCGCCCTGGATGTCAAAGGGTGTCCAGCTGGCAGGGTCCTGCCGCAAGCGGTCGGCCAGTGCAAACAGCGCCAGCGGGTTCATGCCCATGCCGATGTGGCTGGCGTGGACTTCGATGTTCTCGGTGTGTGCGGCCGGGTCGTTCAGACTGCAGCGCCAGGCCACCACGCCATCGGTCTTGCTGTAGATGCTGGTGGTGGGGCAAGCCGGAGGCACGCGCACCTGGGCCGCCAGTTCGTGGTCGTGCACCGACTGGCCACTGACCAGTTCATACAGCCGCCAGGCGTTGGTGGCGCGGGGGTGGCCTGAAAAGGGCGTGCCCAGTGTCACCACGCAGCGGGCGTTGTGCGGCTGCTCCTTGGCAATCTCGCGGGCGTAGATACCGCCCAGGCTCCAGCCCACCAGGCTGACCCTTTCGCCATGGCGCTGCGCCAGCTGTTCAACCTGGCTGCGCGCGTGGTTCAGCACGCCCTGCTTGGGGCCGAAGTTGAAGCCTTGTTTCCAGGGGTAAGGGGTGTAGCCCCGGTCGCGCAGAAAGTTGCGCAATGGCAGCGTAGAACCGTCGCTGGCGCCCAGGCCCGGGAACACCAACACCGGGTGGCCGTCGCCCACCGGAATGCGCGACAACCACGGGCTGGCCGCCAGCGTGGCCATGTATTCCCAGGGCGCGCGGGCTTCCAGCATCATCAGCAACGCGCCGGGTGCCTGCAACAGCTCTTCTTGCTGCACAGGGGCGAAGGGGTCGAGCTGCGGGGAGGTGCCGGATCCCGCGCGGCGCCGGCTGGTGTTGGCGGTCATTCACCGATGTTAGCCAGAGCGGGGCCGGGTCTTTGGGGCGGCCGCCCTAGATGCACGCATGGATGTCTGCTTCGAGACGACCGACGCTGCCGTGGCGCCAACCGCCGATTTCAGCGCCTTGCGCGTCATGGCACCCACCGTACCGGTTGCACCGGCCACCGCGCCAGCAAGGGCCCCGGAAAGCGCGTCTTGCGCAGCGCGGCCCAGACCCTTGGCCGCGCGCTTCAAAGGCCCGGCCGGCAGGGCTTCGTCGGTTTCGGCTTCACCGGGCAGCGGCAGCGCCACCAGGTCGTCGAAAGCCACCCGCAGCGCGTCGGCGAGTTCGGCCACGTCGGGTACGGCAGCCGCGTCGGCCATCAGCCCGAAGTCCAGATGCTGGTCGTAACTCTGCACGGTGATGTTCAGCGCCAGGCCGTGCACGACGATGCTGGTGGGGTGGTTGCTGAGCATGCGCGCCCCCGCCATGAACAGCGGCACCGGCGGGCCCGGCACGTTGGAGATCACCAGGTTGGCCACCTGCGGCACGCGGTCGGCCACCTTGGCCTTGCCGTACAGCGCGGTGGCGGCTTCGATCAGCCACGGCACGCCCATTGATGGAAAGTCGGTGGGCAGGATGCTCTTCACGCTGCCCATGCTGCTTTTCATGGCGGCCGTGGCCGCCATCACGTGGGCCAGGCGTTTGCGCGCATCAGACACGTGGGTGCCCAGGCTCACCAGGCTCATCGACGCCTGGTTGTCGGCTGACGTGTCGCCCTTGGCGCGCAGCGAGATGGGCACCGCAGCCACCAGGCTCTTGCGCGGCAGCTGCTTGTGGCGGGCCAGGTAACGGCGCAGCGCGCTGCTGCACAGCATCAGCACCATGTCGTTCAGCGTGCCGCCATGGGCGCGTGCCAGCAGCTTCAGTTGCGCCAGCGGCAGCGTGGCCGTGGCGTAGGCGCGGCCGGCCGACACCGAGGCGTTGAACACCGTGCGCGGCGCAAGCGTCAGGTTGCGGGCGCCCTTGCCGCCGCCCAGCAGCGCTGAACTGCCCACCGCCAGCGACACCGCGTCTTTCAGCGTGCCCACCGTGGCGGGCAGGTTGCGCACGATTTCGCCCACCTTCTGCGCCTGCGAGCCGATCACGCCGCGCAGCATTTCCGTCATGTCCAGCTTGAAGACCTTGGTGCGCGTGCTGGGCCGCGCTTCGATGCTGCGGGGCGCGGGCGACAGGTCCATGATGGCGTTGGCCAGCGCCACCGCCGCCTGCCCGTCCACGGCGGCATGGTGCAGTTGCGAATACAGGCCGACACGCCGGTTGCCGTTGGCGGTAGGGGCCAGGCCTTCGAAAACGTGGAACTTCCACAGCGGCTTCTTGCGGTCCAGCAGCACGGGGTGCAGGCGCGACACCTCGGCATGCAGCTCGGCCATGCCGTCGCCCACCTTGGCGCTGGCGGGCAGCTTGATTTCGACGATGTGCTCTTTCAGGTCGGGGTCGGCGTCCACCCAGGCCGGATTGGCCAGGTTCAACGGCATCCACCACAGCCGCCGGCGCAGCACGGGCGCCACGGGCAGGCGTTCCTGCATGTGCTTGCGCAGCGCCACCACAAACTTGCCCTTGCTGCCGGTCGGCAGTTCAAACACGTGCAGTGCGCCCACGTGCATGGGCATCTGCGCTGTTTCCAGGTACAGGAAAGTGGCGTCCAGGCCCGACAGTTGTTTCATGCAGCAAGCTCCATTCCGCTGAAGGTGCGGCCCGCACCATGCTAGGCCCTGGTCGATGTGTACAGACCCGGGCTGACCCTAGGGGCTACGGGGCAGCGGCCTCGCGTGTGACCCCACAGCGCCGACTGCTGGCTTCAGCCCGTGGCCTTCGCGTTTGGCGAAGCTTTCAGCAGCGCCAGCGCCTCGTTGCCGGCCAGCGCCACCAGCACCAGTGCGCCACCCGCCAGCACAGCGGGGGCCGGCTGTTCTGAGGCACCCAGCCAGGCCCACCCCACGCCCAGCACTACTTCGAGCAGGCTCAGCAACGACATTTCGGGCGCGGGCAGCACCCGTGCGGCAGCCACGGCCATCAGGCACGGAATGGCCAGTTGCGCCACGCCCAGGAAGGCCAGCCAGCCCACGTCTTGTGGAGACGCTGAAAACGGCCAGGCCAGTGGCAGCGTGATGGCCGCGCACAGCAGCGCGCCCACCAGCACCGCGGGCAACATGTCGGCACCGCCGCCCTGCAGGCCTTTCAGATGCTGCAGCAGTGTCCAGTTGGCGGCTGCCGCCAGCGGCACGGCCAACGCCACCACGGTTCCCAGGACATGGCCCGGGCCCCCGATGCTGAATTCATGGCCGTACATCCAGGCGATGCCGATGCCGGCCAGCGCGATGGCCGCCCAGGTGCGCGGGGCCAGGCGGTGGCCCAGCGCGGCAAGCGCCATCAGCGCAGTAAACAAAGGCGCGATGGCCATCGTCACCAGCACGTTGGCCACCGTTGTCAGCGTCAGCGCCACCATGAAGGCGGTGAACATGACGCACCAGCACAGCCCCGACACCCACAAGGCGCGCCCGCCGGTGCGCAGCGACTGCCACAACACGCGCGGCCCGCGCAGCCACGACAGCAGCAGCACCAGCGCCAGTGCGTTGAAGGCACTGCGCCAGAAGGTCATCTCGAAGCTGCGCGCGGTTTCCAGCTGGCGGGTCACCACGCCGGCCATGCTCCACATCGCCGCGGCCACCACCATTATCAAGATGGCTTTGCGGTGCGTCATCAACTGGCCTGGGTGGGTGGTCAGATGCCGCTGCGGCCGGCGCGCTTGCGGTCGTGTTCAGACAGGTGGCGCTTGCGCACGCGCACGCTCTTGGGCGTGATTTCGACCAGTTCGTCGTCGTCGATGAACTCCACCGCGTACTCGAGCGTCACGTCGATCGGCGGCGTGATCTTGATCGCGTCTTCCTTGCCGCTGACACGGAAGTTGGTCAGCTGCTTGGTGCGCGTGGCGTTCACCACCAGGTCGTTGTCGCGGCTGTGGATGCCGAC
>JAYSXE010000028.1:0-10430 GCA_043717565.1 Burkholderiales bacterium | reverse complement strand
ATCATGGCCTGGATGATGGACACCTATTCGATGAACACCGGCACCACCGCCACCGGTGTCGTCACCGGCAAGCCCATCCACCTGGGCGGCAGCCTGGGGCGTGTGAAGGCGACAGGGCGCGGCGTGTTTGTCACCGGGCGCGAAGCGGCACGCCGCCTGGGCCTGGACCTGAACGGCGCCCGCGTGACGGTGCAGGGCTACGGCAACGTGGGTTCGTCAGCTGCAGAGTTGTTTGCCCAGGCCGGCGGCACGGTGGTGGCCGCGCAGGACCACACGGGAACGATCTTCAACGACCACGGTCTGGACATCGCCGACCTGGCCGCACACGTGAAGCAACACGGCGGCGTGGGCGGCTTCAAGGGCGCTGATGCCATCAGCGGCGAAGACTTCTGGGACGTCAGGTGCGACATCCTGATCCCGGCCGCGCTGGAAGGGCAGATCACCGCAGCGCGCGCACACCGCATCAAGGCCCGCCTGGTGCTGGAAGGCGCCAACGGCCCCACGGTGCCAGAAGCCGACGACATCCTGGCCAGCCGCGGCGTGCTGGTGGTGCCCGACGTCATCTGCAACGCCGGCGGCGTGACCGTCAGCTACTTCGAATGGGTGCAGGACTTCAGCAGCTTCTTCTGGAGCGAAGACGAGATCAACGTGCGGCTGGACAAGATCATGGTCGACGCGCTGAAGAAGATCTGGGACACCGCCGACCGCCACAAGACCACGCTGCGCACGGCCACCTTTGCCGTCGCCTGCGAACGCATCCTGACGGCGCGCGAAGAGCGTGGGCTGTACCCCTGAAACTGCGGTGCCACAGGCCGCCGAGCGTGCGCTGGCGGGAATAATCGGCCCGCCCCACGCGTAAACACCCCATTGGAAGCACCGCCCGCCTTTTGCCGACAACTGCTGCACGTGATGCCACGGCTGCGCCGGTACGCCCGCACGCTGACTTTTGACGCCACGGCCGCCGACGACCTGTCGCAGCAGGCGCTGGAACGTGCGCTCACGCACTGGCGGCAGTTCGACCCGCAGCGCGAGATGGGCGTGTGGCTGCTGTCCATCGCCCACAACGCCCACCTGGACACCCTGCGCCGCCAGTCCCGCATGACCGTGACCGACCCCACCGAACTGCAGCGCGTGCAGGACGACCACCAGGTCCATGCCCAGGCCGACAGCGGCCACAGCCCCGGCCTGCGCATGGACCTGGAAGCCGCATTGGCGCGCCTCCCGGCTGACCAGCGCCAGCCGCTGCTGCTGGTGTGCGTGGAACAACTCAGCTACGCCGAGGTGGCCGAGGTGCTGCACATCCCGATTGGCACCGTGATGTCGCGCGTGTGCCGCGGCCGCGCTGCCTTGCGCGCTTTTCTGGACGGCCACGGCCACGCAGCGCGCAAGCCGAACGCCACCACACTGAAGCGGGTGGTCTGAACATGAATCAAATCCTCCAGGCACCGCCCCCGCCACCGGGCGTCACCGACGAGATGCTCAGCGCCTTTGTCGACGGCGAACTGAACGCCAGCGACACCGCCCTCGTCCAGGCGTGGTTGGCCGACCACGCCGAAGATCAGGAGCGCGTCGACGCCTGGCGGGCCGACCGTGACGCCCTGGCAGGACACTTCAACCCCGTGCTGGAAGAACCACTGCCCGCTGCGCTGAAGGCCACGCTGCAGCACGGCCGGGCCGGCCCGCCGCGCTGGGCCGTGGCCGCGGCGGCCGCGGGCCTGCTGGTCACCGGTGCCATGGTGGGCGGCGGCGGCGTCTGGCAATGGCAGCAGCGGGTGCAGGCCCAGCAACTGGCCCAGCAGCGCAGCCAGCTGGCAGCCGGCACGTCACAAGGCTGGGTGCAGCGTGCGGCTTTTGCGCACAGCGTCTACGTTGGTGAACCGCGCCACGCGGTGGAAGTGAAGGCGCAGGAAGAGCACCTGTCGCGCTGGCTGACACGGCGCATCAACATTCCCGTCAAGCTGTTCGACCTGCAGACCCAGGGCTTTGAACTGGTGGGCGGCCGCCTGCTGCCCGACGGCCCGGGCAAGAGTGCGCAGCTGATGTACCAGGACGCACAGCAGCGCCGCGTCACCGTCTACCTGCGCAAGCCCGAAGAGGGCGCGCAGACTGCATTCCGCTATGAACAGCGGGGCAAGGTGGGCATGTTCTACTGGGTGGAAGAAGGCGCCGGTTACGCGCTGGTGGGCGAACTGCCCAAGGAGACTCTGCTCGCGTTGTCACAGGCCATCTACAGCCAGATGGGCGCCGCGGCGGCTACTGCGCCAGCGGCACCTGCCGCACCAGCCACCCCTGGTGCACCCGCCCCGGCTGCGGCCAGCGAGCCACGCTGACACCCCTTCGGCGTCGAATTCAGCGCGCACTTCAACGCCACGGCGTGCCTGCCGCTTCAGTCGGGCCGATGCGCGCCGAAAACCGGTGCTGCAGCCCGCACCGAAAGCCCCGACCATGAATGTCAACGCCGCACAAAGCCCGCTGGTCAACACCGCCTCCGCCGCCACCCCCGGCAGCGTGCAAGGCGCCGCGGCGCTGTCGGTGCTGAAACAGGCCATGGTGGCGCAGGAGAACGCCGCCGCGCAGCTGATCGCCTCACTGCCGCAGCCCTCCTCGTCGACGTCGGGCAATCCGGGTGGGCTGATCGACACCTACGCCTGAGGGCGCAGCGCCACCTGCCAACGCCGCGCCGCACCCCTGGCAAACCCCGGGGTCGCAGCGCGTGCGCTGTGCACGTACGATGGCCGGGCCACCCCCAAGGAGCCCGCATGCATTGGCTGAAGCCCATCCCCTTTCTGCCGGCCCTGGCAGCGGCAACGCTGTTGGCACTGTCGGGTTGCGTCAGCCCGCCGGGCGGTGACGGTCAGCAAGGCCGACGCACCGCGTGGGCCGCGTCGCACAACGTGGCCGAAGAGCCACCAGGGCTGGCCAACAGCAGCTACCGCATGGTGCTCAGGCCCAGTGCGGGCGGTGACACCGTTCGTGTGCGCCTGGAAAACACGGTGGCCAAAGGCACGGTGCGCTTTTCTGCCGCCTACCTGGGCTTGACCGCAGAGGGTGCCGCGGTGGTGCCCGACAGCCAGCGCCGCCTCAGCTTCAACGGCCAGGCCACGCTGGATCTGGCACCCGGCGCCCGCGCCTGGAGCGACCCGGTGAAGATGCCGGTGCAGGCCTTCAGCAAGCTCAGCCTGAGCCTGCACGTGGAAGCCGCCACCGACGTCAGCACGCACACGCTGGCGCTGACCACCAATTACCGCGCCGACGGCAACCGTGCGGCCAGCCCGTCGGCCGACGGCTATAGCGCCGTGCCGCCCATGGCCAAGGGCGTGAACCTGCTGGCCTTCCCGGTGTACTGGGTGGGCGCGCTGGAGGTCACGCCCCGCGGGCCGGGCGCCATCGTCGCGCTGGGCGACTCCATCACCGACGGCCGCTGCAGCAGCACCACGAACGGCGGGCTCATCCACGGCGGCGTGGTGGTTCCCGACGTGCACCTGCGCTGGACCGACCTGCTGGCCACGCGGCTGGCTGCGCTGGAACCCGCGCGCCGCAAGAGCGTGGTCAATGCCGGCATCGCAGGCAACCAGGTGGTCAAGGGCGGCAACGGGCCTTCAGCGCTGGAACGGCTGGACCGTGACGTGCTGGAACTGGCCGGTGTGACGCACGTGATCTTCTTTGAGGGCACCAACGACATCGCATCGGGCCGCGACGCCGCAACGCTGATCGACGGCATCAAACAGGTGCTGGTTCGGCTGCGCGCCAAGGGCATCAAGGTCATCGGCGCCACCGCCATCGCTCGCGGCAAGCCGGGCACGGGCTTCAGCGCCGCACAGGAGAAGATTCGGCTGGACGTGAACCAGTGGATGCGCCAGCAGGCCGGGTTTGACGGTTTAATCGATTTCGATGCGCTGCTGGCCGGCGGTGGGCGGTCAGAAACGGGCGCCGAGATCATCAAGGCCGAATACAACTGCGACCACATCCACCCCAACGCCGCGGGCTACGAAGCGATGGGCCGGGCCATCAACCTGGATCTGTTCAAGGACTGACCGGCCAAGGGCCTTCCGACCGGTCCCGGGCAACGCCCGAGCGGCGAAACCGCGGCATCAGGTCACCGCGGGCTCCAGCAGCCTGACGGTGCCGGCATCGGCGTCCATCTCGACTTGCACACCCAGTGGCAGCGTGAACTTGCGTTTCACGTGGCCGAACTGTGCGCCGCTGAAAACCGGCACCCCCAGACCGCCGAAATAGTCGCGGAACACCTCGTCCAGCGTCAGCGTACCGAAGCTGCCCTCGCTGGGCATGCAGTTGGTGAAACCGCCCAGCACCACGCCGGCCACGCGCTGCAGCTGGCCGCCCAGCGCCAGCGTGGACAGCAGGCGGTCCACGCGATAGATGTATTCGTTCACGTCTTCCAGGAACAGGATGGCACCGTCCAGCGCCGGCATGTAGGGCGTGCCCGCCAGCGAGACCAGCACCGCCAGGTTGCCGCCCACCAGGGGCCCCTGTGCGCGGCCGCTGCGCAGCGTGGTGGTGCGGCCTTCGGCAGACGCCGGGTCGTCGGCCGGCGGTGCAGGGTTGCGCAGCGTGTGCGGCTCGGCGGCCATGGCCACGGCCTTGAAGTGCTCGACGCTGAACGGGTTCCAGTCCGACCGGCCCAGCGGCGAGTGGAAAGTGACCAGGCCCGTTTTCACATGCACCGCAGACAGCAGCGCCGTCAGGTCTGAAAAGCCGCCCAGAAATTTCGCGTTGCGACCGATCAGGCCGTAGTCCAGGTGCGGCAGCACGCGGTTGGCGCCCGAGCCGCCAGTGATGGCCAGCACGCCGGCAATGCCGGGGTCGGCAAACAGGGTGTGGATGTCGCTGGCGCGCTGCTCGGGCGTGCCCGCCATGTGGCCGTAGCGCGCACGCGCGTGCGGCGCCTCGCGCACCTCAAAACCCAGCGCACGCAGCGCGCGGTGGGTCTGTTCATAGGGCGCGTTTTCATAGATGGCGCCCGAAGGATTGATGAGGCCCAGGCTGTCGCCGGCGCGCAGGCGGGGTGGGCGGATGAGGGGCAGGCGGGGGGTTGTCATGGGCGTGGTGGTGCAGGGTGCGGGGCGGGCCGGTGGTGGGCCCGTGGTGGGTTCAACCGGGGTGCGGCTCGATGTCCACGTGTTCAAACCAGTTGTGCCAGAACAGCGGCCGGCGGTAGCCGTGCAACCAGGGCTGCACCAACGCCGTCATGGCCAGGTGGGTGCGCAGTTTGTAGGGCATCCACACAACAGTCAGCCGCTTGGCACGTTCAAACGCGGCTTCGCGTTCTGGGCCGTCGGGCAGCGCCAGCAGTTGCGCAATGGTGTTGTTCATGTCCGGCAGGTTGAAGCGCGACAGGTTCACGCCCCCCACAGCGGCGCCGTCGTAGCGCAGCAGGCCTTCGATGCCGTCGGGCGCGCCAGCCCGGCCGCTGGTGGACCACATCATCAGCTTGCCGGCGCGCGCCGCCTTGTACTGTTCGGGCCACTGCGCGCTGTGGAATTCCACGCGCAGGCCGATGGCCTTCAGGTCGCGCCGCATCAGTTCATCAAAACGCCGCGTTTCCTGCAGCGGCTGCGTGGCCATCTGCAGCAGCAAGGGCTGGCCTTCGGGGGTTTCGCGCCAGCCGTCACCGTCGCGGTCGCGCCAGCCGTACAGGTCCAGCAGCGCGCGGGCGCGGGCGGGGCTGTAGTCACTCATCTCGCTGCGCCACTGCGCGTGGTAGCCGCTCAAGTGCACGGCCACCGGGCTTTGCGCGGCCACGGCGGCACCGTAGCGCAACAGCGTTATCTCACGTTCCACGTCGATGGCCAGGCCGATGGCACGGCGCAGCGCCACGCGCTCTGGCGTGTAGCCGCCCACCAGCGGGTGGTCCATGTTGAACATGGTGTAGTAAGTGGACGGCATCACCACCCGCTCAGCACGCAGGCCGCGCCGCGCCAGGTTCGGCGCCAGCCTGCCGCCGGGCATGGCCACGGTGGCAAAGGCGTCGGGCAGTTCCACCCAGTCGGCTTCGCTGTTCAGGAAGGCCAGCCACATGGGCTGTTTCTCGTCGATGATGGCCACTTCCACACGGTCCACCATCGGCAGCCGCCGGCCCTTCAGCCGCGCCAGGATGGCCTGGCCTTCGGCGTCGTCGGCCGCCGGTTCGGCGTGGTAGCGCAGCTCGCGGAAACCCGGGTTGCGGTCGAGCACGATGCGTGACGAACGGCGCCATTCGCTCAGCTTGAAGGGGCCGGTGCCCACCGGGTGCTGCATCGACAACTCGCCGTGCGCCTCGATCACCTCGCGCGCCACCGCCGCGGTGGAAGCGCCGGCCAGCCACTGCGGGAAGCGCGGCCGCACGGCGTCGAGCTCGAAGCGCAACGTGTAGCGGTCCAACAACTGCAGCCCGGGCAGCGGGCGGTCGTAGTCGAAGGGCTTCTTGCGGTCCACTGCGTCCTTGCGCAGCGCGGCCAGGCCGCTGATGCCGGCCTGCTCCATCGAGCTCCAGCCCGGGCTCTTGCTTGCTGGGTCGGCCAGGCGCTTGAGGCTGTAGGCGTAGTCGGCAGCCACCAGTTCACGCGGCTTGCCGCCAAAGGACGGGTGGTCGGTGAAGAAGATGCCCGGCTGCACGCGCACCGTCCAACTGCGGAAGTCGGCGCTGGGCTCGGGCAGGGCGGCGGCCGTGCGCGGGCGCAGCTTGACGGGGCGCGCAAGCGGGTCGAATTCCAGCAGCGGTTCGAAGATGTGCGCCGTGATGCGCAGCGACCGTGCGTCGCCCACGCGCGCCGGGTCAAAGCCGGTTTCGCTTTCGCTGGCCAGGCGCAACACTTTCGGTGGGGCGGCGGGCGCCGCGGTCTGCGCCGCCGTTGCTGGCACTGCCGCCTGAGCCCAGCAGGCCACCGGTGCGCCAGCAGCGGCCACCGCCACCAGCAGCATCTGGAAAAAGGCCGGCAGCCGGGCGCGACGACGTGTCATGCCCCAGATGATGACAGCGGCCGGCGCGGGAGCCCAGCCACCTTGGAAGCACAGGCGGCGCTGCTGCAACAGGGCCCTGGCAGCGGCTCCCCCAGTATTGAGACAATCGCCGCATGAACACACCCAAGTCCAACAATCCCTTCGCCGCCAACAACCCCTATGCAGCCGGTGGCGGCTTTGGTGCTGGCGGCTACGCCATGCAACCCGCCCAAGCCGCACCCGCCGGCCCTGCTGGCGTCGGCGCGGACGCGCTGGTTTATGACGTGACCGAAGCCGACTTCCAGACCCGCGTGCTGGAACGTTCACTGCAGGTGCCCGTGTTGCTGGACTGCTGGGCGCCCTGGTGCGGGCCCTGCAAGTCGCTGGGCCCGGTGCTGGAAAGGCTGGCCGACAGCTATGGCGGCGCCTTCGAGCTGGCAAAGATCAACACCGACGAGGCGCCGAACCTGAGCACTGCGTTGCGCATCCGCAGCATTCCGCTGGTAGTGCTTTTCATCGGCGGCAAGCCGGTGGACCAGTTCACAGGCGCACTGCCCGAAGGCCAGATCCGCGCATTCCTGGACAAGCACTTGCAGCCGCCCGCCGACCCGATGGAAGAAATCCGCAAGGCCGCCGCCGAAGCCGCCGACCCGGCGGAAGCCGAGGCGCTGCTGACGGAAGCGCTGCAGATGGTGCCCGGCCACCCCGACGCCAGCGCCGACCTGGCCGATCGCTGGCTGGCGGCCGGTGCGCCGCTGCCGGAGGTGACGGCGCTGCTGGACGCTGTACCCGAAGTGGAGCGCGGCGACCGCGACGCGGCGCTGCGCAAGCGGCTGCAGATTTTGGCCAACCGGCCGGCCGGCGACCCAGTGGCGCTGGCAGCGCGCATTGCCGCCGACCCGAAAGACTTCGAGGCGCGGTTTGCGCTGGCGGCGCACCAGGTGTTCCAGAGCGACTTCAATGCCGCTTTCGACAACCTGCTGGAAGTTGTGCTGCGCGACAAGGCCGAGGGGAAGCCCGACCGCGAAAAAGCGCGCAAGCAGCTGATCGACTGGTTCCAGGCCTGCCCCGACGCAGACGCTGTCAGCCGTGGCCGCCGCTACCTGGGCATGTATTTGAACTAGGGGTAAGCCGGGCGGCATTGCCTCCGGCCTGCCTCGGCGTGTTCGAGCGAACCGGCTGGGGCTGATCGCTCAACACGCCGGTTTTTTGGCGCTGACCGCAGCCTAACGGTCTTCAATCCAGCTTGATGCCGCGCTTGTTGATCAGGGTCGACCAGCGCTCGGCTTCGCCCTTCACATAGGCGGCAAATTCCTGCGGGCTGCGCGGCTGCACCTCTGAACCGGCAGCGGCGAACTTGCCCTTCACATCCGCGCTGGCCAGCACCTTGCGCAGCTCGGCAGACAGGCGGTCAACCACCTCTTTGGCCATGCCCGCCGGGCCCACCAGGCCCTGGAAACCCACGGCTTCCATGCCCGACAGGCCCAGTTCACGCACCGTGGGCACGTCGGGCAGGTTGGGGTCGCGCCGGGCACCTGTCACGGCCAGCGCTTTCAGCCGGCCGCCCTTGATCTGCGGCAGCAGCACGGTGCCGGCGTCTATGAGCAAATGGGTCTGGCCGCCGATGAGGTCGGTCACGGCTGGCGCGCTGCCCTTGTAAGGCACGTGCAGCAAGTCGATGCCGGCAACGTTGTTCAGCAGCTCGCCGTTCAGGTGCGTGCTGGCGCCCGGCCCGCCGCTGGCGAAGTTGGCCTTGCCGGGGTTGGCCTTGGCCCATTCGACAAACTGCTTCAGGTCCTTGGCCGGGTGCTCGGCACGGGTGGCGGCGATGTAGGCGCTTTCGGCCACCTGGCCGATGTAGGTGAACTGCGTTACCGGGTCATAGGGGCGCTTGGCCTGCAGGTAAGGCGCAATGGCAAAAGGCCCCGTGTTGGCCACCAGCAGCGTGTAGCCGTCTGGCGCGGCGCGCGCCAGTTCAGTGGCCGCGATAACGCCACCCGCGCCGGGTTTGTATTCGATGACCAGCGGCTGGCCCAAGGCCGCTTCCAGCCCGCTTTGGATGGTGCGCGCAGTGAAGTCGATGCCGCCGCCGGGCGGGAAGCCGACGATCAGCTTGATGGGCTTGTTCGGGTAGCCGGCCTGTGCCCGCGCCAGCAACGGCACGGCGCCCATGCCGAATGCGGCCGAGATCAGGGTGGACGGTCCATGGTGTGCGGGCTCCAGGCGATGAAGCAGCGATCTTAGGCCTGCGCGCTGCAGCCCTGGGTGCGGGCGCCCCCTGCCGCCGGGGCCGCGCGCGCGCCAAAAACGGCTGTGCCCACACGCACCAGGGTGCTGCCTTCGGCCACCGCAGCTTCCAGGTCAGCGCTCATGCCCATCGACAAGGTGTCGAGCTGCAAGCCGGCCGCATTCAGTTGGTCCAGCATCAGGCGCAGGCTGCGGTGCTGTTGCCGCTGCACATCAACGTCATCGACGGGTTCGGGAATGCTCATCAGGCCGCGCAGTTGCACGCGTGCCGCCGGCAGCGCGGCAACCGCCTGCGCCAGCGCCAGCAGCTCGTCGGGCGCCACGCCGCTTTTGCTGGCCTCGCCGCTGACGTTGACCTGCAGGCACAGCTGCAGCGGTGGCAGCTGTGCCGGGCGCTGCTCGGCCAGGCGTTGCGCGATCTTCAGGCGGTCCACGCTGTGCACCCAGTCAAAAGCCTCGGCCACAGGCCGGGTCTTGTTGCTTTGCAACGGGCCAATCAGATGCCACTGCAGTTGCGCGCGCAAGTCGGCCAGCGCCGCCATCTTGTCCAGTGCTTCCTGCACATAGTTCTCACCAAAGTCATGTTGGCCCGCAGCAATCGCCTGGCGCACGCGCTCGGCTGCTTGAATCTTGCTGACGGCCAGCAGCCGCACCGCGCCCACGGGGCGGCCGGCGGCGGTAACTGCAGCATCAATGCGCTGCTTCACTTGTTGCAGCGCCTGGGCGATGGTCTCCATAATCAACGAAGCTTAACGCCGGGCCCCGCAACCACTGGCGCCTGCAAGTGCACCGGAGCGTCGAAGACCCCCATCGGGCCGGCGCCCGGCCCCGCACCACCCGCACCGCGGGGTGCAACGACAGGGACAATCCGCAAACCACATGGATATCACGCAGCTGCTGGCCTTTTCGGTCAAGAACAAGGCCTCCGACCTGCACCTTTCAGCAGGCCTGCCGCCCATGATCCGGGTGCACGGCGACGTGCGCCGCATCAACGTCGAACCGCTGGAGCACAAGCAGGTGCACGCCATGGTGTACGACATCATGAACGACGCCCAGCGCAAGCACTATGAAGACACGCTGGAATGCGACTTCAGCTTCGAGATCCAGGGCCTGGCGCGCTTTCGCGTGAACGCCTTCAACCAGAGCCGCGGTGCGGGTGCGGTGTTCCGCACCATTCCGAGCAAGATCCTGACGCTGGAACAGCTGGGCACGCCCAAGGTGTTTGCCGAACTGGCGCTGAAACC
>JAYSXE010000270.1:0-42050 GCA_043717565.1 Burkholderiales bacterium | reverse complement strand
CAACCTGAGCGTCATCACGCGCAAGCACATGGAAGCGATGAAGGACCAGGCCATCGTCTGCAACATCGGCCACTTCGACAACGAGATCGACGTTGCCGCGCTGGCTGACTGCACCTGGGACGAGATCAAGCCGCAAGTCGACCACGTGATCTTCCCCGACGGCAAGCGGATCATCATGCTGGCGAAGGGCCGCCTGGTGAACCTGGGCTGCGGCACCGGCCACCCCAGCTTCGTGATGAGCTCGTCGTTTGCGAACCAGACGATTGCGCAGATCGAACTGTTCACGCGCAGCGATGCCTACCAGGTGGGCAAGGTCTACGTGCTGCCCAAGCACCTGGACGAGAAGGTGGCGCGTCTGCACCTGAAGAAGGTGGGCGCGATGCTGACCGAACTGAGCGACGCGCAAGCGGCGTACATCGGTGTCAGCAAGGCCGGCCCGTACAAGGCCGACACGTACAGGTATTGATTCCCCCAAACCAGCTGCCGCCCCGAAGGGGGCCGAGCGGGACGTAGAACAGTCCCTGCGGACTGTTCTTCGCCAGCGAGGGCCGATGGGCTCGCAAGCCCATCGGCGCCGCTGGCGGCCCGGCAAAGCCGGTTCCGCGGCGGCCGCTGGAAGACGGCCTAGCTGCGCGGGCCGGCTGACCCGATCCAAGAACGAGTGGCCCTATGTCGACCATCCCCATCAGCTTCGAGTTCTTCCCCCCCAACACCCCCGTCGGCGCTGAAAAGCTCAAGACCGTGGTGCAAGACCTGTCGGTGGTGAAGCCGGAATTTTTCAGCGTCACCTACGGTGCCGGCGGCGCCACGCGCGACAAGACGCTGGCCACCGTGAAGGACATCGCCGCCACGGGCCACGAAGCGGCGCCGCACCTGTCGTGCGTGGGCAGCACGGCGCAGGGCATTTCAGAGATCCTGGACACCTACCGCGCACAGGGCATCAAACGCCTGGTGGCGCTGCGCGGCGACCTGCCCAGCGGCACGGCCACTGCGGGCGAGTTTCGCTATGCAGCCGACCTGATCGAATTCATCCGCAAGACGCAGGGCAGCGACTGGTTCATCGAAGTCGCCGCCTACCCCGAATATCACCCACAGCAGCGTTATGCGCGCAAGGACCTGGAGCACTTCGCAGCCAAGGTCAAGGCCGGCGCCAATTCAGCCATCACGCAGTTTTTCTTCAACCCCGACGCGTACTTCCACTTTGTCGACGAAGCGCGGGCGCTGGGCGTCACGGTGCCCATCGTGCCGGGCATCATGCCGATCCACAACTACGCCAAGATCGCCCAGTTCGCGCAGCGCGACGGCATCGAAATTCCGCGCTGGGTGGCACTGAAGATGGAAGGCTATCTGGACGACGCGGCCAGCATCCGCGCCTTCGGCATCGACGTGGTGGCCCGTCTGTGCGAACGGCTGATCGCCGGCGGCGCACCCGGCATCCACTTCTACACGCTGAACCAGAGCACGCTGTCGCTGGACGTGTGCCGGCGGCTCAAACTCGCCTGAACGCGCGCTGCGCGGCCGCACAGGCGGCCTGACCGCAAGCCGCCGTCAGGGCTGCTGCCAGGCCAGGCCCTCGTCGGTCAGGATGGTGTGCAGCGGCACGTCATGCGCCTGTGCCTGCAGCCAGGGCACAAAACCGTTGGCATAGGCCAGACCCACCGTGTGGGGCTGCGGTTGCAGCGAAGCCAGCGTGCGGTCGTAGAAGCCGCCGCCATAACCCAGCCGCACGCCCTTGGGGCCGTAGCCGACGCAGGGCACCAGCAGCACTTCGGGCTTCAACTGCGGGGTGTCCTTGGGTTTCGGGATGCCAAACGCGTCGTCCTCCATCTCGCAACCCGGAAACCACATGTGAAAGCTCAGCCGTTTGGTGACCTTGTCCACCACCGGCAGGCCGATGCAGCGTTCCTCGTCGGCTTCCGCCCAGCGGAACAGCGCCGGCAGCGCGTCGAACTCACCCTTGATGGGCCAGTAGGCGCCCACCGCCTTGTCGCCGCGGTCCATCAGCCACACGCGCAGAACCTCCTGCAACTGCATGGCGCGCTGGTGGCGGTCCACCAGGGTCTGCCGCTCGGCCTGCAACTGCCGGCGCAGCGTCTGCTTGTCGCGCGAGGGTTCGAAACTGTGCATGGAGTTCGACGTCATGGTGGGGTGGACATCAGCCGCTTCAAGGCCGTATTGTCAGGCCTCGATGCCCCGCCAAGCCCACCCCAACCCTGCCGGCACACCGTCACCGGTCGCCCACTGCATGGAATTGCTGGAAAGCGGTGGCCCGGTGTGCGCACGCCGCATGTTTGGCGGCTGGGGTTTTTACATCGACGGGCTGTTTGCGGCGCTGATGGCCGACGACAGGCTGTACCTGAAGGCCAATGCACAGACCCGGCCGCAGTTCGTGGCCGCCGGCAGCCAGCCTTTTGTGTACGACGGCCACGGCAAGCCGCTGCAGATGGACTACTACACGCCGCCCGATGAGGCGATGGAATCGCCGGCCCTGATGCGGCCCTGGGCCCTGCTGGCGGTGCACGCCGCCGTGGCCGCCCGGGCGGCGGCACCGCGCAAGACGGCGGCGAAGTCCCCCAGGAAGCTGGCGGCGAAGTAGGCCATACCGCCAGCGGCGGCGATTTGGGCCCGAACGACCAATCTCCTGCACCTCGCAGGGCTTGCCCGCTGCGCTAAATTCAAAACATGCTCAGACCCTGCACGCACACCCACGCCCACCACAACCCAGCCTCTGGCGGGCTGCGCCGCAAAGCCGTCGCCGCCCTGGCCTGCCTGCTGGCCGCAATGGCCACGCCCGGGCTTGCGCAACCGGCTGGCGGCACCGCCGCTGCGGCCGCAACGGCAGCCGGCAACGCGGTGGTGGTGCAGGCGCGTGAGGCTTTCGGCCGCAAGGACAAGCTGCAGGCGGCCCGCCTGGCCCAGCTGAAGCAGGCGGCCCAGGGCCACCCGCTGGCGCAGTGGGTCGAATACTGGGAACTGAACGCCCGCCTGGCCGAAGCCCAGCAGAACGATCTGAGCGCCTTCTTCACGCGCTGGAACGGCACCTACGTGGAAGACCGGCTGCGCAACGACTGGCTGCTGGAACTGGGGCGCCGGCGCGACTGGGCCAACTTCAGGGCTGAAGCGCCGCGCTTTCGCATGAACGACGACCGCGAGGTCGCCTGCTACGCGCTGCTGCTGCAGCACCAGGACGGCCAGGACGTGCGCCAGGCCGCGCGCAGCGCCTGGCACAACGACCGCGACGGCAGCGAAGCCTGCACGCTGCTGGCGCAGACGCTGGTGCAATCCGGTGTGCTGAGCAAGCAGGACGTGTGGCAGGAAGCCCGCCTGTCGGTGGAAGCCAACCGCCCGCGCGCGGCACGCCTGGCGGCTGAGATGGCCAACCCCGGCGGCGACCAGCAGGTGGCCGCGCTGTGGGACCAGCCGCTGCGCTTTCTGGGCCGGCGACACATGACCGAAACGGGCCGCGCTGCGGAGCTGGACCTGCTGGCCTTCATACGCGCGGCTGCCGCCGATCCCGAGGCCACCGCTGCGCAGTTGGAAGGTGCCTGGAGCAACCGGCTGCCCGCCATGATGGCGGCCACCGCCTGGGCGCATGTGGCCAAGCAGTCGGCGCAGAAACTGCAGCCCGAAGCCGCCGACTACGCACGCCAGGCCTGGCAACTGTGGGACCGTGCACACACCAGCAAGGCCGGTGTGCAGCCGCCGTGGAGCGAAGACCTGCTGGCCTGGCACGTGCGCGCCGCACTGCGCGAGGGCGGCGACAAGCCGGCGCGCTGGCGCCTGGTGCTGCGGGCCATCGAAGCCATGCCCGACTCCGCCCTGGCCGCCGGCACCCTGCCCGGCCCGGCCTGGACGCCCGGCGGCCGCAGCGACGACCGCGAAGGCACCTGGGTGTACTGGAAAGCGCGTGCCACCATGGCGCTGGCTCGGCCCGGTGAAGGCGACGCCGCACGCGCGCAGGCCCGTGAAGCCCTGCAGGTGCTGGCAAGCCAGCAGGGCTTCTACGCCCAGCTGGCCAGCGCCGACCTGAAACAGCCCTTCACGCTGCCGCTGGCACCCGCCCCCGCGACCGAAGAGGAACAGGCCGGCGCGCGCCAGAACCCGGGCTTCACCCGGGCGATGCAGCTCATCGGCATCGGCCTTCGGGCCGAAGGTGTGCGCGAGTGGAACTACACGCTGCGTGGCATGAGCAACCGCCAATTGCTGGCGTCGGCACAGTGGGCCTGTGACCAGGGCGTGTGGGACCGCTGCATCAACTCCAGCGAACGCACGCGCGGTGAAGTGCACATCGCGCAGCGCTACCCCGTGCCGCTGCGTGAACAGCTGCTGGGTGTGGCGCAGACCACGGGCCTGGACCCGGCGGTGATGCTGGGCCTGATACGCCAGGAATCGCGTTTCATCACCGACGCGCGTTCGCACGTGGGCGCCTCGGGCCTGATGCAGCTGATGCCGGCCACGGCGCGCTGGACGGCACAAAAGGTCGGCATCGAGTACAAGCCCGAGATGATCAACGACCCCGCTGTCAACCTGCGCCTGGGCGCGGCCTACCTGAAACGCCTGCTGGACGACTTTGACGGCTCGCTGGCGCTGGCCGCAGCCGCCTACAACGCCGGCCCCGGCCGCCCGCGCCGCTGGCGCGAAGGCGTGACGCTAGAACCCGCGGCGTGGGCTGAAACCATTCCCTTCAACGAGACCCGCGACTACGTGAAAAAAGTGCTCTCCAATGCCGTGGTCTACAACGCCATCCTGGGCCAACCCCTGGTGGGCCTGACCACCCGCCTGGGCAAGCCCATCGGCCCGCGCGACCCTCAAGCACCCGCGCCCGACAAGGACCTGCCATGAGCCCGAAGGTCGATACCACGAGCATCACGCACGAAGCGGCCCGCATCGGCCCGGCGAAGAACATTCTGGTGCTGGGCGGCACTGGCTTCGTGGGCCGTTCGGTCTGCGAAGCGCTGGCACGCCGGCCCGGCGGCGGCCGCATCGTGGTGCCCACGCGCCGCCTGCCCCACGGAGCGCACGTGCAGTCGCTGCCCACGGTGGAACTGGTGCAGGCCGACGTGCACGACAGCGTCGCACTGGCGCGCCTGGTGCAAGGCTGTGACGCGGTGGTCAACCTGGTGGCCATCCTGCACGGCACGGCGACCGCCTTCGAGCATGTGCACGCGGCGCTGCCGCGCAAGATCGCCCAGGCCTGCATGGCGCAGGGCGTGCCGCGGCTGGTGCATGTCAGCGCCCTGGGTGTGGCCGCTGATGCGCCTTCGATGTACCTGCGCAGCAAGGCGCAGGGCGAAGCCGCGTTCCGCGCCCAGCCGGGCCTGCACACCACACTGCTGCGGCCTTCGGTCATCTTCGGCGCCGACGACCAGTTTCTTCGCGTTTTTGCACGCCTGCAGGCGGTGGCGCCGGTGATGCCGCTGGCCGGCAGCGGCGCGCAGTTCCAGCCGGTGTGGGTGGAAGACGTGGCCGAGGCCGTGGTGCACTGCCTGGCGCGGCCACAAACCGCCGGCCAGACTTTCGAGTGCGCGGGCGACAAGGTCTACACGCTGTCTGAACTGGTGCGCCTGGCCGGCCGTTACGCCGGCCATGAAAGGCCGCAGATCCCGCTGCCCACCTTCGCCGGGCGGCTGCAGGCGCTGGTGATGGAAATGCTGCCGGGTCAGCCCTTGATGTCGCGCGACAACGTGGCTTCGATGCAGGTGCCCAACGTGGCCACCGGCAGCCTGCCCGGCCTGCGTGACCTGGGCATCGTGCCCGCCGCGCTGGAAGCCGTGGCGCCGCAGTACCTGGGCAGCCAGGCCGGCCGCGGCCGGCTGAACCGCTGGCGCGGCATGACCGGGCGCTGAACCGGCTGCGCTGGCGCTGGCCCTGGCGTTGGCCCAGGCACCGGCGTTTCAGCGCAACCAGACCTTGACGTCGGCAAAGCCCATCAGGCGCAACACCACGTAGTTGATGGCGGCATCGCCCACGTCGTCGGCAAACAGCACGATCTCGGCAAAGCGCGGCACACCGGACTTTTCCAGCACCGCCCAGATCTCGTGGGCCGCCTTGGGCGTGCCGTCGGGCTTCAGCAGTTGCGTGAACGGCAGATGCACCTGCTTGCGGGCAGCGGGGGCGTCGGCCGGCATGGTGGCGGGCTGGGCGCCCGAGGCGATGTACACCCGCGCGTACGGGCCAGGGGCGGGCGCTGCATCGGCAAGCAGCAGGCCCTCGCGGGGCCGCGGCGCGTAAGGCCCAGGCGCGGCTGCACGCGCGCTGGGCGGGGCGGCCGCAGCGGCAGCGCCAGCCGGTTTGGGGCGCACCACGTCACGGCCCTGGTCGGCCCAGCGCTCCAGGCTGTCGGGGAAGATGGACGACCGCTGCTGGCCCAGGCTTTCCAGCACCAGCAGGGCCAGCGCGGCGTCGCCATTCAGGCCGCCGTCGGACACCACCACCGCCTCGTCGGTGGCACGCACGCCCGCTTGCGCCAGCAGGCCGGGCAGCGCCGACGGCCGCGCGGTCCGCCGGGCGGCCTGCACATGGTCGCGAAAGGCCGATGCCGGCACGTTCACGGCCAGTGGCACGTGGCCCTGGCGGTAACTGTCGGGCGAACGCACGTCCAGCACGCTGACCTGGGCCAGGTTGAACATGCGCGACATCGGGCTGGCCCAGGCCTTCAGCCAGTCGCCGTCGCGCAGCAGGTGCGGCGCGCCGTAGGTCCACACCGGCAGTTCACGCGGGTCCTGCAACCAGGCCAGCTGCGACTCGAGGAAAAGCGTCACCCGCGGATAGCCGGCCAGGTACTTCAGCGCAAAGAACGGCACGGCGGCAGCACCGCCGCCGCCGCAGTAGGTGTGCACCTGCTGCTCGCGCCGCACGCCCAGGTGGTCCAGCATGCGCTGGATGTCGGCCGGCGACTTGAAGGTCTTGTCGGCGTTGAAATAGTCGTCAGCGGGTGACAGCGTGGCGTGTGGCACATGGCCCTTGCGGTTGAAGAAACCGGCTCCGCCGTAGTAGTACACCGGGTCCAGGGCCTCCAGCATCACGTGTTGGTGCGGGTCGGCAGTGGCGGCCAGAAAGGCGGGCAGTTCCACGCGCAGGTCCGGCAGCGGCGCGGTCAGCGTGATGCTGCCTGCGGCGGGCCGCGGCGTGGCGTCGGCCACCACCGCCCCGCCCACGGCGCGCCACTGCGCCATGCCGCCGTCCAGGATGAACAGGTCTTCGGCGGGCACGCCGTGGTGGGCCAGTTCCCAGAACAACCGGGGCGCCATGTAGGTGCCCCCCTGGTCAACGATGACGATGCGCTGGCCCTGGTGGATGCCCCAGTCGCGCAGCCGCTTCTCCACGGCTGCAGTGGACGCGGCGCGCATGCCGAAAACCATCAGGTCGGCACTGACCGACCCGGGAATGTGTCCGGCGCGGTGCTGCTGCTGCGGTGATGCGTCCAGCACCCGCAGCCCTTGACCGGCCGGCACGCCCGTGCGTGCCAATTGCTGCTGCAGCCAGGCTGCAGAAACCAGCCGGCCTTGAACGACGGCAACACCAGCAACACCGGTTACACCTGCTGCACCGGAGGCAAGGGACGCACCGGTCGCAGCAGCGGCACCCGGCACCGCGGCCAGTGCCAACAGGGCAGCCCCAAGAAACCTCCAAACCCTGGCGGTTGATAAGAACATCTTGCGCTCCCCGTGGCAGTGCACACCAAGGGTTGGTGCGCTGCCGCCCAAGGTAGCGCGGCGGGGACCGGGCAGCCAGCGCGCTGCGACGAACGGCAGGTTTCGCAGGCTGAATGACCGAACACCGCGCCAAGCGGGGCGCGGGCGGCAGTCACCCAGCCTGCCGCGCCAAGGGCCGGGGACCGGGGGCCCGGGGGGCCGGAGCAGGCGGCAGCCCGGCACCGCGTAGCATCCGGTCTGTCGCGACCACCGAGCGTCACCATGCAACTCGTCATCGGCAACAAGAACTACTCCTCATGGTCCATGCGCCCCTGGGTGCTGCTGAACCAGATGGGCATCGCGTTCGAAGAGCACAAGCTGCGCTTTGACTTCACCCCGGGCTCTGACTACCGCAAAGCGGTGCAGAGCGTGAACCCCACGGGCCAGGTGCCGGTGCTGCTGGACGAAGGCTTCGCGGTCTGGGACAGCCTGGCCATTGCCGAGTACCTGAACGACAAGTTCCCGGCCGCCGGCGTGTGGCCCGAAGACCGCAAGCTGCGCGCCCGCGCACGCAGCGTCAGCGCCGAGATGCACAGCGGCTTTGGCCCGCTGCGCAACCACTGCCCGATGAACATCGAAGCGCGCTTGCCCGAGGTCGGCGCGCGGCTGTGGGCCGAGCACGAGACATTGCGCGCCAACGTGGCGCGGGTGCAGGCGTTGTGGGCCGACGCCTTGAAAGCCAGCGGCGGCCCCTTCCTGTTTGGCCGCTTTTGCGCCGCCGACGCGATGTTTGTCCCCGTTTGCATGCGCATGCTCACCTACGCACTGCCGATGTGCGACACGGCGCAGGCCTACGTGCAGCGCGTCAGCTCCGCGCCCGGCGTGGCGGCCTGGATCAGGGACGCGCTGGCGGAGCAAGACTTTCTGGACTTTGAAGAGCCCTACCGCAAGCACCGCTGAAAACGCGGCCGCCCCGGCCGCGCCCCGCCTGTACGTGGTGGGCGGCGCGGTGCGCGACGCGCTGCTGGGCCTGCCCGCGGCCGACCGCGACTGGGTGGCCGTGGGCACCACCCCGCAGGCGCTGCTGAACCAGGGCTACCGTGCGGTGGGCAAGGACTTCCCGGTCTTCATCCACCCGCAAACGGGCGAAGAAGTGGCGCTGGCCCGGACCGAACGCAAGTCGGCCCCGGGCTACCGCGGCTTTGTGGTGCACGCGTCGCCCGAGGTCACGCTGGAAGAAGACCTGGCCCGCCGCGACCTGACCATCAACGCCATCGCCCAGGCCGAAGACGGCAGCCTGGTCGACCCCTACGGCGGCCAGCGCGACATCCAGGCGCGCGTGCTGCGCCACGTGTCCAGCGCCTTTGTCGAAGACCCCGTGCGGCTGCTGCGCCTGGCACGGCTTGCCGCCCGTTTCCCCGACTTCACCGTGGCCCCGGAGACCGCGGCGCTGCTGCAGCAGATGGTGCAGGACGGCGAGGTGGATGCGTTGGTGCCCGAACGCGTGTGGCAGGAACTGTCGCGCGGGCTGATGACGCCGCGCCCCAGCCGCATGCTGCAGGTGCTGCGCGACTGCGGCGCTCTGGCGCGCCTGTTGCCCGAAGCCGACCGCCTGTGGGGTGTGCCGCAGCGGCCCGAGTACCACCCCGAGGTGGACACCGGTGTGCACCTGATGCTGGTGCTGGACCGCGCGGCCGAACTGGGCGCGCCGCTGCCCGTGCGCTGGGCCTGCCTGATGCACGATCTGGGCAAGGGCACCACCCCGGCCGAACTGCTGCCGCGACACCACGGCCATGAACAGCGCAGCGCGCGGCTGGCACGCGCAGTGGCCGAGCGTCTGCGCGTGCCCAACGACTGCCGCGAACTGGCCGACGTGGTGGCGCGCGAGCATGCCCACGTCCACAGCAGCGGCACGCTGAATTCAGCAGCGCTGATGCGACTCTTCGAGCGCTGCGACCTCATCCGCCGTGCCGACCGGCTGCCCCAGGTGCTGCAGGCCTGCCAGGCCGACGCCCAAGGCCGCACGGGCCTGGAACGGGTGCCCTACCAACCCGCCCAGCGGCTGCCGCCGCTGCTGCAGGCGGCACTGGCGGTGGACAGCGCGGCCGTGGCCACGGCGGCCAGTGGGCGTGGCGCGCGCGGGCCCGCCATTGGCGACGCCGTTCGCGCTGCCCGCATCGAGGCGCTGCAGCAGGCGCTGGACATGACCACGCCCGGCGCCAGTTCCTGATTCAGCGAAGGTGCTCCGCGGCCACAAAGGCCCGGGCCGCGCCTACAGCGACTTCAGCCACTCCGGCATGCCGCCCCTGAACCAGTACACCTGCTTGAAACCTGCGGCCAGCGCGGCGCGGCTGGCCTTGTAGCTCTTCCAGCACTCGGCGCCGTTGCACAGGAAAACCGTGGGCTTGTTCCTGTCCAGCGCCAGCAAACCGGAAAAGTCGTCGGCCTTGGCGTCGTAGACCACATCCTTCAGGCTCTTTTCCACATAAGGCACCCAGCGCGCGCCGTCGATGGCGCGCTGCTCGAATTCGGCCTGCGTGCGTGTGTCCACCAGCACCGCGCCTTGGGCTTGCAGGCGCTTCACCGCAGCCGCGTCCACCACCGTGGCGCCGGCCAGCGTGGTGGGCGTGAAGGTGCCCCATTCGGCCACGCGCTGGTAGGCGGCCCTTTCGCTGCGCAGCTGCACCGGCTTCATGCCGACGGTGGTGGCCGAGCCCTCGAACCATCGCGCCACGCGGCTGCGCACCTCGGCCGGCAGGCTGGCCTTGACGGCCACCGACAGCCCGCCCGGCACCGACCCCGAACTGCTGAGCTGCCGCGCCTGCCCGGGGTTCGCCTTGTCCCAGACTTCCCAGTCGGCGCGGCGAATCACCGTCGCATCGGCCAGGTTCATCGTCAATGCCGTCAACCCGGCCTGGGGAAAGCGGGCGAACTGAACCTGTTTCAGGTCGCGGAACGACAGCGTCTGCGCCGTCAGCATGCCGCGCGCCAGATAGGTGTAGATGGAATCCTGCTGCGGCAGGTACAGCCGGCCCTGACCGCGCAACGCCGCTGTGTTGGCCAGGGAAGCCTTGCCGATCAGCAGGTACTGCTCGTCGCCGTCGGTGCTGCCCACGAGCTCGTAGTCGTGCGCCAATGCCGAGGCCACCACCTGCGCGGGAGCGATGAAGACATCGGGGCCGCCGCTGCGCGTGGCGCGCAGGGCGTCGGTCAGGTCATCAGAAGCCTGCACCTTGACCGCCAGCGACAGCGCCTTGGCCAACCCGGCTTCCAGCGCAGCGCGGGACACCAGCAGCCCGTCCTTGCGCTCGGTGGGCTCGATGACCAGCAGCGCGGTCAGCTGCGCCTGCGCGGGGCCGCTCAGCAGCAGGGCTGCCAGCGCCGGCGCCAGGGTCAGCAACCGGCGCAGGCCAGTTGTGCGGGTGGCATTCGAAAGGGCGGCGGGGGAAATGGTCATCGCTAGCGGCAGCTTCAGTCGGTGGGTCTCCCGGGGACCCGGTTGTCCGGCCTTCTGATGGGCCTTCACGGCGCGCCAAGGGTCGCCTTCGTGGAGCCTGAAGTGTGACACCATGTGAGCAACACCAGGCCAAAAAAGGGCCCCGGGCCCAGGAGCGATGCAGATGAAGCTGGCAGACGGCATCAAGAAGCACGGCTTTCGCAAATGGTACGAACGCGAATTGCTGCAAAGCCACGCACACCTGGTGCTGATGATCCTGGGTGTGCTCGGCCTGCTGGCCGCCTTTGAAGCGGCGTGGCGTTTCCGCGGCTGGCAAGACCAGGCCACCGACCTGGTGGCCGGCGTGGTGTGCGCCGCCATCAGCTTGTGGGCGCTGCGCCGCTACCTGGGCCTGCTGACCGCGGCCGAAGCGGCGGCCAACCAGGCCGCCTGCCCGCAATGCAAAACCTACGGCCGGCTGGAACTGCTGGGCGCCGACAACGGCGGCCGCTGGGTGGCCGTGCGCTGCCGCAAGTGCGCGCACGACTGGAAGATCGAGACCTGAACGGTCTCAGATGAACAGGCCGATCAGCATGCCCAGCACGCTGAGCACCACCGAACTGGCCAACGGCACGTACACATCCCGCCCGCGCAACCGCACATGGAAGTCGCCGGGAAGTTTGCCCAGGCCGATCTTGCGCAGCCAGCCCTGCAGCCCGTTGAAGAGCACAAAGGCCAGCAGAAACACCAGGATCCAACGCATCGTGGCGCCGAGTGTTTCACACCCGTCGCCCTCACCCGCTACCCGCTACCCGCGGGGCTACAGCCGGTGGCAGCGGTCGCCGGACGCAAAACCCAGCGCGTCCATGCTCACGCCGCGCGCCAGCGCCAGCACCTTGAAGAGCTCGCCCATCTCGTGCTCGGTCATCAGCTTTTGCGCGTGCGCCAGCGTGCGCACGTCGGCGCCCTGCATCAGTTCGGGCAGGCCGCAGTTGATCAGGAAACGCGCCTGGCTGGTGTAGCCCAGCACCTGCAGCCCGGCTCCCTGCGCGGCCAGTGCCACGCCACTGAAATTCACATGCGCGGTGATGTCCTTTTCGCCCACGTCCAGCAGCGGGTTGTCGTCGGCCCGGTGCGCGCGGTGGCACATCAGCGTGCCGCCCGTGCGCTGCGGGTGGTAGAACTCGGCATCAGGGAACCCGTAGTCGATGAACAGCGCCACACCCCGCACCAGCCGCTGCGCCAGGCTGCGCACGAAGGCCTCGGCCTGAGGGTGGATTTCCACCACCGTGCCGGGCACGAAGCCCGTTTCACGCGGCGGGCGCAACGCAGTGGCGCGGTCGGCCCAGGCCCAGCCGCCGCCCGCTGCGGACTGCACACCGCGTTCCAGCCACTGTGTACCGTCCCAGTGCAGCAGTTGCACCGGCATGGCGTCCAGCACCTCGTTGCCCAACACCACGGCCTGCATGGCGTCGGGCCAGGCGTCCAGCCATTCCACCTGTGGCGTCCAGGCCTGCAGTCGTTGCGCCTGCCGTTCACGCAAGGGGCCTGACAGTTCAACGATGCGGTAGCGGCGCAGCCGCGGGCCCAGCGCTTGCAGCAATTGCGCAGCCAGCGCGCCCGAACCGGCACCGAATTCGACGACCTCGTCGCAGCCCGCAGCGTCCAGCGCCTGCGCCACCTGGCGGGCCAGCGCCTGGCCAAACAGCGGCGACAACTCGGGAGCGGTGACGAAGTCGCTGCCGTCTTCGGGCAGGCTGCCAAAGACCCTGCTGCCGCGGGCGTAATAGCCCAGCCCCGGCTCGTACAGCGCCATCGCCATGAAACGGTCGAAGGGCAGCCAGCCGCCTGCCGCAGCCATGGCGTGGCCGATCTTCACCGCCAGTTCGGCGGTCAAGGCGTTTTGTGGTGGGCGCGCCGATAATCGCGGGTCCCTGATGGTCTGCATCGGGTGGATTGTAAAAAGGCATGCACAGTAACCCCTCTCCTCCAACCGCAACAGCCCCCGCAGCGCGAGTGGCGCTGGTCACAGGCGCCGGCCAGCGCATCGGGCGCGAGATTGCGCTGCACCTCGTGGCCCAAGGCTGGCGCGTGGCCGTGCACTACCGGCATTCGGCTTCAGCTGCCGCGCAGACGGTGGCTGCCGCGCAGGCGCTGTCCGCTGCACCCGGTGTGGCCCAGGCCTTTGCAGCCGACCTGGCTGACGAAGCCGCCTGCGCCGAACTGCCGCTTGCCGTGCACCGCGCCATGGGCCGTCTGGACGCGGTGGTGAACAACGCATCGTTGTTCGAGTACGACGACGTGGCCAGTTTCAGCTACGACATGATGGACCGCCACTGGCGCGCCAACACCGGCCCGGCCATCGTGCTGGCACGTGCGCTGCACGGGCTGCAGGCGGGGCTGCCCGCGGGCGGCGCCGCCAGGGTGGTGGTGAACCTGCTGGACCAGAAGCTGTTCAACCCCAACCCCGACCATGTGTCATACACGCTGAGCAAGGCCGCCTTGCAGGCCGCCACCACGATGCTGGCGCAAGCGCTGGCGCCGCGGGTGCGGGTGTGCGGCGTGGCCCCGGGCGTGACGCTGCTGTCGGGCGACATGAACAGCGCGGAATTCGCCGCGTCGCACCGCATGACGCCGCTGGGCCGCAGTTCCACACCGCAAGACGTGGCGCGCGCCGTCCACTTCCTGCTCGAGTCCCCCGCCATCACCGGCACCACGCTTCTGGTGGACGGTGGCCAGCACCTGCAGCCGCAGGCGCGCGACGTGATGTTCCTGGCGCGCGAAGCCGGCGCGCCGCAGCCCCCCACAACGAAAGCCCCTTGATGCACCTGGATTCGCCCCGCCTGGCTGACTGTCGACGCCTGTTTCTCCGCAACTACGAGGTCAACGCCCACATCGGCGTGCACGACTTCGAGCAGGGCCGCACGCAGCGGCTGCTGATCAACGTCGACCTCTTCGTGCCGCTGGCCGGCAGCACGCCCAAGGCCGACCAGCTGGTCGAGGTGGTGGACTACGACTTCATCCGCCACACCGTGCAGCAGCGCATCGCGCGCGGCCACATCGGGCTGCAGGAGACGCTGGTTGACGAGCTGGTGGCGCTGCTGCTGCTGAACCCGCGCGTGCGCGCAGCCCGTGTGTCGACCGAAAAGCCCGACGTCTACCCCGACTGCGAATCCGTGGGCGTGGAGGTGTTTGCCATCAAGAGAGACGCGCCATGAACGCACCGACGCCCGCCGAACAACTGCTGCCCAGACCCGACCCGCGCAAGGCGGTTTTCGAGGCCAACAAGCTGAGCAAGCGGCTGCACCGCCAGGTGGGCCAGGCCATCGCCGACTTCAACATGATCGAGGCCGGCGACAAGGTGATGGTGTGCCTGTCCGGCGGCAAGGACAGCTACGCCATGCTGGACATCCTGCTCAGCCTGCGCCAGCGCGCACCGGTGCCGTTTGACCTGATCGCGGTGAACCTGGACCAGAAGCAGCCCGGCTTCCCCGAAGAGGTGCTGCCCACCTACCTGAAGGCGCTGGGCGTGCCCTTCCACATCGAGGAGCAGGACACCTACTCCATCGTCAAGAGACTCATTCCACAAGGGCAGACGCTGTGCAGCCTGTGCTCGCGGCTGCGGCGGGGCATCCTGTACCGCGTGGCCGGCGAACTGGGCGCCACGAAGATTGCGCTGGGCCACCACCGCGACGACATGGTGGTGACACTGCTGATGAACATGTTCTTCGGCAGCCGCCTGAAGGGCATGCCGCCCAAGCTGGTCAGCGACGACGGCAAGAACATCGTCATCCGCCCGCTGGCCTACGTGGCCGAAACCGACCTGGAACGCTGGGCCGAGCACCGGCAATTCCCGATCATTCCCTGCACGCTGTGCGGCAGCCAGACCAACCTGCAGCGGGTGCAGATCAAGGCCATGATCCGCGACTGGGAACGCCAGTACCCGGGCCGCATCGACAACATGCTCACCGCCATGAGCAAGGTGGTGCCATCGCACCTGATGGACAGCCGGTTGTTCCCTTTTGCGACGCTGAAGACCACCGGCCAGCCGGTGGCCGACGGTGACATCGCCTTTGACGATGAACCCTGCGCGCCAACCCCGCCAGCGGCTGTGGTCAACAGCACGGAAGCCGGGCCCGTTGAGGGTGTACAAGTGGTGCAGTGGCTGGTTGGATGAACCCACCAGGCGCGCCACCCCGCAGGGCCCAACCGGAGTATTGAACATGGAACCCTCGCCTCTATCGCCCCCCCCCTGCCCCGGCCTGCCTGCCGCCGCAGCACCTGGCCGACGTCAGGCACTGCGGCTCGGCCTGCTGGCCTGCACCGCGGTGGCCGCGCTGGGCCTGAGTGGCTGCGCCGCCATGCGCAACATGAGTTTTGACGTCTCCAGCTTTGGCGAATGGCCAGCCGGCCGCAAGCCTGCCAGCTACGCATTTGAACGCCTGCCCTCGCAACAGGCGCGTGCGGCTGAAACCACGGCGCTCGAGGACACCGCGCTCTCGGCACTGGCCAAGGCCGGATTCGTGCCCGTGGCCGCCGGCCAGCAGCCCGACGTGCTGGTGCAGGTGGGCAGCCGCATCGGCCGCGCAGACGGCCCGCTGTGGGACGACCCGCTGTGGTGGCGCGGCGGTTTTGGCACCTTCCGCTACGGCCCCTGGGGCGGCCCGCGCTGGTCGCTGATGTTCAGGCAGGACTTCAGCCGGTACGAACACCAGGTGGCCGTGCTGCTGCGCGACAGCGCCACTGGCAAGCCCTTGTTCGAGGCGCGCGCCGTGCACTCCAGCTCTACCGAGCTGACCAGCAAGGGCACGCTGAGCCTGATGTTCGAAGCCGCGCTGATGGACTTCCCGAAGCTGGGCATGAACCCGCGCACGGTGGTGATGCCGCTGCCCTGACCGGCCCCAAAGGCCGGGCACCCGCCCGGCCGGTTCCATGAAGGCCGGGCACCCTCCCAGCCGATTCCATGAAGGCCCGGCACCAGCCCGGCCGCTTCACTGCGCCGGCGTGCCCGACAACGACGTGCCGCTGGCCGGGTTGGCCACCAGCCAACGGATGTCCTCTTCCCAGCCCTTGAAGGTGTTGCGCGCGCGCTGGCGCTGCGCCGGCGTGGTGGTGTTGTGCAACTGCGCCAGCAGGCCGCAGTTGTATTCGCTCAGCCGCTTCTGGTAGTCCCGGTACACCGGCTCGGGCGACTCTTCGGTGCGCTTGACCAGCGCCCTGAGCGCTGCCGCCCGGTCTTCGCGGCTGGCCGCCTTGTCAGCAGCCAACCTGCGCAGCGTCTGCGTGGTGTCGCGCTGGCGGCGCAACCGCTCCTGCAACCACAGGTCCGGGTTGAACGGCGAGCTGGCCAGCCCCACCATCAGCACGCGTTTCTGCGTTTCATTCAGATCACCGTAGAAGTTTTCAGCCCGCTCCAGCGTGCGCTTGAAAGCGGCAGCTTGCCGGTCACGCGGGTTGGGCTGCAGGTAATCCTCGCGCACGGTCTCCAGGGTCTTGGCGTTTTTCTCGTCCATTTGCCGGAACTGCGCCGCGCCCAGACCGGGCAAAAGCTCGGCAAAGTCGTCGACACCACGCTTGATGGCGGGGTCCAGCGCCTGCACCAAGCGGGCTTGCCAGCGGCAGACAGCGTCTGCCGTCAGCGGCTCCGTCGCCTGCTGCTGGGCCTGCGCCAGCAACGCGGCGTAGGCCGGCAATTGCGAGCTGCGGTGCCAGTCGAACCAGCGGTCCACGGCCAGGCGCGCGCGCGGCGACTGTTCGCGGCTGAAGTCCATGTAGCCGTCCAGCCACCACCAGGCCAATTGCGGGCCGTTGGAATAACCCAGACGAAGTGCGCTGCAACCGCCCAATCCGAACGCCAGCAGCAGTACCAGCGCACCGATAATCCGCCGTCCAAGCAATGCAGCAATCAACATCCGGGGACGCCCATCAATGTCGCTCAACGTCGTGATCATGGCCGCTGGCAAGGGAACGCGCATGAAGTCCGCGCTTCCCAAGGTCTTGCACCGATTGGCCGGTACCAGCCTATTGCAACATGTATTGAATGCCAGTGCTCGGCTCGGTGCGGCACGCACGGTGGTCATCACCGGCCACGGTGCTGACCAGGTGGAAGCGGCCTGCGCGGCCAGCGGCGCCGTGTTTGCCCGCCAGATGCCGCAACTGGGCACCGGCCACGCGGTGCAGCAGGCGGTACCCGCGCTGCCGGACACCAACGGCGTGACGCTGATCCTGAACGGCGACGTGCCGCTGATCCGCAGCGAGACCGCGGCCGCGCTGGTGCAGGCCTGTGGCGGTAGCCGGCTGGCCCTGTTGACGGTGGTGCTGGACGACGCCACCGGCTATGGTCGCATCGTGCGGGAAGGGCCGCAGGTGCAGGCCATCGTGGAACACAAGGACGCCAGCGCCGAGCAGCGCGGCATCAACGAGGTGTACACCGGCATCATGGCTGCGCCCACCGCGCTGCTGAAGCGCTGGGTGATGGGGCTGAAAAACGACAATGTGCAGAAGGAGTTCTACCTGACCGACGTGGTGGCCGCCGCCGTGGCCGAAGGGGTGCCCGTGGTCACCAGCGCCGCATCCAGCGAAGCCGAGGTTCTGGGCGTGAACAGCCCTGTGCAGTTGGCCGACCTGGAACGCCGCCACCAACGCGCCCTGGCCGAGCACTTCATGGAAGCCGGTGTGCGGCTGGCCGACCCCGCGCGCTTTGACGTGCGCGGCGCGCTGCGCTGCGGCAGCGACATCGAGATCGACGTCAACTGCATCTTCGAAGGCGAGGTGCACATCGCCGACGGCGCGCGCATCGGCGCGAACTGCGTCATCAACAATGCCCGCATCGGCGCCGGTGCCGTCATCCACCCTTTCACCCACATCGAAGGCGCAGTGGTGGGCCCAGGCGCGCTGGTCGGCCCCTTTGCCCGCCTGCGGCCGGGCGCCGACCTGGGGCCCGACGTGCACATCGGCAACTTTGTGGAAGTGAAGAACTCGACGCTGGCCGCCGGGGCCAAGGCCAACCACCTGGCGTACCTGGGCGACGCCACCGTGGGCGAGCGCGTGAACTACGGTGCCGGCAGCATCACCGCCAACTACGACGGCGCCAACAAGCACCGCACCGTGATCGGCAACGACGTGCACGTGGGCAGCAATTGCGTGCTGGTGGCACCGGTGACGCTGGGCGACGGGGCCACCATCGGCGGCGGCTCCACCATCAGCCGGGACGCGCCGGCCGGGCAGCTGACGGTGGCGCGCCCGCGCCAGACCACGCTACCGGGCTGGCAAAGGCCGAAGAAACAAGCCAAGAAGCCGGGTTGAAATGTCTCAGGGCGTCTGCACGACCGCACCGTTGGCCGATGGCACGGCCTGTCCGGGCGCCATCGCGGGTGGGCAACACGCGCAGGACTTTTCGCTGACATGAACGACTCATCACCCAGTGGTGTGGTGCAGGCCCAGTTGCAGGCCTTCAACACCAAGAACCTTGAAGCGCTGATGCGCACTTATGGCGCGCAGGCCGAGCACCGCAGCATCCACGGCGACCTGCTGGCCCGGGGGCACGACCAGCTGCGCGCCTGGTTCACCAGCCGGTTTGCCGAGCCCGACCTGTATGCGCGCCTGGTGTCGCGCATTGCCGTGGGCTCATTCGTCACCGACGCGGAAATCGTTACGCGCAACTTCGCTGAAGGTCGCGGCACCATGGACATGCTGTGCATCTACGAAGTGGAAGGCGGCCTCATCCAGCGGGCTTGGTTCGGGCAGGGGCAGAAGGTCATTCACGCCCCCGTGGCCTGACTGGCCGGGCTGGCTGCGGTGTGCTTGTGCGCCAGGCTCCGTCAGGCCAGCGGTGAAGCTTCCGCCCCGGCTTCGGCCACCTGCGCCGCCAGGCACAGGTCGTCCCACGCGCGCGCTTTTTCAAGCGGCTGGCGCAGCAGGTAGGCCGGGTGGTAACTGACCACCACCGGCACCCCCTGGTACTGGTGCACGCGGCCGCGCAACTTGCCCACGGGCTCGTCTGAACGCAGCAGCGCCTTGATGGCAAAAGCGCCCAGCGCCAGGATGATGCGCGGCTGCAGCAGTTCGATCTGCCTCCGCAGAAAGGGCTCGCAGGCCGCCAGCTCTTCAGCGCGGGGGTTGCGGTTGCGCGGTGGCTTGCACTTCACGGTGTTGGCCACGAACACGCGCCGCTGTGGGGGCACACCGGTTGCGGGGTCGGCGCGTGTCAGTTGCAGGGCCGACAGCATCTGGTCCAGCAGCGCGCCCGAGGGGCCGACGAAGGGCAGCCCCTGCCGATCTTCCTGCTCGCCCGGTGCTTCACCCACCACCAGCCAATGCGCCAGCGGCGCGCCATGGCCAAACACCGTCTGTTGGCGCGACGCACACAGCCCGCACGCGGTGCAGGCCGCCACCGCCTGGCGCAGTTCGGGCCAGCCCAGCGCAGCGACGTCACCGCGCAGCGCAGCCATCACGGGCTGCGCAGGTGCTGGTGGCGCTGCTGTCGGGCCGGGGGTTGCTTGCGCCAAGGCGCGTCGCGCCAGTGCGGGGCCGGGCGTTGGCGCGGGCGCCGCCACAGCAGCAGCCAGCCGCGCTTCCGGCGGCGTTTCTGTCAAGGCTGCAGCAAGCAGGCTGGCACCGGCGGCCGGCCCAGGCGGCGGCGCTTCGGCCAGGGCCGGCTGCCAGACGCGCAGGCCCATCGCGCGCAGCATGGCTTGCTGGCGTTCGGTCCAGCTCATGTCTGCGGCTCCTGGCCGAGCGACAGGCGCATCACCACCGCGTCTTCACGCCGCAACACAGCGGGGTAGTAGCCCTTGCGCAGGCCCACCTCCACAAAGCCCAGCCGCTTGTACAGGCTTTGCGCACGCATGTTGCTGCGCCGAACCTCGAGCCACACCATATGCAACTGGCGCTCGAGTGCCTGAAGTTCCAGCGCCTTCAGCATCTGCCGGCCGAGCCCGGCCGACTGGAAGTCTGGCGACACCGCGATGTTCAGCAGGTGCATCTCGTCCACACCCTGCATCGCCACGAAGTAGCCCAACATCTCGCCTTGGGGGCTTTCCAGCACCTGGGCCAGGTAGCCGCTGGTCAGCGAATCCACGAAGTTGCCGCGGCTCCACGGGTGGCTGTAGCACCGGGCCTCCACCGCGCAGACGCTGTCGACGTCGAACATCGACATGGTCCGCAGGCTGCCCGTCACGGCAGACGCTGCGACGGCCGACCGGACAACGCTCATGGGCCTTCCACGGCGCCGGTTAGCGCGGCGGCAGCCACAGCTTTTGCGTCCCGCGCCTGCTGGCGTTCCAGCGTGGTTTGCGCCACCTTGTCGCGGCCATACAGCGGCAAGGCCAGCGCCGCGTCCAGGCCCCGCCCGTCGGCCCAGGCCCGCCCTGCCAGCCGCAACAAGGCGGCTGCACGGTTGGCTTCGCCCGGCAGACGAACAGCCCCGGGCGGGGCGGGCAGCTCGTCACCCCAGGCGGCCAGTGCCGAACCGGCCACCACGGCCGCCGCCGGCAGGCCGGCCCAGGCCTGCGCCAGCGCCACCAGGTTGAACAGCTGCGGCGGCTGCAGCACCTGCCAGTGCGCAGCCTGCGGCTGCACACCGGCGGCCCCCGCGTGCAGCGCCTGCCAGCGGTAGCAGCCTGCGTACACCTCGTTCATGCGCGCGTCCATGGCCACGGCCACGGTTCGGTGTCCTGCTTCACCATCGCCCTGGGTGGCTGTTTGCAGCTGCAGCCGCGCGTCCTCAGCCACGATCAGCAGGCTGTCAATCGGCAACACCGGTATGCCCAGCCCCAGGCCCAGACCCTGCGCCACGGCGCAGGCCGTGCGCAGGCCGGTGAAAGCGCCCGGCCCGTTGCCGAAGGCCACCGTCTTCAGGTCTTGCAAGCGAAGGCCGGCTTGTGACAGCAACTGCAGGACCATCGGCAACAGGCTGGCCGAAGCAGCGGCGCCGCCCGGCGCCAACAGCGACAGTGCACCGTTCGGGCCACTGACGGCAATGGCCAGGGTCTCGGTCGACGTGTCGAAAGCCAGCATCGGCACATCAAAACCGGGCGCACCCGCCAACGGGTTCAGGGTGTGCAACTGGCACTGATCAAACATCGCGGAAACGCCCATTCAACCAGTTTAGCCCGGGCATCCCGGCTTCATCGGCACCGGCCGGACACCTGCCGCCTACCCCGTCAACGGTAGAAGAAAAGCGGTGAATGACTGGTGGCTGCGGCCGCGCGCGATAGGGGGTGCGGGCACCAACTCCGCGGCCCGGCCCAAGCGCGGGTGGGCCGCGGCCGCAAAGCAGGATCAGAAGGGATTGCGGCGTGCGCGATCGATGGCCAGGCTGGCCAGTTGCGACTGCCCGCCACTGGACAACTGGGTGCCGTAGGCCCAGAAGTACAAGCCCGCAGAAGCCCCGTCGATCAGCGTCAGCGTGGTGCAGTTGCGAAGCTCGGTGCCCGCCGGTCGAACAGCCGAGGTCGGCGCAGACTTCGCAAGGTCGCACACGGCCGACGTGGCGTTTGCCAGCGAATAGCTGGCCGGAAAGCGCGCAGCCAGTTGGGTGCGCAGGTCCGTCTGCATCAAGCCCACGAAACGGCCGTCCAGCAGCACCTTCACGCCCAGGCGTTCGTTGAACACGCGCGTCAGCTCAGCCAGCACCTGGGCACTGCCCGGCTTGGCCGCTTCTTCAGCGACGGCGAAGGGTGAAAACGCGAGGTCGGGAACGGTGGACACGATGACCTTGGCCTGCAGACCGATCACCCGGTTCACCACCGCCGCCATGCGTTCGCCGCGGGCCTGCGCTTCGCCGACAACGGCGGCCAGGGACTGGGCGCCTGACTTGTGCTGGTGGTAAAGCTCCAGCACGTCGTTCATGCCGCCCAGGGCGAGCACCAGGTCCTTGTCGCGGAAGCCGCCGTTGGCCAGCTGGGTGTCCACCTGGGCCACGATGTCGGCCACTTTCGCACCTGGCGCTGCGCGCATGATGGCATTGAACTCCGTCGCGCCGTTGGGGTTGCATTCCTGAAAAACCAGGCCGTACAACGAGGCGATAGATTGCACCCACAGCGGTTCTGCGGCGCAGTCCACGGTGACGTTGTCGGCCTTCAGGCCATTCACTGCCAGCTTGCTGCCATCACTGCCGATGAAACTGAGCTCATCGCCCAGCACCAGCACCCGCCCCGCCACAAAGGGGTCGTATTGCGTGGTGCCGCCGCCGCAGGCGGCCAGCAGCACGGCGGCGGCAGCAGACCAGCGGCGCCACCGCCCGACGCGGGTCACGGCGTGGCCTTGCGGCGGCTTGCTGCGGGTGATGAAAGGCATCGTTGCTCCGGATTCTGCTGTCTGTGGCCCAAGGGCTGGTGGTGGTGGTGGATGCGAGGCCGTGTGCCCCGCGCCGCCGCGCGCGGCGTGCGCCCGGTCGCCACCAGGGCTTCAGGCGGCGGCGCGCGTCAGGCGGTCACGCACACCGTCCCACGCCGCGGCTGGCGGTGGCTGTTCGACCCAGATGGCCGCCACGTTGGCAGCCTCCAGTTCGCGCAGGGTTGAAAACAGTTCGTGTGCTGCGTCATCCGCGTCGTCGGGCATGTCCCTGAACAGCCAACCCGGGTGGGCTTGCGTGGCTGCTGGAAGTACCTGCCTCTTGACGCGCGAATATACCGCGACCACTTTGCCGGCCTGCGGTGAGCCTTGGTGCAGCGCCGCCAGCAAGGCTTCCCGGCCCAACAGCCGCACCGGTACGGAGGGTGCGTAGTGCGATTCCAGCGTGCCCGACGCGCGGGGCGATGCAGCATCGGGCTTCGCCAGCGGGCAGCCCAACACCGCTTCCAGCGCGGCTGCGCTCAACTGGCCCGGGCGCAGCAGTGCTGGCGGCGAGCGGGTGCAGTCCACGATGGTCGATTCGATGCCCACGGCGCAAGGCCCGCCGTCCAGCACCATCATTGCCGGGCCGAATTCCTGCACCACATGGGCGGCCGTGGTGGGACTGACCCGCCCGAACCGGTTGGCGCTGGGCGCGGCCACACCGGCCACGCCAAGCCGGGCACAAGCCTGCAGCAGCGCCAGCGCCACCGGGTGCGACGGCACGCGCAAGCCGATGCTGTGCTGCCCACCGGCAGCGGCCTGGCCGACGCCATCTCGGCGGGGCACGATCAACGTCAGCGGGCCGGGCCAGAAAGCGTCCATCAGGCGCTGCGCTTCCGCGCTGACCTGCGCCGCGAAGCCGAGGGCTGCGTCAGCACTGGCCAGGTGCACGATGAGCGGGTGCTCGGCGGGCCGGCCCTTGGCCGCAAAGATCGCCGCCACAGCGGCGTCGTCATCAGCGCGCGCACCCAGACCGTAGACGGTCTCGGTGGGAAACGCCACCAGCCCGCCTCGCGCCAGGCACTGCGCTGCGTGCTCCAGGTTTGCAGGGTCGGTCACGGGCGCGCCAACCCCGCGGCCCAGGGCATGGCCAGCAGGTTGCAATGACGGGTTGCACGCAAGCTTCGGCCCCGGTTTAGAACGGCGGCAAGCCCAGCCGGTTGGCCACCTGCAAGGCCACCTGGCGCGCCTGCGCGGCGTTGCCGGCGGTCACCGTGAGGTGCCCCATCTTCCGTCCCGGCCGCGCATCGGTCTTGCCGTACAAATGCAGGTGGACCCCCGGCAAGGCCAGCACAGGGGCCCAGTCGGGTGCCTGCGCTGTTGCGGCGCCCGCGGGCCACCAAAGGTCACCCAGCAGGTTCAACATGACCGCCGCCGAATGCTGGCGCGGCTGCACCAGCGGCTGGCCGGTCAGACAACGCAATTGCAGCTGGAACTGCGACAGGTCGCAGGCGTCGATGCTGTAGTGGCCGGAGTTGTGCGGGCGCGGTGCCATTTCGTTGGCCACCAGGCGACCATCAGCCAACACAAAGAACTCCACGCACAGCACACCCACATAGTTCAGCACGGCAGCCAGGCGCAGCGCGCAGTCAATGGCCTGCTGCTGCGTGCTGGCGGCGACGTCGGGTGCAGGAACCTGGGTGACGGCCAGGATGCCATCCCGGTGCAGGTTCTGCTGCACGGGCAGGTGCACAGCTGCGCCGTCGGCACCCCGCGCCACCACCACGCTGATCTCGTGCAGCAACGGCAGGCGTTGCTCCAGCACACACGCGGCGTGGCCGAGCGCTGCAAATGCACTGTTCAAGTCGGCCGCAGTGTCCACACGCCGCTGGCCTTTGCCGTCGTAGCCCAGCGTGGCGGTCTTCAGGATGCCCGGCAGCAAGGCCGCGTGGGTGGGTAACGCAGCTTCAGCAGCAGTGGAGACCAGCGCGTAGGGCGCGCACGGCACGCCGGCGCTCGCAAACGTTTCCTTTTCACGTGCGCGGTGCTGGCACACCTGCACGGCGGCGGGAGGCGGCGCGACATTGACACCCAGTGCCTGCAACTGGCGCAGCGCCGCTGCAGGAACGTTTTCGAACTCGGTCGTCACCGCCGAGCAGTGCCGGGCCAACTGCGAAAGCGCGTCTTCCACTTCATAACCCGCTGCGATGTGCAGATCGGCAGCAGCACCTGCAGGGCTGCCAGCGTCGGGCTCGAGAACCGCAGCGCGGTAGCCTGCCGCCTGCGCGGCGTGCACCCACATGCGGCCCAGCTGACCCCCGCCCATGACGCCCACATACGCGCCGGGCGGGAGCATGGTGGCAGCATGCCGTGCGTCGCCGTTCTCTGCGGCGTGTGCAGCGGCACCAGCAGGCTCGCTGCACGGGCTCTGTTCACCTGGTAGACCGACGGACGGCGAAGAAGTCATTTACAAGAGATCTTTGGTCATCGACACGGCCGCCTGGGTTTGCCGTTGACGGAATGCGGCGAGTTGCGCCTGCAGGCGCGTGTCGCCGGCAACGGCCAGCATAGCCACCGCGAATAGAGCCGCATTGGCTGCGCCCGCAGCGCCGATGGCAAAGGTGGCCACCGGCACGCCCTTGGGCATCTGCACGATGGAGTAGAGCGAGTCCACGCCCTGCAGGTGTTTGCTGGCAACGGGCACGCCCAACACCGGCACCGTGGTCTTCGCCGCCAGCATGCCCGGCAAATGCGCCGCGCCACCCGCACCAGCGATGATGGCCCGCAGACCCCTCGACGCCGCCTGTTCCGCAAAAGCGAACATTTCGTCTGGCATGCGATGGGCCGAGATCACGTGCTTCTCGTATTCGACACCAAATTCATCGAGTATGGCCGCGGCGTGGGACATGGTTTCCCAGTCGCTGGAGGAGCCCATGAGGATAGCGATCTGAATTTGCATGTCGTTAGCGGCGTCTAGAATAGTCTAATTAACGGATGATTTAATAAAATTTAACTTGGAAAAATTGCAGCGACCGATCTAAGGCCCAGCTTGAGATCACTTAAAGATTCCTCGTAGTCTTTGCATGCGGACTCAAATCGAGATGCAGATAACTCCGGATTGCCCAGCCGAGAGTCTATTTCTGACAGTTGACGCTGAATCCAGGTGGCTACAAGGCGTTCATCGAAGTCAACTTTCGAAAGATCAATGTCACTACTCGGCTCCAACAACGAAAGGACGTCATCGATTTTGTTCATCCGACCAAGGCAATACATTATCTCCAAGTTGATGAGACCTACTGTGAAGCTACCTTCCGGATATGGCCCGCTCTCTTGCAGTGCCTTCAACGCTTGAATCGCTCTTTCGAACTGCTCCTCTAAGATGAGCATCCTAGCATCACACAGTGCGATGTACGAAGACAGCGCCTTGACACCAGATAAGTTCTGGAGACTCTTAGCAGTTTCAACGTCAGTGCGGATCTCGTCAATTTCACTTTTGGAAAGGCTTTGAAAGCACATTCTTGAACGAGCATATGCCAATCTAAAAGCAGCTCGGTTGTGCTGCATAGCTTCGACACTAGCTAGATCCTTTTCTTTCAACGCAAACTCGCGCCCACTTTTGAAATAGGCTTTAGCTAATGCCTCTTCTCCACAGAGTGTTGCGACTTTGCAAAGAACATTTGCAATCCGAGCATTCGCCTCATTGTTTTCAGTTGACGTTCTGTGAATTGCAATCCCAAGTGACAAATACATTTCGCGAAACTTCGAGTGATCAAACTCAAAATGCGCGCGCCAAGCAGATGCAACCGCCTCAAGCGCTTCATCGTTGGTAAATCGACCCAAGAATTGAGCTCGAATGATGCGATCAAACGCGCGCGAATCCAAACTTTGGTAATGAAAAACCAATGCTTCCGCAATCATGACGGCTATCGTGACTCGGCCGCTACGGCCATCACCAAATTCGTTTCGAATTTGATTGATTGATGCCTTCGCACTCTCAAAATCACCAATTCGAGCCAAGTAACCTGCACTCCTCGCCACAAGCTGTGCGCGTGCCTCTGTATTTGAAAGCGAACGGAGTTCGTGATCGAGACGGGCGAGAAACGGATTCATTTCTTTGCCACTCCAGATAAGAGTTGTGCTTAATCGCTTACGTGCATCTGAGATAAAAAAGGCCTAGCAATGCTAGGCCTTTTGAGAAGACATTTGGATCTCCGGCTTCCCAGAGATCCCAGCGTCATACCCGTCAGGGCTTATTGCCCGTCGGGAATGGCCAAGCTGCCGCTGGATTCAAAGTAGTTTTCGCAGGGGCAGGGGCAGCAGGTGCGGCAGGGGCTGCTTTCTTTGCCGCCTTCTTGGCAGCAGCCTTCTTGGTAGCCGGCTTCTTAGCTGCAGCAGCCTTTTTGGCCGGTGCGGCCTTCTTGGCAGCAGCCTTCTTTGCCGGTGCAGCCTTCTTTGCCGGTGCAGCCTTCTTGGCAGCAGCCTTCTTAGCAGGCGCAGCCTTCTTGGCCGGAGCGGCCTTCTTAGCAGGTGCAGCCTTCTTTGCTGCTGCCTTCTTGGCCGGAGCGGCCTTGCTTGCAGTTTTCGCAGTTGCCATAACGATCTCCTTGGATCAAGTTACAAAAAACCCGGCGCCGACTGTGCCGGTTCCGGGATTCACCGCCCAATGGTCAGCCACGTACCGACGAATTCGGCAAGTGGCGGTCGCCTTGGTAAGGTGAATGGGGTTGCGAGCCTGGTTCTGATGTCCGGTCTGGCGCCGGCCTTGGCTCGTCATTCTTGATCGGGCTGTGGCAAGACAGCCTGCACCACCCGCCGCTGCGGGTGATTGCCGTGACTTGCCAAGCGGTGTGCGGGTCATGCGGGCTGATTGCCTTCAGTCCCAGGCCAGCGCGCCGCCGGTCTGGTAGTCAATGACACGGGTTTCAAAGAAGTTGCGTTCCTTCTTCAGGTCGATCATCTCGCTCATCCACGGGAAGGGATTCTCCTCGTTGGGGAACAAGGGCTCCAGCCCGATCTGCGTGGCGCGGCGATTGGCGATGTAGCGGAGATAACCCTTGAACATTGAAGCGTTCATGCCCAAAACGCCCCGGGGCATGGTGTCTTCAGCGTACCGGTACTCCAGCTCAACGGCTTTTTCAAACAACACCTTGATTTCAGCCTTGAAAGTGGCCGTCCACAGGTGCGGGTTCTCGAGCTTGATCTGGTTGATGAGGTCGATACCGAAATTGCAGTGCATGGACTCGTCGCGCAGGATGTATTGGTATTGCTCGGCAGCACCGGTCATCTTGTTCTGGCGGCCCAGGGCCAGGATCTGCGTGAAGCCCACGTAGAAGAACAGCCCTTCCATCAGGCAAGCAAAAACGATCAGGCTCTTCAACAGCGTCTGGTCGGTCTCGGGGGTGCCGGTGTGGAAGTGCGGGTCCATGATCGCGTCGATGAACGGGATCAGGAACTCGTCTTTCTGGCGGATGGACGAAACCTCGTGGTACGCATTGAAGATCTCGCTCTCGTCCAAGCCCAGCGACTCGACGATGTACTGGTATGCGTGGGTGTGGATGGCCTCTTCAAAGGCCTGGCGCAACAGAAACTGCCGGCACTCGGGGGCCGTGATGTGGCGATAGGTACCCAGCACGATGTTGTTCGCAGCCAGCGAGTCGGCCGTGACGAAGAACCCGAGGTTGCGCTTGATGATGCGGCGCTCGTCTTCGGTCAGACCGTTGGGGTCTTTCCAGGTCGCGATGTCGCGCGACATGTTCACTTCTTGCGGCATCCAGTGGTTGGCGCAGGTGGACAGATACTTTTCCCATGCCCACTTGTACTTGAACGGCACCAGCTGGTTGACATCAGTCTGGCCGTTGATGATGCGCTTGTCGGCGGCATTCACCCGACGCATGCTGCTGGAAGGCGTGGAGGCCACAGCTTGTGGCACGGGCAATTCCATTGCCACACTGGGCGGCACACGGCCGACTTGCACCGTGGAGTGATCGGCAGCCGCGGGCTGCAGGCTGGGTTGTACAGCCACTGAATGCAACACCGGCGAATGCACAACCGGTGACTGCGGCGCCGCTTCAACCCGAGCCATTGAGGCCGCGGGTTTGGGCAAATGAACCGACGGGGTTTTGACGTCTTCTTCCCAGACCAACATGAGTGTTTATATCCTGTGTGTTTCTATTATCTGAGTGTTGTGCAAGAACACCAAGCACTGTTGACAGATGAGCCAACTCGTTGTTGCAGCAGAGCATCGCTTGAGCGGATCGCAGTGCTCTGAAAAATCAATAGATCAATCGTTCAATCGGACTTCATGGCGCACCGCAGGCTGCCGCACGCGGTGCGCTGCGAACTACTGGCAGGCCTCGCAACCAGGGTCGTCGATGGAACAGAACTTGATGTCGGTTGCGGGCTCGGAAGCCAGCGCCGGTGCTGCAGTCGCGCCTGATGCAGAGCCCATCGACACCGCGTTCAACGCGCCGTGCGACACAGTGGACTTCTCGGAATACGTTGCGCTGGTGGTGCGCAGGTAGTACGTGGTCTTCAAGCCGCGCAACCAGGCCAGCTTGTAGGTTTCGTCCAGCTTGCGGCCAGAAGCGCCGGCCATGTAGATGTTGAGCGACTGCGCCTGGTCGATCCACTTCTGCCGGCGCGCACCAGCCTCCACCAACCACGTGGCGTCGACTTCGAAAGCGGTGCTGTACAGGCGCTTCAAATCTTCCGGCACGCGGTCGATCGGGCGTAGCGAGCCGTCAAAGTGCTTCAGGTCCATCACCATCACGTCGTCCCACAGACCCAGGCGCTTGAGGTCTCGCACCAGGTACTCGTTGATGACCGTGAATTCACCCGACAGGTTGCTCTTGACCGACAGGTTGCCGAAGCTCGGCTCGATGGACGCGTCAACGCCGATGATGTTGCTGATGGTGGCCGTGGGGGCGATGGCCACACAGTTGCTGTTGCGCATGCCGTGATCGGCGATGCGTGCGCGCAGGGGTGCCCAGTCAAGCGTCGAACTGCGGTCCACCTCCAGGTGGCCGCCCCGCGCTTCGCGCAGCAGGTCCAGAGAGTCCTGCGGCAGGATGCCACGGTCCCACAGGCTGCCGCGGTAGCTGCTGTAGCGGCCGCGCTCTGCGGCCAGTTCGGTGCTGGCCCAGTAGGCGAAGTAGCACACGGCTTCCATGCTGCTGTCGGCAAATTCCACCGCAGCCTGGCTCGCGTAAGGCACGTGCAGCTCATACAGGCAGTCCTGAAAACCCATGATGCCCAGGCCCACCGGGCGGTGGCGCAGGTTGCTGTCGCGCGCCTTCTTGACGGCGTAGTAGTTGATGTCGATGACGTTGTCGAGCATGCGCATGGCGGTGGACACCGTGCGCTTGAGCTTGTCCTGGTCAATCTTGCCGTCGCGCAGGTGTTGCACCAGGTTCACGCTGCCCAGGTTGCAGACGGCGATTTCGGTGTCGCTGGTGTTCAGTGTGATCTCGGTGCACAGGTTGGAAGAGTGCACCACGCCCACGTGCTGCTGCGGGCTGCGCACGTTGCACGCGTCCTTGAAGGTGATCCAGGGGTGGCCCGTCTCGAACAGCATAGACAGCATCTTGCGCCACAGGTCCTTGGCTTCGACGCGCTTGAAGAGCTTGATCTCCCCGCGGTCGGCCTTGGCTTCGTAGGCGGTGTAAGCCGCTTCGAATTCCTTGCCGAACAGGTCGTGCAGGTCGGGGCAGGTGCTGGGGCTGAACAAGGTCCACGGGCCACCTTCCACCACACGGCGCATGAACAGGTCGGGTATCCAGTTGGCGGTGTTCATGTCGTGCGTGCGTCGGCGGTCGTCACCGGTGTTCTTGCGCAGTTCCAGGAACTCTTCCAGGTCCAGGTGCCAGCTTTCCAGGTAGGCGCAGACGGCGCCCTTGCGCTTGCCGCCCTGGTTGACGGCCACGGCCGTGTCATTGACAACCTTCAGGAAAGGCACCACACCCTGGCTCTTGCCGTTGGTGCCCTTGATGTAGCTGCCCAGCGCGCGCACGCGGGTCCAGTCGTTGCCCAGACCGCCGGCGAATTTGGACAGCAGGGCGTTTTCCTTCAGCGCCTCGTAGATGCCGTCCAGGTCGTCGGCCACGGTGGTCAGGTAGCAGCTGCTGAGCTGACTGCGGCGCGTACCGCTGTTGAACAGTGTGGGCGTGCTGCTCATGAAGTCGAAGCTGGACAGCACGTTGTAGAACTCGATGGCACGCGTCTCGCGGTCGATCTCGCCCAGCGCCAAGCCCATGGCCACGCGCATGAAGAAAGCCTGCGGCATTTCGATGCGGGCTTCGTCGATGTGCAGGAAGTAGCGGTCGTACAGCGTCTGCAGGCCCAGGTAGTCGAACTGCAGGTCGCGCGAGGCGTTCAGCGCGGCGCCCAACCGGGGCAGGTCGAACTGCAGCAGCTTGTCGTCCAGCAGTTCGGCTTGCACGCCCTTCTTGATGAAGGAACCGAAGTATTCGGCATACCGTTCACCCATCTGTTCCTGTGTAACTTCGCCGCCCAGCACTTCGCGGCGGATGGTGTGCAGCAGCAAACGGGCCGTGGCGCGGGTGTACGACGGTTCCTTTTCAATCAGCGTGCGGGCAGCCATGATGGCGGCCTTGTAGACCTCGTCCATCGGCACGCCGTCGTACAGGTTGCGGCGGGTCTCGGCCAGGATGGGCTCGGCCTGCACATCGGCGCCCAAGTCGACACAAGCCGATTCCACCAGGGAACGCAGGTGGTTCGCGTCCAGCGGCACGCGCTGGCCGTGCTCGATGACATGCAGCTCGGCCGGCTTGGGTGCCACGGCCTGGCCCTGGCGGGCACGCTCTTGCGTGCGGCGTTCGCGGTACAGCACATAGGCCCGCGCCACTTCGTGGTGACCGCTGCGCATCAGCCCCAGCTCAACGTGGTCCTGCACGTCTTCAATATGGAAGGTGCCGCCACCCGGCCGCGAGCGCAACAGCGCGCGCACGACGGTTTCGGTCAGGCGTTCCACCGTTTCGCGCACGCTGGCCGAAGCAGCACCCTGGGTGCCGTGCACCGCCAGAAAAGCCTTCATCAAGGCCACAGCGATCTTGTTTGGCTCAAAACCCACCACGGCGCCATTGCGCCTGATGATCTGGTAGCCCGCATAGTTTGCCGAAGCCAGGTCTGTCGCGGAAGCCTCACTGCCGCGCGGCAGTGGCATGGTCGTCGACATGGTGCTAGGTGAAATCTGCATTCAATCCCCTCGTTATTGGTGGCAAATGTTGTCTGGATGGTTGCCGCACCGAAGTGCGACAACAGAAATCAGGTCCGAAATGCGGGGCCGTGGGCCCGGCGCAGGGTCAGCCCGCGGTGCTTGGCGTTCGTCGCGCGCCGCCAGCTGGCTGGCGCGGCGCGCAGGTGCGGCGCGTGCCGATCACGCCGGGCCGTGGCTGGCGCACGAGGGGCGGCGAAAACCGCCGCCCAAGCAGACCCAAGGGGTCACCCAAGCATCGGAACAACGGGCACACGACCATGTTGAAATGAAACACTGATGGCCTGCCAGGTTGTCTGCTGCTGATGCGGTGTTGTTGGTGTCGCTGGGCGTGTTGTCTGACGCAAGACTGTGACACCCGAAGGACACTATATCTGGTGCTACGGGACAGGACAAGCCACTACCGCTAGCGTTGGCGGGTCTTCACCTTGAAAGACTTGACAGGCTGAAAAGCACGGCTGCAGGCCCGGTTCAGCCGCTGGCCCTGGGTGCTGCTGCCGCCCCTGCCTAAACGCCGCGCGGGTACAGCATCGCAGCCGCAAAAGCCACGGTCGACGGGCCCATCCGGCCGAAAAACAGCGCCAAGCCGCACCCCGCTTGCATCACGCCCGCAGGCAGGGCGCCAGACGCGGCTGCGCTGCACCCATATAGCGGCGCAGTCGCCGCCAGTCAAAGCCCGGGCCGGGGTCGCCTTTGCGGCCTGGCGCGATGTGTTCGTGGCCCACCACTTCGGTCAAACCGTAGCGGTTCGACAACAGGCCCAGCAGCCGCGCCAGCGCGACGTACTGCGCTTGCTCGAACCGCAGGCCATCCAGGCCTTCCAGTTCGATGCCGATGGACCAGTCGTTGCAATTGTCGCGGCCCTGCCAATGCGACAGGCCAGCATGCCAGGCGCGCTGGTCGCAAGACACGAACTGCAGCACGCGCCCGCTGCGGCGCACAAAGAAGTGCGCCGATACCCGCAGGTCCTTGATGCCCTGGAAGTACGGATGCGCCTTCGGGTCCAGCGTGTTGGTGAAGAAGCGCTCGACTGCAGGGCCTCCCCACTGACCAGGGGGCAGGCTGATGGCGTGCACCACCGCCAGCGTCACCGCGGTGTTGGCCGGCCGCGGGCCGAAGTTGGGGCTGGGGCGGTGCACCGCCGCCTGCCACCAGCCACCCGACCAGGCACACCGTCTGGGCATGGCCGCTCAGCCCGCCGGGTCGCCGCGGTCGTTGTCGGCGGTGCCAATGCCCAACCGCGCCATGCGATACCGCATCTGTCGTAGCGAAAGGCCCAGGCTGGCCCCTGCCGCGGTGCGGTTGTAGCGGTAACGGTCCAGCGCCCGTTCCAGGATGTTGCGTTCGACGTCGTCCAGATACCGCGCCAGATCGGTCGGCAGCGCCGCCGGCGGCGCCAACGCGGCAGGGGCCTGCGGCAGGGGTGCTGACGCTGGTTCCGGCAGCCCGATCGGAATGTCCACCGCGAGCCCCGCACCTGCGGGCTCTGCCGGTGCAGCCAGGCCCAGGCCCGGCAGCGTCAAGACGGCAAAGCCCGAGTCATAGCCGCTGTCTTGGAGCATCTCGCTGCTCAGGCCCAGTTCATCGCAACCGATGTCGGGCCCGTTGGCCATGGCCAGGGCCCGGTGCAGCAGGTTTTCGAGCTCGCGAACGTTGCCTGGGAACCGGTAGGCCAGCAGCTGCTGCATCGCTTCGGATGTCAGCTGGGGCACGGGCGTGACCCCCGCGTCCCGCGCGATGCGGGCCAACGCATGCGCACAGATGCCGGGCAGGTCGCCCATGCGCTCGCGCAGCGCCGGCACACCGATGCGGATGACGTTCAAGCGGTAGAACAGGTCTTGCCGAAAACGGCCGGCTTGCACTTCTTGACCCAGGTCGCGGTGCGTTGCACTGACCAGGCGCACGTTGGTGGGCACCTCGGCCACCGCACCCACTGGGCGCACGGCGCGTTCCTGGATGACGCGCAGCAGCTTGCTCTGCATCAGCAGCGGCAGGTCGCCGATCTCGTCCAGAAACAGCGTGCCGCCCTGCGCGGCCTGGAAGAAGCCATCGCGGTCTTCAGCGGCGCCCGTGAAGGCGCCCTTGCGGTAGCCAAAGAACTCGGACTCGAGCAACTGTTCAGGGATGGCGCCGCAGTTCACGGCCACGAAAGGCCCGCTGGCGCGGGGTGAACAGCCATGGATGGCGCGCGCCACCAGTTCCTTGCCGGTTCCCGATTCACCGTGCACCAGCACCGGCGCCATGCTGCGTGCCACCTTGGCCACCAGCGCCCTGACCTGCTGGATGGCCGTCGACTGGCCCACGATGCGGGCCAGGGCGTCGGCCGAAGGGCTGTGCACCTTGGTGTTGCCCGCCGCATCAGCGGGCCCGCTCGCCGCGGCAGCGGGCGACCGCCCGATAGCCGAGGCAATGACGGCGCGAAACTGGCGCAGGTCCACCGGTTTGGTCAGGTAGTCATAGGCGCCCGCCTTCAGCGCTTCGACGGCGTTTTCTGGCGAGCCGTAAGCCGTGATCACCACTGCTTTTTCGTTGCGGCCGGCCCCGTCCAGCCGACGCAACAGGTCCAGACCCGTGCCGTCGGGCAAACGCATGTCGGTGATGACCAGCTGGTAGCCACCGGCACCACGCTCTTGCAGCAGGGCCCAGGCCTCCTCGACCGTGCTGGCGCTCTCGACGTCATAACCTTCGCGCACCAGGGTCAGCTCGTACAGCGTGCGCAGGTCGGGTTCGTCGTCGACGACCAACAGGCGTGCGTTGATGGGGGCGATCATGGCCGGGCCTGCGGTTCAAAGGCCAGGGTGCTGGCGGGGTCGGGCCATGTTCGGTGCTGCAGGGTCACGACAAACTCATTGCGCAGACGCTCTGACGCGGCGCGGCGGTTGTATTCGATGCTGGCGCCATAGCGTTCGCACAGTTCGCGGCAAATATACAAGCCCAGTCCGGTGCCCCTGCTGCGCGTGGAAAAAAAGGGTTCGAAGAGGAAGCGCTCGATGTCGGGTGGTATCAGCGGGCCATCGCTGAACACCGACAACTCCACTGTTTTTTCGTCACGCAAGCGCAACCGCAGCAGGATGGCGCCGGCGTCGGTGCTGGCGTGCCGGTGCGCGTTGTCCAGCAGGTTCACGAGCACACGGCGCAGGTGCTCGGGGTCGAACAGCACCCCCAGCGGCGCGCTGCCCATTTCAACCTGCAAGCGGCTTGCGGCACCCATCGGCAAGCCCACCGTGCGGGCCCAGTCTGCTGCGTCCTGGGCCACGGTTTGCTGCACGTCGATGACGCGGTCGTGGGCCGGCATGCCCGGTGCTGCTTCCATGACATCGTCCACCAGCCGCTTCAGCCGTGCAACGTTGTCGGCCACCATCTGCGCCAGCCGCTGCTGGCCAGGGGCCAGGCTGTCTTCCAGCAGCAACGCGTTGGCCTGCGAAATGGCGGCCAGCGGGTTGCGGATTTCATGCGCGATGCCTGCCGACACCCGACCCATGGCCGCCAGCTTTTCTTGGCGGATGCGGGCCTGCAGCGTGCGCAGGTCTTCCAGCAGCAGCACCGCAAAGCCGTCGCCCGTGGTGTCGGCCGGCGGTGCCGCGGGCCCTGGGGCGCCGTCGAGCGAGGGCCTGCGCATGAAACGCACGCGCATGCGCAGCGTGCGCACGTGGCCATCACCAAAATCCAGCACCATGTCACGGCCGGCCTCGGGCCATTGGCCTTGTGCCATGGCGCCTTTCACGGCCTGCTGCAGGGCCGACCATGCCGCCCGCTCGTGCAGCATGAAGGGTGCCGGCGGGCTCAGACCATCCAGCACCAGCAAAGCACGCGCCGCCGGGTTGGCCGCACGCACACGCAACTGCGGGTCGACCACCAGCACACCGTCAGCCATTTCTTCGATCACCAACCGGTTCAGCTGCGCCTGCTGTCGTGCCAGTTCCAGGCTGTCCTTGGCCGACAGTTCTTCGCGGATCAGCCGCGCCGCCAGTTCGCCGGACAACAAGGTGATGATGAACAGGCCCAGGCCGGCCAGACCCGTCTGCAGCATCAGTGCGGGCAGTTCCTGCGCCGGCGCGGTGCGCCAGGCCACCATCAGCAGCAGCAAGGCCACGCCAGAAGCGGTGCCCAGCGCCAGCAAGCGCGACGTGAACACGCCCGCCATCAGCACCGGCAACACCAGCAGGGCGCCGTAATTGAACAGAGAACCGCCTTCCAGCAGATGAAGCACGGTGAAGGCCAGCAGGTCCACGCCAATCGTCACCAGCCATTGGCGGCGCCGCTTGGCGCGGTCAGTCTGCGGTTCAGCCAGCGGGCTGAAACTGGGCAGCAGCCACAGGGTGACAGCCTGCAGGGCGTAGGCCAGCGACACCATCACCAGCCATTCGGAGCCGCGCGACCCGATCAGGCTGGCCACGCCCTGCACCACCACCAGCCCCAGGCCGATGGCCGCGCGTGCCGCTGCGTAGGTGCGGTAGACCCGCGCCAGCGCATGGCCCTGCGCCGACAGCGAACGGCGCACGCTGCGTGCGAACGACCGTTCCTGTCGCGCAGCGTCACCCGCGGACAGCCAGCCGGGGTCGAAGAAGGAATCACCGCCGGGCGATGAGTCAACACCGGAGGAGCCGAACTGCGAATCGATGCGGCGCCGGCCGGTGGGACGTCGGCGGTCGACCGCGCGGCGTTCGCCGCCGCGCCGGTCTGGGCTGCGGCGGTCCACCGGGGGCACAGAAGAATCAGGCACCAGCTTGGCCCAGGCTCATCGGCAAGGCCCGGCGAACCTAGCGCGGCCCGGCCAAGCGGTGGGCTTCGTCACAGAACAACCGGCCCTGCGCGTCAGCCACCGCCTCGGCTCGGGGCAGGTGCACGGCGCAGTGCGCACAAGCCACCATGGTTTGCGGGGCAGCGGCACCGGGTTTGCCGCCCGCCGCGGCGGCGCTGTCGGCTGTCTTTTTGGACGCTTCATCAGACTTGGCGGCACGGCCACGCCCCCGGCCACGGCCCATCAGCACCCAGGCAGCCACCAACACCACCACCAGCACCAGCACATACTTCATCGTCTACCCATTCATGTTGCGCGTGAAAGCCTGGCGCTGGAACTGGAAGCCCGGAACAACCCAGGCACAAAAGACACCGGCGCGGGCCGCGGCGGCATCAGCGGCCCAGCAGAACCTCGAGCACGAAGCGCGAGCCGGCATAGGCCAGCAGCAACAGCGCGGCGCCGGCATACAACCAGCGCGTGGCACGGCGGCCCCGCCAGCCCTGCCAATGGCGGCCCGCCAGCAAGGCCGCAAACACCAGCCAGGCCAGGATGCCGAACACCGTCTTGTGTTCGAAGCGCCAGGGACCGCTGGTCATCAGACCCAGTGCCAGCGTGGCGCTGAGCGCCGCAAAACCCGCGGCAACAAAATTGAAGGTCAGCCGTTCAAGTTGCAGCAGCGGCATGCCGACCGGGCGGTTTTCCGCGTTGCCGGCCAGGCCGGCGCGCAGGCGCCGCTCGGCGGCGTCCAGCATCAGGCCATGCAGCACCGCAGCACCGAAGAGCGCATAAGAACCCACGCCCAGCGCGAAGTGCAGCGGCGCCAGCGCCGTGGCTGCGCGCTTGGCCTCGCCGGGAAATGCGGCCGCAATGCCCACCGCCAGGGCCCCCAGCAGACCGAGCCATTGGCGCACCACCGGCAACGGCAGCATGCGGCTTTCCACGGCATAGACCGCAATCACCAGCCACATCGTCATCGACAGCACAGGCCCGAAGCCCAGGCGCGCGCCCAGCTCGGGCTGGCCCAGCCCTGTGATGTCAATCAACAGCAGCAGCGTGTGCAGCACAAAGGCGCCCAGGAACGCTGCCACCGCAAAGCGGCGCAGTGCGGCCACCGGCGCCGCTGCCAACAGATACAAAATGACAGCCACCACCACAACAGGCCAGGGCCCCGAAGGACCTAGCATGGTGGGTGCGGTCGATAGAATCATGTCGACAGTGTACTGACCGCGCGCGCCGCGTTCCCGGCGCAGCCCTGAGCAAACCCCCTATGGCCACCACCCTCACCGACCGGCTGTCACGGATGGTCAAGACGATGCGCGGACAAGCGCGCATCACCGAAAGCAACGTGCAGGACATGCTGCGCGAAGTGCGCATGGCCCTGCTCGAGGCCGACGTGGCCCTGCCCGTGGTGCGCGACTTCATCGCCCGCGTGAAGGAAAAAGCGCTGGGCCAGGAGGTGGCGGGCTCGCTGAACCCCGGCCAGGCGCTGGTGGGCATCGTGCACAAGGAACTGGCTGCCACCATGGGCGAACCGGGCGAGCCCGGCACCGCGCTGCGGCCGGTGGCCGAGCTGAACCTGGCCACCCAGCCGCCGGCGGTGATCCTGATGGCGGGCCTGCAAGGCGCCGGCAAAACCACCACGACCGCCAAGCTGGCGAAGTACCTGATCACCAAGCGCAAGAAGAAGGTGCTCACGGTGTCGGCCGACGTCTACCGCCCGGCGGCCATCGAACAGCTTAAGACGGTGACGGCACAGGCCGGCGCCGAATGGTTTGCGTCCGACGCCGGCCAGAAGCCGCGTGACATCGCCCTGGCCGCGCTGGACCATGCGCGGCGCCACTATTTCGACGTGCTGCTGGTCGACACCGCCGGCCGCCTGGGCATCGACGCCGAGCTGATGGCCGAGATAACCGCGCTGCATGCGGCGCTGAACCCTGTGGAGACCCTGTTCGTCGTGGACGCGATGCAGGGCCAGGATGCGGTCAACACGGCCAAGGCCTTCAAGGACGCGCTGCCCCTGACCGGCGTCATCCTCACGAAGATGGACGGCGATTCACGCGGCGGCGCGGCGCTGTCGGTGCGACAGATTACGGGCGCGCCCATCAAGTTTGCCGGCATCTCCGAGAAGATCGACGGCCTGGAAGTCTTCGACGCCGAACGCCATGCCGGGCGCGTGCTGGGCATGGGCGACATCGTGGCGCTGGTCGAAGAGGTGCAGAAGGGCGTGGACATCGAGGCCGCGCAGAAGCTGGCCGACAAGGTCAAGTCTGGTAGCGGTTTCGACCTGAACGACTTTCTGTCGCAGATCACCCAGATGAAGAAGATGGGCGGCCTGTCCAGCCTGATGGACAAGCTGCCCAGCCAGCTGACGGCCAAGGCCGCTGGCGCCGACATGGGCAAGGCCGAGCGCGACGTGAAGCGCATGGAAGGCATCATCTGCTCGATGACGGCGCTGGAGCGCCGCAAACCCGAACTCATCAAGGCCAGCCGCAAGCGCCGCATTGCCACCGGTGCCGGCGTGCACGTGCAGGAAGTGAACCGGCTGCTGAACCAGTTCGACCAGATGCAGGGCATGATGAAAAAGATGAAGGGCGGCGGCCTGATGAAGATGATGAAACGCATGGGTGGCATGGGCGGGATGGGCGGCGGCGGTTTCCCGGGCATGCCGCGCTGACCCGCACAACGCCACCAGCCAGGGCCCATTCCCAGTCGATCAGGCACAGCACCTCACCCCATGTCGTTGTCGCAACACACGCTGCCCACGCTCTGGCTGCCGCTGCTGATGCTGGCAGTGCTGGTGCTGGGCGCGGTGTGGTTGTGGTGGCTGGGCCGCTGCGCTGAACCGGCAGGGTTGCCAGTCGGCCGTTCGGCGTTGACGTCGGTACAGGGCTCAGCCGCCGATGCGTCACCCACGCCGCAGCCGCAGGCCGCGCTGGTGCTGGGCACCATCGAACGCAAGGCCTACCGGCTGCTGCGCGAGTCTTTTCCGCGTGCCGAGGTGCTGGCCCACGTACAGTTGCTGCGCTTCATACGCCTGCCACCGCGCGACCAGCGCGAAGGCTGGATGCACGGCACCGGCATGCTTGACGTGGACCTGCTGCTGTGCGACGGCCGCTTCAGGGTGCTGGCTGCTGTGGACGTGCGCACCCGACGCGACACGCCGGCCGGCAAGAAGCGCAGCGAACGCATGGCCCGCGTGCTGCAAGCAGCCGGTATCACCGTGCACATCTGGCACGAAGAGTCGCTGCCCAACGTGGCCGAGGTGCGCCGCACCATCGCGCCCATGCTGGCCGAACGCAAGGCCCGGGCCAAGGCGCTGGAAGAGGCCAATGCCAACGCGGGGCTGCTGGCCGAAGCGGTTGCCGACGCCGAGGCTGACAACAGCCACCCGCATGTAGCGGATCTCGCGGCACCGTACAGCGCAGAAGCAGCGCAGGGCGCGGCGGGGGAATACCCGCTCAGCGTTTCGTCAGCGCGGCCACCGATCGACTTTGCCACCTACAAACGGGCAGCCACTGCGGGTCGTTTGCAGAGCAGTTGACAGCGCATTGCGCTCGGGAATCACAGGAATTCGCAGGTTATGGGCCGCGGAGCCGGCCGCGCTGGCAACGCTCAAGCACCCCCGCGGGCCGTCGCCACTACCCCAGCAGCGCCTGCGCAAATTCCCGCGCATCAAAGGTCTGCAGGTCTTCCAACTTTTCACCGATACCGATGAAATAGACCGGCACCACGCGCTGCTGCGTCTGGCCCCAGCGCGCAATGGCGGCAAGCACACCACCCTTGGCCGTACCGTCCAGCTTGGTGACGATCAGGCCGGTGAGCCCCAGTGCGGCGTCGAACGCCTTCACCTGCGCCAGGGCGTTCTGGCCGGTGTTGCCGTCCACCACCAGCAGCACTTCGTGCGGGGCGCCTTCCTGCGCCTTGCCGATGACGCGATGGATCTTCTTCAACTCGTCCATCAGGTGCGCCTGTGTGGGCAGGCGGCCGGCGGTGTCGGCGATCACCACGTCGCAATGGCGCGCACGGCCGGCGGTCACGGCGTCAAAGGTCACGGCCGCCGGGTCGCCGCCCTCCTGGCTGACGATTTCAACCTGGTTGCGGTCGGCCCACACGGCCAGTTGTTCACGCGCTGCGGCGCGAAAGGTGTCGGCCGCCGCCAGCAGCACCTTGCAGCGGGCCTGGGCCAGGTGGCGCGTGAGCTTGCCGATGCTGGTGGTTTTGCCAGCGCCGTTCACACCCGCCACCATGATCACCGTGGGGCTGGCCGCGCCGATGGCCAGCGGCCGTTGCAAGGGCAGCAGCAATTCGGTGATGGCATCGATCAACAGCGCCTTCACGGCGGCCGGGTCAGCGGCCTTGTGCTCCTTCACCCGGCGCTTCAAGTCCTGCAACAGGAATTCCGTGGCCGAGACCCCGGTGTCCGCCATCAGCAGGGCCGACTCCAGTTCCTCGTACAGCGCGTCGTCGATGCGCGTGCCCGTGAAGACCTGCGCGATGCCGGCGCCAGTCTTGCGCAAGCTCTGAGACAGACGCGCGAGCCACGAACCCCGGTTGGGTTCGGCGGCCGGCGGCGCGTCCGCAGGGGTTGCGGGCGCGGCCACGGCCGTCGATGAAACCAGCGCCGCAGCCGGCGCGCCTTCGGCGACAGGCACCACTGCGGGCGGGGCGGGCGTGGCGGGCGGCGCGAGCGCCTCCGCGGACACTGGCGCCTGTGCGGCTGCCGGCTCCGCTTCCGCGCTGCCGCCAAAAAACTTCTTCTTCAGAAAACTGAACATGCGTGATGCGCTGTGCGCCAGTTGTGCCGTGCCAGGCACCACAGGCCTTGCAAGCCGATTCGGCTTGCTCAATCTGCGGAGGGCGCGGTCTCGTTATAATGTCGGGCTCAGGCGCTTTAGCTCAGCTGGTTAGAGCGACGGAATCATAATCCGCAGGTCCGGGGTTCAAATCCCTGAAGCGCCACCAAAACAAGCAGGCCCGAGGTTCGACACCTCGGGCCTTTTACTTCCACAGCCCCTGGATGACCACCATGCCCCGCTGTGTACCCCTGCCGCCGCGCCGCGGCCTGATGGCCCTGCTGGGCGCTGTGGCATTCGGCTCGGCTTTCCCCGCCACCGCACAGTCGCCGGCAGCGCGGCCTTTCCCAGCCACCGCCCTGCGCGGCGAACTGGTGGTGACGCTGCCACCCGATGTGCTGCTGAACCAAAGGGCGGCCCGGCTGGCGCCCGGCGCACGCATCCGCGGGCCCAACAACTTGCTGTTGCTCTCAGGCGCGCTGGCCGGCCAGCGCATGGCCGTGCATTACACGCTGGACGGCATGGGCCAGTTGCTGGACGTCTGGGTGCTGACACCCGCCGAATTGGCGCGCCGCCCCTGGCCCGCAACCCCCGAACAAGCCAACAGCTGGCAATTCAACGCCGACGCACAAACCTGGAGCCCGCGATGACGGCACCCGAGAAATCAGCCGACAGCATGGTCAGCAGCGACATCAGCCCTGCCTTGCCCGGCAAGAAGGTCTTCATCCGCACCTTTGGCTGCCAGATGAACGAGTACGACTCCGACAAGATGGCCGACGTGCTGCGCGCCGCGCAGGGCTACGAGCCCACGCAGGACGTCGAGCAGGCCGATCTCATCTTGTTCAACACCTGCTCGGTGCGCGAAAAGGCACAAGAAAAAGTTTTTAGCGACCTGGGCCGCGTCAAACACCTCAAAGAAAAAGGCGTGCTGATTGGT
>JAYSXE010000269.1:0-2570 GCA_043717565.1 Burkholderiales bacterium | reverse complement strand
GTGGCGCGGCGATGCGATGACCACCAGCGGGTTGTCCTTGAAGTTCTGCGCCACCACGTCGACGCCATCGGGAGGCTGGCCGGTGATGGCCAGGTCGGTGCTGCTGTCGGCCAGCGCGGACAGCACGAACGCCCGGTTGCCCACCTGCAGGCTGATGCGCACCCCCGGGTGGCGTGCGTTGAACTCCGCGATCAACGCCGGCAGGAAGTAGTTCGCGGTGGACACCACCGCCAGGCGCAGCAGGCCCCGCTCGAGGCCGCGGAACTGCTCCATCGAAGCGTTGAGGTGCGCCATGCGACCGGCAATGTCACGGGCATGCACGCGCAGCATCTGGCCCGCCTCCGTCAAACAGATCCGCCGGCCGATCTGCTCCAACAGCGGCAGGCCGATCTGCTCTTCGAGCTGCTTCATCTGCATCGAGACCGCCGGCTGTGTGAGGTGCAACTCGCCGGCGGCACGCGAGATCGAGCCGTGGCCGGCGACGGCTTCGAAGATACGCAGGTGACGCAGCGTGATGTGCATGCCGACTCGACAAGGTGGAGGACCGTCGCGGCATCGTAGCAGCGGCCCCCCTGGGCCTCATTCAAGCGCTCAGCCAACCATGCCCAGCACGTCGGCCTGGTCACGACCGAGCAGCGCCTTCAGAAGCGGCGGCTCGAAGTGGCGCTTGACCGTGATGGCATAGAAAGTCTCCACCAGATCCGGCACGACGCAGTACTCCACCAGTTGACGGCTCTGCAACTCGTCGCGCACGACCACGGTCGGCACCAGCGCCACCGCGCCGGAGTCGCGGGCCAGGAGGCGCAGCAGCGCCATGTCGTCCACCTCGGCCAGCACGTGGCAGCGCAGGCCGTGCTGCTCGCACAGCAGGTCGAAACCGGCGCGGACATCGCTGTCACGGCCGGGCAGCAGCAAGGGCACTTCCGCCAGTTCTTCAGGAAAACGAAATGCCCGTCGCTTGGGCCTCGGCTTGCCGACCAGGCTGACCGGTTGGCGCGCGATGCTCCGCGAACGCCACGGGTGGTCGGCATCGGCATGGACGCGGCGGTTCGACAGCACGAGGTCGAGCGCGTGCACGCGCAGCCGCGGAAGCAGCGCTTCCAGGCTGCCTGACTGCAGCACGAGTTCGATGTCGTTGCGCGTCAACAGCGGCTTGATGAAGTTCTCCTGGAAATTGCGCGACAGCGTGGCGACGGCGCCGATGCGCAGAACCTGCCTTTGCTGTCGCATGCCGTCGCGCAGCAGCGCCACCAGTTCGTTGCCCGAAGCGAAGATGTCTTGCGCATAGCCCAGCGCCAGGCGTCCGGCCTCGGTCAGTTGCAGCGTGCGCCCGGTGCGCGTGAACAACGCCTGGCCCAGTTCGTCCTCGAGCCGCTTGATCTGCGTGGACAAGGCCGATTGCGAAACGTGCAGGAGGGTGGCAGCCCGCGTCAGGTTCCCTTCGCGGGCCACGGCCCAGAAGTAGTGCAGGTGGTGGTAGTTCAGGCGGGCCATGTTCGGTTGTTCTGTTTTTTAGAACGTATTGTGCCAATCTATGAATTTTACGTGGACGTGGATCGGCGGCACATTCGCACTTGCCCACACCTGAGGAAGCCCACGATGGAATCCCTGCTCCACGAGATGCCGGCGGCGCGCATCGCCTTGCTGATCGTCACGCCCTTGTCTTACCTGCTGGCCGCTGCGCTGGCGCACTGGCCGGCAGCCGCCAATGAGCGGCGTTGGTGGTGGGCACGGCAGTGTTCGACGCTGGCTGTCGGCGCCGCGCTGGCTTCGCTGCTGTGGCTGGTGGCCGGCGGGGCCGGTCTGGTGCGCGGCCCGGCGCTGCTGACGCTGGGCGACGCGGGGGCGCTGCACTTGAGCCTGCGCAGCGACGCCCTCGGTGGCGTGATGTTGCTGCTGGTGGCCGCACTCGGCTGGGTCATCGTGCGCTACTCGCAGCCTTACCTTGACGGCGAGGGCGGCCAACCGCGTTACCTGCGCAGCCTGATGCTGACGCTGGCAGCGGTGACCTTGCTCGTGCTGGCGAACAACCTGCTGGTGCTGACGGCGGCCTGGATTGCCACCAGCCTGGCGCTGCACGGCCTGTTGACCTTCTTTGATCGGCGGCCGCAGGCGCTGATTGCTGCGCACAAGAAATTCATCGCCAGCCGGGTCGCAGATCTGTGCCTGGTCGCTGCCGTCGTGCTGGTGGGACGGCAACTCGGTACGCTCGAAATCGACCAAGCGGTGCGCGCCGCCGCTGCACTGCCGGCGATGCCGGGCGCGCTGCAAGCCGCGGCGCTGCTCTTCGTCGCCAGTGCGCTGCTGAAGTGCGCGCAGCTGCCGGTGCATGGCTGGTTGATCCAGGTGATGGAGGCGCCGACGCCGGTGTCGGCGCTGCTGCACGCCGGTGTCGTGAACCTGGGCGGCTTCCTGCTCATCCGCCTGGGCACGCTGGTGGCCGATGTACCGGCGGCGCAGGCCCTCTTGGCGGTGGCGGGCAGCACCACCGCGGTCGTGGCCGCGCTGGTGATGATGACGCGCATCAGCATCAAGGTCTCGCTGGCCTGGTCCACCTGCGCGCAGATGGG